>JBEKPI010000001.1:0-93675 GCA_049520855.1 Occallatibacter sp.
ATCGGTCATCGGGCTGGCGGGATTCTTCGGCCCATTTCTCGGTTGCACGGCCGTCGCGCATTACGTGCTTCACTGGTCCGTGATGTCCAGTTGGCTCTGCGGCGTCGCACTTTCCACAACCTCGGTGGCCGTGGTTTATGCGGTGATGCTGGAGCTTGGCTTCAACGTTACCGACTACGGCAAATCGATCTTAGCCGCGTGCTTCATCAATGACATCGGAACCGTGGTTGCGCTGGGATTGATCTTCTCTCCGTTCACCATCAAGACGCTGCTCTTTGTCGTGGTTTCCGTTGTGGCCTTCGTGATTCTGCCCTTTCTTACGACGCGGTTTTTCAAGAGATACGGCGGGCGCGTCTCAGAGATCGAAACCAAGTACATTCTCTTTGTTCTGTTTGGCATGGGAGGACTTGCCGTCTGGGCTGGCAGCGAAGCAGTCCTGCCTGCCTACATGATCGGCATGGTGCTGGCGGGGACGGTGGGCAAGGACCACTTGCTCATCCGCCGCCTGCGGACGCTCACCTTCGGGCTGCTGACGCCGTTCTACTTCATTCGCGCCGGATCGTTTGTCCTGGTGCCGGCGCTGATCGCCGCGCCCATGACGATGCTGGTCCTGTTCCTGGCGAAGATGTCTACCAAGGCTGTCGTTGTGTTTCCGGCGGTCCGCGCGCATCGTTATGAAGGCAAGTCCGGCACGTACTACACTTTGATGATGTCCACCGGGCTCACCTTCGGCACCATCTCCGCGCTTTTTGGCCTCAATCACCAGATCATCACCCAGGCGCAGTATTCCTACATCGTGGGGACGGTCATTGCCAGCGCCGTGATTCCAACCATGATTGCGAACTCGTTCTTCTTGCCCCGGCATCTTCTTCCTCACGCGTTGGCAAGCAAACAATCGGAACAGTCTGCGCAGCGGACGGCCGCTGCGGGAGAGGCATAGGAAATCAGCATGGGAAGCCCGGTTTATGTCGGAATTCAAAGGATACTGGTTGCGTTCGACGCGTCCCCACATGCGGAGCACGCCTTGAACGTTGCCCTGTCGATGGCAGGCGATTTGAAAGCCAAGCTCTTTATCGTTGCGGTGATCCGGCCGCCGGAACCAGCCGAGAGCGCGGAGTTCCACGCGGTTCTCGATGAGGGGCGCGAGCGCTACGAGAGCAGTTTTGTCCCCATTCGTGTGCGCGCCCAAGAAAAAGGGATTGAACTCGAAACGGATGTCGTCGTGGGCCATCCGGCGGAACAGATCCTCCATCGCGCGGATGCGATTCAGGCCAGCCTCATCGTTCTGGGCAAGCGCAGCCACACCATCCTTCACCGCTGGATGCTGGGCTCGAACTCGGAGCGCGTCCTCAAGTATGCCAACTGTCCGGTGATGATCGTGCATTGATCGGGACGCCGCTGGCGCGACGATTCCGGACTGCGTGCTGGAGTCCACCTGAAACCGCTCAACCGGGCAGATGGCTCCTCGAAGCAAACAAACTTGGAGGAGTCATGCCCGAAGCACAGCCTGCGATTGAAAGGGCGCGATTCCCTGGGGAACTGAATGAGCCTCAGCAGCGACGCCTGATCAGCACTTGCAAATACATCGACAAGCTGCTCGGCGACATCGAGGCCGCCCTCCATTCCGCTGCATCGCAATCCCCGTTTCCCCACTACGTCATCGATGTCACTCCGGCCCAGACGCGGGAGATCGAAGACCATATTCGCCATCTCCGCGCTCAACTGCTGCGAACTCTGGCCTGGCAGCGCATGAAGCCGGAACCGCCCGAGATTCCCGTTTCTCGTGTCATCACGGTAGACCTCGCCTTTATCGAAATCTCCATTGAGGAGCTCAAGCCTCGCCATCTGCGCGGGTGCGGGGCCGTGCCTGCCGATGCGGTGGAGCAACTCAATGCAGAGATACACGAGCTTCTCTCCCTGGTCAAAAGCATGGAGAGCTACCTCCGCAAGGAGTCGGGCGCGGCTCTTGAAGGGAAGGCAAGGCCATGACAGATTCCGGGGATGGCGCCTCCCGCCTGTTGCGCCTCGGCAAACTGGCTCAGGAACTTGGGGCTGAGCTTGTCGTCGAGGAAGCACGCGAGCTCGCAGCGCGAATTTCCGAAGGACGCTTCTATGTAGCTTGTATCGGTCAATTCAAGCGAGGCAAGTCTACCCTGCTCAACGCCCTGGTCGGGCGCGCAGTGGTCCCGACCGGGTTCGTTCCGGTCACGGCGGTTCCTACAGTGATTCGGTTTGGCGACGAACTTCACGCGCGCGTTCGCATACGGGACGGCTCCTGGCGGGACGTTGACCTGATCGACTTGAAGGAATACGTGACCGAAGAACTGAACCCCGAAAACAGAAAGGCCGTGGACGGCGCGGAAGTATTCGTACCCAGCCCTTTGTTGTCCTCCGGCATGTGCTTTGTGGACACGCCAGGATTGGGTTCGGTCTTCACCGGAAATACGGCAGCCACGCAGGCGTTCATTCCTCACATCGATGCGGCATTGGTTGTGGTCGGAGCCGATCCGCCGATTGCCGGCGAGGAGTTGGCGCTGGTGGAATCGATCGGCAAGCAAGTTCAGGATCTAATCCTGGTGATCAACAAAGCCGACCGTACCAGCGATCCAGAGCGTGCGGCGGCGGCAAAGTTTACGCGCGAGGTTATGGAGCATCGGCTGCATCGCCCGATGGGCGAGGTCTTTGAGGTGAGTGCCGCGGAACGGATGGAAAAGCGCGGTCCGCTGCGGGATTGGGAAAAACTGTTGGCGAGTTTGCATCGTCTGGTTGAAGACTCGGGCAGGAATCTCGTTCGCGCAGCTTGCGACCGAGGCCTTCAGCGCTTGAGCGAACAACTGCTGGCGATGATCGGCGAGGACCGTGACGCGCTTCAACGGCCAATCGAAGAATCCGAACGGCGCATCGAGCTGATGAAGCAAACCATCAACGAGGCTGAGCGCTCCATGCGCGAGCTGGATTACCTGTTCATGGCGGAGCTGCAGCGGATTTCGGATATCTTCGGTGAACGGCACAAACGGTTTTTCGGCTCCGCATGGGCGGAATCGGAGGCGGAATTTCGCGAGGCGCTACCCCCCGTACCCCGCGGCTTTGGCCCGCATTATCGGCGCAAATTGATGCGCCTCGCCCAGGAGATCTCGCGACGCAAGGTTATGCCCTGGCTCAAACCTGAGCAGGAAGAGGGCGAGCGCCAATATCGCGCCGTGGCCCTTCGATTTGTGGAGATGGGAAACAGCTTTCTGAAGAAGCTCGCCGGTGCGGGCCTCAGCGAACTGACGCGGATGCCCCATGCGCTCGATCCGGAGAAAGGCCTCCGCGTGCGTTCCAGCTTCATTTTCGAGGACTTCATCGGAACTGCGCAACCTCCATCGCCGCTGCGCTGGCTCGCCGACATCTTTTTGCCGTTTGTGGGCGTCCGCAAACTTATCACGAACGATGCTCGAGAATTTCTGCGGCGCCTTTTGGAAGTAAACAGCGCGCGCGTACAAAACGATATACTCAATCGCATTCAGGATAGCCGGGGGCGATTGGAGGCGGAAATCCGCAAGCTGCTGCACGAAATCAGCCGCATTGCGGAACAGGCGCTTGACCGGGCGCGGAAGGTCAGAGAAGAAGGATCTCCCGCAGTGCGGTCGGCAATTGAACAGCTCAACCGATTGGAACGGGCGGTTTCGGCGCTCGTCTTATCCCGTTCAGCGGAGCTCGTTAGCCAGTCCGGAGCGGCAACAATATAAGGGTGCAGGATGAATAAGGAGGTCACGCCGCAATGCCTTTTTATTCCGCACAACGCGAGCCGACCCGCGAATACCGGATTTGCGTGGAGCGCGATGAAGAATTAGGCCGTCTTCGGAGCCAGGCGAAGATACGCAAACCACTGCTCGTATTCGGGCCTGAAGGTGTAGGCAAATCGCGTTTGCTGCGGACCTTCGTCGAGAGCCAGCCGTTGACGCTCTATGTCGAGCAGATGCGATCTCCACGCCAATTCCTTCTCGCCTTGCTCCATGCATTGCATTCAGCCGACGGGGCAATGCGGGGTCCTGGAAACATCGGCGCTCTGTCTACATCCTCATTGAAAGGCATCGTGCATCGGGCGCTCGATATGCAGCCTTTTCTGATGGTTCTCGACCATCTTGACGCACCCTCCCGCGTGTTAGCCGGCATGGTCAAGGATCTGTTCTATTACGGGCGCACCCCGGTGATGTTTGCCGCGCGCTCTCAGCATATGGAGGATGTTGGCGCGCTGCGGTCGCTGTGCGCGAACAAGTCGGAGCGCCTTGAGGTGAAAAACTGGCCGCCGCAGATTGCCTTGGAATTCGCGCACCGCAATGCGGAGAGCAGTCAACTCCGGGCTTCCAATCTGGAGACAGCTTTGCAATCGCTTGTCGAGTGGAGCGATGGCAACCCAGGCGCCATCCTGCATATGTTGAGGATGGCGCGACTTCCACTGTACCGAGCGGGCGACCAGATCAAAACCCACATCCTTTACGTCGATTACCGAATGGGGCGCAGGTAGCCTGATCGTGTGGGAAACGGCTCGAGCGCCTTGCGCGCGCTTCCCCCAACTGCGTATCGTTGTGATGTAGCCTGAGCGGTTCACGGAAAGAGATGCATGGACGTTCTTAAGCGGCTTTTCGAGCAGCATTTCCAGTTGCCGGCCGAGGCCGCGCAGCCGCTTCAGGGCCAGCTCGGCGGCTCGGGACGCGCAATCGTCCGGCTAACCGGCGGAGCCTATAGCGCCATCGGCATTGTGTATCCGGTTGGGGAGGAGAATGTCGCGTTCATCGAATTCTCCAGGCATTTTCGCCGGCACGGATTGCCGGTGCCGGAGATCTATGCGGAAGACTTGAGCCACGGCGCCTATCTGGAAGAAGACCTGGGCGAGACGACGCTCTACGAATTCCTGGTCGAAAATCGCTCCGGCGAGACCATCGCTCCTCAAGCCATTGAAGCGTATCGCAATGTCGTCGCCGTCTTGCCGCGCTTTCAGGTGGAGGCGGGCAGAGACTTGAATTACAAAGTCTGCTATCCACGATCGAGTTTCGATCGCCAATCGATTGCCTGGGATCTGAACTATTTCAAGTATTACTTTCTGCGCCTCGCCGGGGTGACCTTCAATGAACAGGCACTGGAGCAGGATTTCAGCCGCCTGACGAAGTTTCTGCTGGGCGCCAAGGCCAACTATTTTCTCTATCGGGATTTCCAAAGCCGCAATGTGATGCTGCGCGACGGGCAGCCGTTCTTTCTGGACTATCAGGGCGGCCGCAAAGGCGCGCTGCAATACGACATTGCGTCACTGCTCTACGATGGCAAGGCCGATCTGCCTCCGGAGCTGCGCCAGGAGTTACTGGACCACTATCTCGACTGCCTGGCCAGTTATATCCCGGTCGAGCGCGATGCGTTCATGGAGCACTACTACGCTTACGTTTATGTGCGCATCTTGCAGGCCCTGGGGGCTTATGGCTTCAGAGGGTTTTATGAGCGCAAGGCGCATTTTCTTCAGAGCGTGCCTTACGCGCTGAAGAACCTGCGCTGGCTGGCTCAATCCGTCAAGCTGCCAATCGCTCTGCCGGCGCTGATGGACGCCCTGCAAGGGATAAGCGGCTCGGAGAAGTTGCAGGCCCTGGCTTCTTCCACGGAAGGTTTGAAGGTGAGGATCTTCAGTTTCAGCTTCCACCGCGAGATGCCGGTCGATGAGTCGGGCAACGGCGGCGGATTTGTCTTCGATGCCCGTAGTCTTCCGAACCCCGGACGGGAAGAACAGTATCGCGCGTTGAACGGCAGAGATGCGGCGGTGATCGACTACCTGAATCATCAGGCCAGCGTGCATCAGTTTCTTTCCAACGTCCTGTCGCTTGTCGATTCCAGCGTAAACAGCTATCAACGCCGCGGCTTCAAAGACCTCATGGTGTCGTTCGGCTGTACCGGCGGCCAGCACCGCTCGGTGTATCTGGCCGAGGAGTTGGCCAGGCATCTGCGCGGCTCCGGCGGAGTGGATGTGGTTGTCCGGCATATCGAGCTTGAAAAAATGGAACAGGGGAAGCAGGGCAAATGAAGGCGATGATTTTGGCTGCCGGCCTGGGCACGCGCCTGCGGCCGCTCACCGACGACCGGCCCAAGGCGCTGGTAACCCTGGCTGGCCGCACGCTTTTGGAGATTACACTCGCCCGTCTGCGCGCATTTGGCGTGCGCGAGGTGATTGTCAACACGCATCACTACGCCGAGATGATCGGCGATTATTTGAAGGCCAACGATAACTTTGGAATGAGGATTGAAGTCTCCCGCGAAGAGGAATTGCTGGACACCGGCGGCGGATTGAAGCGGGCTGCGCACTTCTTTCTCGATTCCACCGGAAGCCTGGACCAGCCGTTCATCCTGCATAACGTCGATGTGATCAGCATGATCGATCTCGGACGCATGATGCGCTTTCACGCGGAGCAAGACGCGCTGGCCACGCTGGCAGTTCAAGACCGGGTGAGTTCGCGGCATCTGCTCTTTGACCAGCAGGGCCGGCTCCGCGGCCGAAATGCTGGGCAGGCTGAATTGGCGCGGCCTGCTCTCGGCATCAAGGCTCTGGCGTTTTCAGGCATCCACGTTCTCTCTCCGCGGATTTTCGCGAAGATCCGCGAGGAAGGAGCCTTTTCCATTATCGACGCCTATCTGCGACTGGCGGCCGACTGTGAAAAGATCGTCGCCTTTCGCGCGGATGAATCTTATTGGCGCGATCTCGGCCGGCCTGAGAACCTCGATCAAGCTGCCCGCGATATGGAGAGCGGTAAGTACTGCGGAAGTTGAACGAGCAGCGCCGTTCCCAGACGGAACGAACTGCCTTAGCCCCGAAATCGTTCCAGCAGCTCCCTCGCCGCCTGCCGTCCCAGGCGAATGCAATCGGGGATGCCGATGCCGTCATAGGCATTGCCGGCAAGGCGCAGGCCGGATAGCGCGGCGACGCGGCTCATGATGCGCTGCTTGCGCTCCTGGTGGCCGACGGCGTACTGGGCCATCGCTCTGGGCCAGCGCGAAACCTGGGCGTGCTCCGGCTGGGCGGATGAAGGGATGATTCTTTCGCCTAGAATCTCATTGAGTTCGCGGCGGACGGTGGCCACCAACTCGGCGTCCGGCGCGGTGACCAGGGCGTCGTTTTTCATCCCGCCCAAAAAGGCACGAAGAACCGCTTTGCCGTACGGCGTGCGGCCCAGAAACTTTCGATGGACAAATGTGCAGGCCAGCATCGAGCGGCCTTCCACGGCGGGCACCAGGAAGCCAAAGCCATCGGGCAGGCGGCCCAACTGGTCCTCGTCGTAGATCAGATTGACGGTGATCGACGAGGAGTACGGAATGGCGCAGAGTTCCTCGCCGAGCGCGGGGTCAACCGGGCCGAGCAGCGCGCCGGCCACCCAGCCGGGCGAGGCCACAATCACCGCATCGTAAAACTCCGCCTTGGCTTCCGTCTCGACACGCCAGCCGCCTTCAACCTTTTTGAGGCCGCTGACCGGCGTGGAGAGACGCACTGAAGCCGGGTCAAGGCGGGCAGTCAGCGCCTCGACCAACTGGCTCATGCCGCCGCGCAGCGCGGTGAAGATGGACCGCGCCGCCGGACGAGTGTTGCCTTGATTGCCGTTCACTGCCCCGTTCTTGTTTGCGGCGGCCCTGGCCCTGGCGCGCATCTTGCGGTGCGCGGCCAACATGCCGCGCGTCAGGGAGCCGTATTCGATCTCCATCTCGACCAGGCGGGGCAGGACGGTGCGAGCGCTCAGTTGCGAGGCGTCGCCGCCAAAGATTCCCGACAGCAGCGGGTCGGCCAGCCTATCGACGGCCTCCTGGCCGAAGTGGCGTTTGACAAGAGCAGCCACCGACTCATCCTGAGCAGACGGCCGCGGCGGGAGCAGCAGTTCCAGCCCCATGCGCACCTTGGTGCGAAAGCTGAAGAGCCGGGTCAGCGCGGTAGGAATCAGCTTGGTAGGCACCAGGAACATCAAGCCGTCGGGCAACGGGACGAGCCGGTTGCGGATAACGATGTACGTTTTTCGGTCTGCGTCGTTCGAGGGCGTGAGTTCGGCGCCGAGGCCCAGTTCGCGGCAAAGCTCGGCCGCGGCAGGCTTCTCGGTCAAAAAGGAGTCCGGGCCGCGTTCGAGGACCGCGCCATCGACGATCTCCGAGGACAGAACGCCGCCGAGCCGCTCACGGGCCTCAAAGAGCGTGTACTCGACCGCCGCGCCGGCCTTGCGCGCCAGTTCCAATTCATAGGCAGCCGCCAGCCCCGCGATACCGCCGCCGATGATCGCCGTCCGCTTTGCCGCACCCATCTCGTTATTAAAACAGTTCCGGGCGCGAGACGGCTTCCGCACGCGATCTTGCTCAGCTCAAGGCCAAGAGCGGAGCTATTCAGTTAAGCAGGTTCATAGTTTGCGGGATTCTCTGCGAAGATCCTATGGAAGTCATTGAATTAGATAGTTAAACCGCGTAACTAAAAAATTACCTGCAAGGGTTTGAAAATAAAAATAAGGGGGGGTGGGGGGATTAATTATTTAGTAACCTTTTTTGGCCTTCCGGGGAGTTTGGCCTGCGGCGGTTCACGGCGCATGGAAGTGAGTGCGACTTGCGCGGCGTAGAGGAGCTGGGTGCCGCTTTTGTGGTCGATGGCACCGATGAGCATGCCGTGCGCAGCGCAGGCGATGAAATCGCGGATGCTTTCATCGTCAACGAGCGGGGGCATGGCGTCCCGGTACGATACGTCCGCGTGGTGTGCAGGGAAGACAACGTCTTCGCCCTTTCTTTTCGACATCTCGGCCTTGAAGCGGCTCCTCCAGGCGTCGCAGCACCGCGCGATGGCGGGGTTTGTGAGCGCCGCCGCGGAGGCGGAGCCGGATTCGAGCAGACCTAAAGCGGTCAGGGACATGGTGAGTTCTCCTCTCGTCGTGCGAGGCGGGTCCGGCGACGATTTGGAACTGCGCCTGCCGGGCAAATCTCCGCCATCTCTTATCGTGCTCCATTGGGGGATAATTATGTGCAAAAAAAGGAACAGGGGTCAGGGGTTAGGGAACAGGGATCAGGGACTAGCGGCCGGATCCCCGGTCAGCGGGCCTGCGGGGTTGGCTGGGCGGGTTCCATGGCGGCAATGGATTGTTGGAGTTGGCGGGCGGGGGTTTAGAGTGGGGTTGAGACCATGAGCAACTTCAAGCTGAGGGCAACCCACGCGCCGGTTAAGGCCTACTACGAGACGCTGGAACGGTTAGGGCGGGGCAAATTCGACAACGAAGGGAACGTCCGCAAGGCCTTTGAGGACTTGCTGGTCAAGTGCGTCCGGGCCTTCGACTGGATGGTTGTGCCGGAGTACCAGATTGCGCGGGCGGGCAAAAACCCGCTGCGCGTGGATGCGGCGGTGCTGGACGCCTTCAACCTGCCGCTGTGGTGTAGGGGCCGAGGAACCGTGAGCCATTGAAATGGATTAGGTGCGAGGGGGCATCGGCGACCCATACCTCGGTTTCCCAAGCGATCTCACCGAGGTAGCGGCTCATGATGGATCGATTTGGGAATGCGGTAACGAAAACCAAGCCTGCCTTGGAACCTGCAAAGAGCTTTGCCAGTTCGGCGTGCCGCTTCCCATCAACGGGGCCATGACTGGTAACAGACTCAACCAGCAGCAACCAGTCTCTGCCCGGATAATGCAGCACTACGTCGGGCATCTTGCCGTGTGTTTCGACTCCAACGCCCAATTCGGCGAGTAGCGGTTTCTCGAAGTAGCCCCACTTCTCGCCGGTATCCCCGGCGTAAATCAGAACGGCTCCGGGCACAAAACGTGGCGCGAAGCTTTCAATGATCTCTCGGATCAACTCGCTGTGTTCGCCGGGACTGAGCTTGATTACCTTACCCGGCGCGATCTGAACGGGGACAAGGTTCTGCTTGCGCTCATTAGCGTATCGTGCGACCAATGTCTGGCGCTTCGCAAGGTAAGCATTCAGTTTTACTTTCCATGCGGTTGCGCCAAAGCTACGCAATAATTCGAGTGCGAGAGGCTCGATTTGATAAACGGCCGCGGGGCTGTTCACTGGTCGCGTCGGATTGTCGGGATTGTAGACGGCAAGGCCAGCGTCAACGAATTGGTGCATGGTTTGTCGCCGTATTGTTTCTCGTGTGTTGGGTGCGTAGTCCTTTTGGTAATGTTCGCGGATCCAATCCATGATCGGAGTGATTCCCATTAGCGGGCTTTCGGCCTGTGACCAGTTGCTCCTTGGTTGCAGGTTCAGCAAGGCCAGCAAGGAGAGCGCCGAACGTTCGTTCTGTTGGGCTTTCGGGAGGCCGAGAGCAGTCAGAACTTGCAGAGCTGAACCAACCAAAGCTTTCTTGTTCATCCCGTGAGCCCCTGCGAAATTGCGTCCATTCTGGCTTGGGGGATTATCCCCTGGCTGCGCGCGCACTCGCCAATTGCGATTAATGTGCGTCGATCCGGGTATTTCATTAGCCGGAGGTCGGTGGCGTTAACCTGAGTGTGACCGTTGAACCGACGGAAGTTCTCGTCAACCGCTGTGGTATTGAGGAAGACTGCCAGACCGTAGGCAAGTGCTTCAGGCATGCCATGCTTTTCTTCGTGAAAGACATTCAAGTGGTTTTCAAATCCGAGAAGTTTCGCGCCGGGGAATTTGTCAGGTCTCACAACGCTCGCAATAATACGGCGCGGTTCCTCTTTAGACGAGAAACGTCGAACCACTGTGTAGAAGCCGTTCGGGTAGAGCCACCGTCTAGTCTCCTTGTTGATTGCAATGGCGTTTCCACGCTTGATTCCTTCTCTTGGCCAGTGGGTAGTTTGGCCGCTGAAGTGGCCTGGATAGAGGAGAGGTGCGGTGTTCTTGTCTGGCATCTCTTGGAGATGTTCGAGAAATCTGAAATCGACAATAGGGCCTGTAGAGACTCCGATTCCGAGTTCCGTTGGGGTGAATCGGACGCCCTTGGACAGTTCGATGGCGCTATATCCGAGCGAGGTTGGGATGTGGATAAACTTGTTAGGGTCATCGGGAAAGACAATCCGGTCGAAGGGATGCTCTTGGGCGGCAAGATCGCTAAAGCTGTCGTCGTCGGAGTGGGAGACCGTAACGCTGCTCTGTACCCCGGCACACTCGAGTCGCATAATGACGTTCTCCTGCAAAACGTCGTCGTCCTTGAACGCTTTGGTTCGTGACGCGAACAAGTGCAGGTGGCGTAACGCGGCGCTCCTCAGGAGGAATTCGCGAAATGGCCTATAGTATGGGCCGTTGCAGAAGCTGCGCGGGATGATGGCGACGACCTGCCCCCCCGGCTTCATCCGGGACAAGGCTAGGGCAACGAAGGCCGAATAGAGATTGACTGTTTCGATGCCGGCCTGCCGCAAGATAAGGCGATGACTTGATAGGCTGTTGATCTTCTTGTACGGCGGATTCAAGATCGCGTGTGTATATTGCCGAGGAGCCAAGCTTTGCATTGCTGCTGCTTCGATAAAGTCACCTGGAAGTACGCGATAGCTTACGGGGAGCCGAGGCTGGTAGCGGACCAGCATTCGATCAAGGTGGAAACGCAAAGCAGGGTCGATTTCGTAGGCATCTACTTGGGCATCGCGAAAGGAGAACCCATCGGAGGCGGCCCAGCGGTCGAGGAAGGCGCATGTGAGTGCACCCAGACCTGCTCCTGCATCAAGCAACGTACAGGTAGTAAGTGCGCTTGGCGGGAAGAGCGTAGCCATGAATCGCGCTACTGGCGTGGGCGTCATGAATTGCCCAAGCGCGGATTTGCGCCCCGACGCAATTCCCGGCGCCAATGTCCGCCGTACGCTATCTGCGTGCTCAAGTAGCTGAATCGGCATTATTTGCTCGCCTCGGTAAGCGCCTGCCTAGACAGATACGCTTCTAGAATCATACGACGAAGACAGCACAAAGCGGCAGGAATATATTGGTGAACGATGCTGATGAGGCTGCATATCGAGTATGAGAAGCAAGCGGAGTATCCGCTTGAGCGGAGGGAGACGGGCAGGCTCGACTGGCGCGTGGAGAAGATGGCTCTGTCAAAGGATAAGACGCAGTTGCGGTATAACGAGTTTTTGACGCTGAGCGGGATTCCGACGGAGGCGTATGAGTACAGGCTGGGGATTCGGAGCGCGCTGGAGTGGGTGGTGGACCAGTACCGGGTTTCGACGGATAAGCGGTCGGGGATTGTGAACGATCCGAATCGAGAGGACGATGCGGAGTATATTGTGCGGCTGGTGGGGCAGGTGGTTACGGTTTCGGTGGAGACGGTGCGTCTGGTGCGGGATCTAGCGGGGTTGGGGATCGATCAGAGGTGAGAGTCAGAATCCGGAGCTCAATGCTCTAGAATGAAGACGCAACGATCTTCGACCCAGGATTCCCCTCTCATGACCGCAGCACTGAACTCCACACTCGTCTCCGCACTTGAAGCGGCCGCCGCGAAGGCTGGCCTGGCGCTTGCCTCCACCTCCGAGGGCTCCGACTCGAAGGGCCACCCCACGGCGGTCTTTGAATTGGGTTTGCCCTCCGCGGGCGCCGACGGACGCACCGTCAGGCTGGAACTGAGCGAGGCTTTCAGCTTTGACAAGCCGGAGTTGCTGCCGGCGATGACGGCCCATCTGGCGGCTCAGGCCAAGCGGCTGCGCAATCCGCGGCCCGAGTGCTATGTCACGCTGGGCGGGCTGCCGGTGGCGTTCGGGCAGTTCCAATGGCCTTTTCATCGTTCGACCTCGGGCGCCGACACCTATATCGTCCACGGCGAGATGCACCTGGCCGACGGCGGCACGCACAACCTGCACGCCAAGGTTGCCGCCTCGGTCACGCTGACTTTTGCCGAGATTGTGCCGGCCATGGAGCAGCCCTATGCGGAGACGTTTGTGTACAACGCCGTGCGCAAGACGGTGGACCTGGGCCAGCTTGAGTTTCTGAAGTCCGGCAACCGCCAGCCGGTGCCGGTGACCACGCGCTACTACAGCCGCTGGCAAAAGAAGTTTCTCTTTACCGAGACCAACGACGAGGAACGGCTCGCCTACCTGCTGCGCAAGGTCTACTGGCTCAGCGGCGTGCTGGGCGAGGGGAAGCCAGTGTGGATTGCCGACCCGAGGGACGCGCAATACCTGAACACGGCAGAGACCGATTTGCTGCGCATGGCCGGTCACAAAGCCGGCGAGGGATTGCTGGTGCTGGAGGGCGAGTTTGCCGCCGCCACCCCGCTGCTGCTGGCCCGCGCGCCCGAATACCAGGCAACGCTCGAAGCCGCGCTCAACTTCACCAAGCCTCAATTCAACGAGTCGATGCGCTCCGGGCACGCGAATATGTAGGGCATTGGCGGCGTTCTTTCAGAGCGCCGCGCCGCATCCCGAGCAGAAGCGCGCGCCCTGGCCATTGGCCTGCCGGCAGCGTCCGCAGGCCAGCAGCGTACCTGGCTGCGCCGGCGGCACGTTCACTGTGACGTTGATCGGCTGGCCCCATCCCGGCATCGGAATCCCCAGGGTTGCCGCAATCCCCGCCGCCTGGATGGCGTTGAACTCCCGCACCCGGCCGGGCATGAAAAAGCACTCGATAAAGCCCAGAATCCACGGAAAGGGCGACCAGCAGAAACAGCAATAGAGAATCCCCAAGCCGGTTCTGCGCAGATAGAAATGGTGCAGGCCGAAGCCGCCCAGAAACAGCGCCAGCAGGATGCCGACTACCTCGTCGCGGCGCACCATTTCATACTGCTGGTAAAAGATCGCTTGCGCGTTGGGATACGCCTGGGTGCTCATGGCCGCTTCTCCTTGCCCTGTCGCCAATATACGCAATTGCGCCCTCGCGGGTTCCAGCGGCCCATGCTGCCCATCACGAACCTTAATCCGCACCGGCCCCCGACGACGCGCATCCAATGAAATATGAGTACATCAATGTTACCCGCATCCGGCAGCGGCACATTCCGGATCGGCGGCGACCTGCCCGTTCACCGTCTGGGCTACGGAACCATGCGACTGGTAGGCGAAGGCGCATGGGGCGAGCCTGCCGATGCCGCCGAAGCCCGCCACGTTCTGCGCCGGGCTGTCGAGCTGGGCGTCACGCTCATCGACACCGCCGACGCCTATGGCCCGGAGATTGCCGAACGGCTGATCGCCGAGGCGCTTCATCCCTATCCAGCGGGCCTTGTCATCGCCACCAAGGGCGGCATCACGCGGCAGGGGCCGGCGAAGACAGAATACGTGGGCCGCGCGGGCTATTTGATCCAATGTGTCGAGATGAGCCTGCGGCGGCTCAAGCTCGACCGTATCGACCTGTATCAACTGCATCGCATCGACCCCCGGACGCCGTTGGAGGAGTCTCTCGGCGCGCTCAAGAACCTACAGACCCAGGGCAAGATTCGCCACATCGGCCTGAGCGAGGTCTCCGCGGCCGAAATTGAAGAGGCCCGCAAGATCGTCGAAGTGACGACTGTCCAGAATCGATACAGTCTGGCCGACCGGCGGCACGAGGAAACACTGGCGTATTGCGAGCGGCAAGGAATCGGCTTCCTTCCCTGGTACCCGATCAATGCCGGCAAGCTGCTCAAGCCCGACCACCCTTCGGCGCAGGCTCTGGCCCAGATCGCCACCCGCCATTCAGCCACGGTTGCTCAGCTTTCGCTGGCGTGGCTGCTCGAACGCTCGCCGGTGATGCTGCCGATTCCCGGCACGTCGAAGGTCGCGCATCTGGAGGAGAACGTCGCGGCGGCTGGAGTCAAGCTGAGCGCGGAGGAGTTGACGGAGTTAGAGAAGACCGCAAGCTAACGCGTTTCTCAATATGAAGATCAACATTGCTTCGGAAAAGGAGGCTTTGCGCCGGAAGGAAAGCTCAGCAACAGCCTATTTTTTCTGGAGTTTCATATCCAGGACAGTCTATATGCCCCTTTGAATGTTCCATGGGCTTCGATCCACACTCCAGCTCAGTATCGACTGAAGACATTTAGGTATATTCTCCAGGTCTCCCAGGTTCGAAATTTCGGAGATGGGAGAGTATAAAACTTCCCATTCGGTTTTCTGGGATTCATCTTACAATCCCAAGTCTCTTCAGAGACCAGTGGTACCCAGATTTGTGCGCGGGTCCGGAGACCCGCGCTACAGCCGCTCTAGAGAGCGGCGCTACAAACTACTACCCCTTGCGGCCGCGGATGGCTTCTTTGGCTTCGGCGTGGCCGGTGGCGGGGACTTCAGGGACTTCAGCCTTGACTGCGCCGATGTTCAGCTTCTTGCGCAACTCGGCGTCCATCTTGGCGAAGATGTCCCGGTTCTCTTTCAGGAAGGCGCGGGTATTTTCGCGACCCTGGCCGATGCGTTCGCCTGAGTAGGCGTACCATGCGCCGGACTTCTCGACGATGTTGTTGGCGACAGCGAGGTCGAGCACGTCGCCCTCGCGGCTGATGCCCTCGCCATAGAGGATGTCGAACTCGGCTTCGCGGAAGGGCGCGGCCACCTTGTTCTTGACGATCTTGACCTTGGTCCGGTTGCCGGTGACCGCGTCTCCGTCCTTGATGGCGGCGATGCGGCGGATGTCCACGCGGACCGAGGAGTAGAACTTGAGCGCGCGGCCGCCGGTGGTGGTCTCGGGGTTGCCGAACATGACGCCTATCTTCTCGCGGATCTGGTTGATGAAGATGAGCGCCGTGCGGGATTTCGAGACCGTGCCGGTGAGCTTGCGCAGGGCCTGCGACATGAGCCGCGCCTGCAAGCCGACGTGGGAGTCGCCCATCTCGCCGTCGAGCTCAGCCTTGGGCACCAGCGCGGCGACCGAATCGACCACCAGCACATCGATTGCGCCGGAGCGGACCAGGGCCTCGGTGATCTCCAAAGCCTGTTCGCCGCTATCCGGCTGCGAGACCAGCAGGTTATCGATATCCACGCCCAGCTTGCGCGCATAGGCGGGATCGAGGGCGTGCTCGGCATCGACAAACGCCGCCAGGCCACCCAGCTTCTGGGCCTCGGCGATGATCTGCAGGGTAATGGTGGTCTTGCCCGAGGACTCGGGGCCGAAGACTTCGGTGACGCGGCCGCGAGGGATGCCGCCCACGCCCAGAGCCGCGTCAAAGCTGATGGAGCCGGTGGAGATTACGGCAATGGGCACCAGCGCCTCTTTGGACCCGAGCCGGACGATCGACCCTTTGCCAAACTGTTTTTCGATCTGTGCAAGGGCCAGTTCTACGGCCTTGGCGCGGTCATCGGCTATCGCCATTTTGGGGGCTCCTCAAAAAAAGTGCTCGCTGGCACGGATCCTTTTATTTGCAGGAAACGGCGCGGCGGCCTGGAATGGATTTCGTAAGGATTGTAGCAGGGCTGGACGGAGAAAGACAGAAGATACTGGCGAAGAAACGGAAAAGTATTCAGCCAAACGACCACATTTAGCGATCTGCATCACTTTTTATAAATTGCATCGTTTTTTGTTTTGATGTAGTATGGGGATATGAGAACCACGATCACACTGAACGACGAGACCCATATCTTTGCCAGCGATTACGCCCGTGCGCGTGGACTCACGCTCAGTGGGGCCATCGACGAGCTCATCCGCAAGGCGGAGCCGGCACCAGAACCTAAGCCCGGAATCGTGTTTTCTCCCGACGGTTTCCCGATGTTTCCTCCATCTGGAACCGGCAGGGTTATTACGGACGAGATGGTGAAGAAACTCGAGGAGGAAGAGTTTGATCCTAAAAAGTTTGCTTGATTTGAACGTCTTGATTGCGCTCACCGATCCGGAGCACCAGCATCACCAGAAGGCGCGGAATTGGCTTACTTCCTCCGGTGGTGAGCGATTGGGCATTTGTCCCTTGACTGAGTCGGGATTTTTGCGGGTGACGACCAATCCCGCATTCCACCTCGGCCCACGAACTTTGGAGCACGCAGTCGCCATTCTTCAGGCGCTCAAAGGACGTGATGACTACTGGTATTGCCCGATCGATGAAAGTTGGGTAACCCTTACCGCTGGGTTTGCTGCACGCATCTTCGGCCATCAACAGGTGACCGATGCTTATCTCTTAGGACTTGCGATCAAAGAGAAAGGTGTGCTGGTCACCTTCGACAAGGGCATTCGACGCATGGCGGGCGCGGAGTTCAGCCGGAACGTTCTGCTTATTGAGTAAAGAGAAACGTGCGAATCAGACGCTGTAGGCGCCGATGCGTGTTTCGCGCGCGGTGAGCGAGTCGCAGGCGCGATCGAGGGTTTCGTATTCCTGGTCGTGGTCCTTGCGGAATGCGCGGAAAGCCTCTTCGCTGGCCCAGCGGTCGATGGTGAGGTAGTTGCATGGGATGTAGGCGTTGCGCAGCAACTCCGTACCCAGGTAGTCGGGCGAGGCGCCGAACAGTTTGGCCCAGGCGCCCCCGGGCGCATAGGCGGCCTCAAAGCCGGCAACCTTCTCCTCGGCAATCTCAAACTGCCATACAACGACGAACATAGGCGGCACCAATCTCTTCCTTATGGTAGCGCAGAGGGGATTGCAGTGGCGAAAGTGGGCGTAATCCCACAACAAGAATCGAGATACAAGGCTCCAACGGCCGCGCTGGCCAAGAATTTGACAGTCGGCTGGAATGACGGCATGGGCGAGGATGGTGGCGTGTCCGGGGAGGCTCTTCCGGACGGCAAAAAAGGAACTTCCTTGGCAACTCGTGTGCAACGCATTGCACATAAGTCTACTTATCGATATTTAACATGTTGAATCTAAAAGCCTTGCTTTGGTATGGAACGTGCAACTGTCGATACATGTTGAATTGGAGCGCCGTGGTCGGCGGTTCTGGGCATTTTTCCCCAATCGTGCTCTTAATCCTACCGTCGCTCTAAGGGGAAACAATGGTTTCGCAGTATGCGTGCGGAGATGTTCCAGCACACTACCTGTGCAAGGCAGCGCGGGTTTTGGGTGGTCAGCCGCAAGAGGTTTAAGCAGGACAGATGCCCGCGAGGGTGAAATTTTGGAGGAACCATGAAGAAACTCGGATTTGCTTTACTCGCATTGGCGGCTGCTCTTGCAACAGCTCCAGCCGCAATGGCGACTGGCGGGGTGCCGATTTATGTCGACATTTGGGGCACTAGTACTGCCAACCCCAACGGAACCAGCGGCGTCGGCATCGTTTCCGGCGGCGGCGTTCTCACGGGTACCTTGGTCGGCGGCTCATATGAGATCACCGGCGGTACGTTTACGATTGACGGCATGGCCGCAGACTTAATCCCCTACGCAGGCGGAGTCTACCCGGCGCCAGTTCCTTCCCCCGGTGGTGGTGGGTTTACTTACGACGACACGCTTAGTCTGACATCGCCGTATGTTGACGCTGCGGGCGCACTGCTGTTCTCGATTCCCAGTATGCCGAATACGCAAGCAGCGCTCTTTTTCTGCTCCAATGTCAGTGGCAACTGCCTTGCCGGCGGCGGCGGCAACGACCTCCTGGAATTCTACAACACATCAACTGAGCTTTACACACCCCTCTATGTTGGAGACCCCCCAATCACTGGCTACGACATCAACATGAGCGCCTCGCTGACCCCGGAGCCGTCCTCGTGGCTGTTGATGGGCACAGGGCTGCTCTTCCTGGTTGGTTTTCTTTATCGGAAGGCGAAGCCCGGATTCAATCAAGCGGCTTGATTTCACCGTTTGTTCGGTCGAAGACGGGGGGCGCGGAATCGCGCCCCCCGTCTTTTGCGCTTGCGACGGTCTGCCGGCGGGCTTTGTAATCAAGCTCCGCTTCCGCGGCAGAGTCCTTCAGCCTCAGTTTGGCCATCCATGTGTGCAGACAGCGGGTCTGGCCCGTTGAGTCCACGCAAGACCGGTTACCGAAAGATAATGCGCCCACCTTTTTGGAGCAGGTGAAGGTCTTAGAGCAAAACCAGGGATACTATATTCTGATAAGCCTCGTCCGAGGCCGCCGCTCTCCGTTGGTCGCGTTGACTTGAGTGCTATGCCCTCGGATACATCTTCCCTGGTTTTGCTATAGCCGCGCCAGATCGTGCAAGAAATTGAAATCAAAGGAGACCTCGGCCCCAATGACATCCGTCAGCGGCATGCGCAAGATTCCGTTTCTTTCAGGTGTCTTTCTACTTACCTTCTCTTCGCTGCTTTTTCAAATCCTGCAGACCCGCATTATGTCTGTTATCTCCTGGTATTATCTGGCTTTCTTTGCGATCAGCGTGGCCATGCTGGGCATGACCGCCGGCGCTGTCTGGGTCTATCTTTGGCGCGAGCGCTTCCGGACCGAACAACTGCCAGCCACCCTGTCCAATTTCGCACTCCTTGCCGCGCTGGCCATGCCAGCGTCGATGGTGTTGGTGTTTTGCCTGATTACCTCGCCAGCATTGTCGCTCACCACAGTGGTTTCGTGGGCTTTGCTGCTGGCCTGCATGGCCGCGCCATATGTGTTTGCCGGAGTCGCGGTGAGCCTGGCGCTGACGCGCAGTCCCTTCCCCATCGGACAGGTTTACGGCGTGGACCTTCTCGGCGCGGCGCTGGGATGCATAGCGGTGCTTATGTTGCTGAATGTTCTGGACGGCCCGACCGCTGTGATTGTGGCTGGGGCCATCGCCGGCCTGTCCTCCATGGCGTTCGCCGCCAGCGCCAGCGCCGAAGACCGGAAGCGTCTCCAGCCGAAGCCCTGGTGGCGTCGCCCCGGGACGGTCGTGGCCGAGTTGCTGGCGCTCGCTCTGTTCAATGCGCTCTCACCTGTAGGCTTCAGCCCGATTCTGGTCAAGAATGTCGTCGATTATCAGGGCAAATATGGCCGGTTCGAAAAGTGGAATTCCTATTCCCGCATCCGAGCTTCTCGTCCCCACCCGATGTTCCCGAATTTGTGGGGCCCCTCGCCCAAGTTACCGCCGGACACCAGCGTTTCCGACGTTGTGATAGGCATTGACGGCCTTCCGGACACCACCGATATGTACCACTATGACGGTACAAGCAGCTCCAATTCGTTCCTTCAATACGATCAGGCCAATCTGGCCTATCACCTTCCCAACATCCATAAGTCCGCGGTAATCGGCGTTGGCGGCGGCCAGGACATTTTGTCGGCTCATCTGTTCGGAGTTTCCGACATCACCGGCGTGGAGCTGAATCCGATCATCATCGACATGCACACGCGAGATCCTTTGTATGCGAAGTTTTCCAACCTGACAGCTCTTCCGAATCTCAAGCTGCATGTGGACGACGCGCGCAGTTGGTTTGCCGCCACCAATGAAAGGTTCGATCTGGTGCAGATGACCGTCATCGACACCTGGGCGTCAACCGGAGCCGGCGCCTTCAGCCTGAGCGAGAATGGACTCTACACCCTGGAGGGATGGCGCGCCTATCTGAAAACGCTCAACCCGGAGGGCATCTTCACGGTCAGCCGCTGGTACGGTCCCGGTCAGGTCGACGAGACGGGACGAATGATTGGATTGGCGACAGCGGCTCTATTGGATGCCGGCGTCAAGGATGCGCGCCCGCATCTGTTCGTCGCGATTACCGGGCATCTCGCTACCATGGTGCTGTCCAAATCGCCTTTCACAGAGGAGCAGTTGCGCGCGCTGCATGAAGCGGTGCGAGAGAACGATTTTGGAGAACTGTTATCGCCGGACCGTACCTCCGAATCCAAGCTGCTGGGCCAGATCGTCGATTGTCACGACCTCAACTCATTGAATCGCGTGTTGGGTTCCACCTATCTCGATCTCACTGTGCCCACCGACTCCCGTCCGTTTTTCTTCAACCAACTGCGCATCTTCGATCTGCCTGGCCTCATCACCGTTGTGCGGAATGAACGCAATAGAGCGGGTGGCGGCGTTTGGTGGGGCAATCTCATGGCGTCCGCCGTGCTGGTGATGATTCTGTTCATCTCCATCGTCGCGGTAATCGCCGCGATCCTTGTGCCCCTGCGCAGCACGGCGCGCGAATGTTCGCGATCCCTGGCTGTCGCCGGCAGCCTGTATTTTTCTTTGATCGGCATGGGCTTCATGTTAGCCGAGATCGCGCTTTTGCAGTATTTCAGCGTGTACCTGGGTCATCCTATCTATTCTCTGGGAGTGTGCCTGTTCAGCCTGATTTTGGCATCGGGACTGGGCAGCCTTGCATCGGAATGGCTCAGGCTGAACACGCGCGTAAAGCTGCTGGCGTGGGGCTCAATGGTCGTCGTCTACCTTGCGGTCATGGAACGTGTTTTGCCGGCGCTCTTCCAGGCCACCACTGCTCGAGATCGCATGGTGCGCATCGGTATTTCGCTGGCTGCCATCATGCCGCTGGGCTTTCTGCTCGGCTTCGCCTTCCCCACTGGAATGAGGCTGGTCAATGCTGTGGACAGTCAGCCAACGCCGTGGTTTTGGGGCATCAACGGCGCCACCGGCGTTCTCGCGTCTGTCTTGGCGGTGATCTTCAGCATGTCGTTTGGCATCAATGTGACCATGCTGATCTCCGCGGTGTGTTATCTCCTGCTGATTCCAGCCGGCTTCGCGCTGTTCGTGCTCCGCCCCCGAATGGCGCTGCCGGCCGGGAACGAATGAGGCGGCCTCAAATTACTCTCAAATTGGCAAATCTTTCCATCAGCTTCTTCATGCCGTGGCGAGAGAAAAGCACGGTGAGCTTGGCGTCTTCGCCGTCTCCTTCGCGCATGAGGATGGTGCCCTCGCCGTACTTCGAGTGGCGAACGCGCTGGCCTTTCTTGAGATTGGCCGCCGCGCCGCGTTGAGGCAGGTCCATCTCCGCGCGCGGCGATGCCGGACGTGGAAGCGAACCAGGTTTGCCGTGCCCCTTCTGGCCTCCGAAGAAGCGGGCGATGTTGTCGATGGAGGGTGGCGCTTCCGGCGCCGCAGGCGCTTCCGCGCTCTTTCCTTTTGGATTGGGTTCTTTGTTGGATAAAGAGCTTTGGGAAGTCATCCACGAGGCGACAAAGGGCTTGGCGGAGGAGATCTTCGCGCTTGCGCCATAAGCCTCATTTTCGCTGGAAACGAAGCCGCCGGCCAGCGAACGTGGAGCTTCCTGGTTTTCGTCTTCGTAGTTGTAGTGCCGGTCGGGGAAGTCGCTCGACTGGCCCTGGCGGCGGGATCCTCCGAATCGCGAGCCGCCTCCGTAAGCCTTTGGATAGCCGGGTGTGGACCAGGATGAGGATTGGGCCGCGCCGCGTCCTCCGAGGTTTTCAATCAATTGGCTGGGAACTTCTTCAAGGAAGCGCGAAGGGATACTCGTCTCCGGCGCGTCGTTGCCGTACCGTCTTCTGTAGTGGGCGCGGGTGAGGATCAGGGAGTTCATGGCGCGGGTCATGCCGACGTAGCAGAGGCGGCGTTCTTCTTCGAGTTCGTCGGGATTATTGAGAGTGCGGGAGTGGGGAAAGAGGCCCTCCTCGAGGCCGGCGAGGAATACCAACGGGAATTCCAGGCCCTTGGCGGCATGAAGCGTCATTAACGTGACGCGGGCATCGGGGTCGAACTGGTCGGTGTCGGAGGCCAGAGCCGCGTGGTCGAGGAACTCGGCCAGGGTTTCGCCGCGAGCTTCGGCGTCGTGTGCGGCGTTGGCCAGTTCCTTCAGGTTTTCAATGCGGCTGAAGGCCTCCGGCGAGCCTTCGGTTTCGAGAGCTTTGATGTAGCCGGTGCGGTCGATGAGGAACTTGATCAGCTCTGGGAGGGTGGCGGCGTCGCCGGGAGCGCGAAAGGCGCGTCCCTGCCCCTGCTCGTCTGCCGCAACTTCTTCGGCGTCCGATTCAAAATCGGGATCGGGCTTGGGAGTTTCCTCTGGCTGCTTACTCATGGTGAGGAAAGGGCGCTTGGACTGCGGGGCGAAGGGCGAAAAATGCGAGGCGTCGAGCAGCGGAAGCTGGCTTTCCTCACCGCCGAAGTTGAAATCGGTGGCTGATTCGGCGCTGGCCGAGTCGGCCGAGGCAGCTCCGAATCCGAAACCCGTGTCGGCGTCCTCCTGGGATTCCGCGCTGGCGGCCACATCGGCCGCCAGCTTGCCGGCGAAATCCGGGTCCATCATGGCCTGGGCGTCGAGGATGAGCTGTCGGAAGGACTCGATGGCCATCAGGGCGCGGGTGGGGATGAGGCGATTGGCGATGGCGGCGGAGAGGGCTTCCCAAGTGGATACGCCGGTTTCAAGAGCCAGGCGCTCGAGGGTTTCGAGGGTGGTCTTGCCGATGCCGCGGGCCGGGGAGTTGATGACCCGTTGCAGGGCCATGGAATCGTGCGGATTGCGAACCAGACGAAGATAGCTTAGGAGATCCTTGATTTCGGCGCGCTCGTAGAAGCTGAAGCCGCCGACCATGGTGTAGCGGATGTTGTAGCGGCGAAGAGCTTCCTCGACCAGCCGGGACTGGGAGTTGGTGCGATAGAGGACCGCGCAGTGGGGCCCTCCGGGCTCTTGCGTTTCGGATGAGTTCCCTTGGTTGAGAAACTGCTGGATGCGGTCGGCGATGAAAAGAGCCTCGTTTTCGCCGTCGGGGGCTTCATAGTAGCCGATCAGCGAGCCGCCCTGGCGGTCGGTCCAGAGCTTTTTGCCCTTGCGGCGGAGATTATTTGCGACCACCGCGCCAGCGGCTTCCAAGATGATCTGCGTCGATCGGTAGTTCTGCTCCAGGCGGACGATGCGGGCGTTGGGAAAGTCCTTTTCAAATTCCAGAATGTTGCGAATGTCTGCGCCGCGCCAGGAGTAGATGCTCTGGTCCTCGTCGCCGACGGCGCAGACATTTTTTCGTTCGCCGGCCAGCAGCTTCATCAGCTCGTACTGGGGGCGGTTGGTGTCCTGATATTCGTCGACGAGCAGATAGCGGTAGCGGCGCTGATAGCGTTCGCGAACCTCGGCTGAAACCTTGAGCAAGCGGACAGCTTCCAGCAGCAAGTCGTCGAAATCGAGTGCGTTGCACTTGCGCAGCTCGGCCTTGTAGCCCTGATAGATGTGGGCGATGCGCTCGCTGTTTGCGTCTTTCGAGGCGAGGTAGTACTCCTGCGGATCGACCATGTGGCTCTTGGCCCAGGAAATGCGTCCGAGAACCGCGCGCGGAGTAAGCTGCTTGGTATCCATCCCCATGCGCTTCATGATCTGCTTGACGATGGCTTGCTGGTCGTTCTCGTCGTAGATGGCAAAGGAGCGGGTGAGGCCCTCGCTGCCCACTTTGAGGGCTTCGATGTCGCGGCGCAAAAGCCGCACGCAGAGCGAGTGGAAGGTGCAGATGAGAGGCTTGGCCAGAGACGAGTGATCGAGCAGCCGGTCGACACGCTCACCCATCTCGCTGGCGGCCTTGTTGGTGAAGGTGACGGCCAAAATCGAGTCGGGCGCTACACCCTTTTCGCGGATGAGCCAGGCGATACGGCTGGTAATGACGCGCGTCTTGCCCGAGCCAGCCCCGGCCAGGATCAGCAGGGGGCCTTCCGTGGCCTCGACGGCGATGCGCTGTTCGGGATTCAGGTTGGCGAGCTGCGGCTGCAAGTTGGCGTCCGGGCGGGAAGGATCCTGACTCTAGTGTACCGTTCACGGACTGATCTCGCAGGACGCGCGCTATCATGTAGGGACAATGAGAGATTCCAATCAACCTCCGCGCCGGGTCGCCGTTTACTGCGGATCGGCCGACGGAGCCAATCCCGCCTATCTCGCCGAGGCCCGTGCTCTTGGCGCGGCGATTGCGGCCTCCGGGCTGGGGATGGTCTACGGAGGGGCGAACATCGGGTTAATGGGCGCGGTAGCCGATGCGGCGCTGGCTGGAGGGGCCGAGGTCATTGGCGTGCTGCCCGCGGTGCTGGACGGACGCGAGATCGCGCACGCAGGGTTGACCCAGTTCGAGCTGGCGCCCACCATGCATGAGCGCAAGGCGCGCATGGCCGAGCTGGCCGATGCGTTTTTGGTGTTGCCCGGCGGCTACGGCACGCTGGAAGAGTTGCTGGAGGCAGTGACCTGGGCGCAACTCGGTTTGCACTCGAAGCCCGTCATCCTCATCAACACCGCCGGCTACTGGGACGGGCTGTTGGCCTTTCTCGATTCGACAGTGGAGGCAGGATTTCTAAGGAAAAGGAACCGCGAGCTGCTGCGCGTGGCAGTTAATGCTCAGGAGGCGGTGCGGATGGCGATTGCAAGCTGACGGAATCCCAGTTCCCAAAATCGAGACCAGGGGCACCCGACCTGCGCGATACGATTCAGTCGATTTCTGTGAGCTGGCCAGTCAAATGTTCTGCGAGATAGTCTGCCATCTGGGAGACGTTGAAGTGACCCTCGTGCCAATGGCGGTCTGCTTCTCTAAGTGCCTCATAATATGGTTCTCGATTCTCTCTAATGCGTTCTGGGACGATCTTCTTGCCCGGTAACAATCTTCCTTGCCTCATGCAAATGAGGTAATAGCACGCCGCTCTGGCCGTTCTTCCGTTTCCCTCTACAAATGGATGTATCCAATTGAGTCTCCACAGAGCATACGCAGGAAGGATCGTGGGGTGGTCCTGGACATCCCAATTTTCATGTATGAGCGAGAAGAACCGGTCCATTTCATTCGCAACATCTTTGAAATGAGGCGGCTGATGATTGCCTACATAGATCGGCTCCTCCCGGTAGCGTCCGCCAAATTGGGCTATATTCGCAGTTGCTGCCGCGTTCAGCGACCATAGCGTGTACTTGTCGAACGCCTCTATGCCCTTTGTCAAGCCAATTTCGATGCAATTCAACAGCAGGTCGTACTGCCGCAAGAGGTTCTGCTCTTCGACTTTGGCATAGAGTTCCGGGTTGTCGCTTTTTCTAACGCTCATAGGAAAGGCAAGCAGCTACTTGCAGTGCTCATTTGCCGACGAAAAAAGACGTACGCTTTGCGATGCGCGCCGTACGCTATCTTTCGTTATTTGGTTTGAATTCAGGGCGTTGCCAAATGCAAAGCTGACCCTCTGTTCACGCAACTCCTCGTCGGTTACGCTTCGGTTGCGCGATTCGCTCAAAAGACGCAGCAAGTCATCATTCGCTTGAAGAACACCAAGAAATTGTTTACGCTCTGCCATAATGCGCCCTCCTTGACGATTCCTTCCCGGTTCAAACATCATAACGCAACTGCGTTAGTCGTGCTTCAGTCAACCAAATTCCCTTGTTTATGCTTCATATAACCCGTGGATTCCATTTTCTATTTCTGGGTCACAGATTCCGCCAACGGAAGCGCCGGTATTCGTGACGTCATGTTTCGTATACTCAACTCAGCGTATGTCCACAGCCCTCGACAGAATTCTGGCGACGACGCGAGCCACTGTGGCCGCGGCCAAGGCGCGTGTTTCGATTGCAGAGCTGGAACGGCTGGCCGATGCGCACCAGCCGCGCGGTTGGGCCGCGGCCTTGCGCCAACGGGCCGCCACAGGTCCAGCCGTTATCGCCGAGATCAAAAAGGCCTCGCCCTCCAAAGGGCTGATTCGCGCGGAGTTCGACGCGGCGTGGCTTGCGCGGCGCTACCAAGCTGGCGGCGCGTCGGCGCTCTCCGTGTTGACCGACGAGCCATACTTTCAAGGTAGCCTACGCAACCTGGAGTTGGCCTCGGGTGCTGTTTCGCTGCCCTGCCTGCGCAAGGATTTCATGATCGACGAGTACCAGATCGTTGAGGCCCGCGCGCATCGGGCGGACGCCATTCTGCTGATCGCCGCCGCGCTCGACGACGGCGAGCTCCAGCGCTTTGCCCAGGCGGCGCACTCTCTTTCGCTTGACGTGCTGGTCGAGGTGCATACGGCTAGCGAGCTCGACCGCGTACTGGCAACGCTGGGCGTCTCCGGGGGGCTGGGCGAGACCGGCGCGGATGCCATCGGCGTGAACAATCGCGACCTCAAGACATTCGAGGTGCGCCTCGAAACCTCGCTTGAATTGGTGGAGCGGATTCCTCCCACCGTGGTGCGGGTTGCCGAGAGCGGCCTCAAGGCACCCGAAGACCTGGCGCGCCTGCGCGCGGCGGGCTTCGATGCCTTCCTGATCGGCGAGAGCCTGATGCGCCAGCCCGATCCCGGCGCGGCGCTGGAATCGCTGCTGGCCGCAACCGTCGTAATGGGAGCAGCTGCGGGCCTATGAGCATCTGGGTCAAAATCTGCGGCAACACTTCACTCGCCGACGCGCGGATGGCCGTCGAAGCGGGGGCGGACGCGGTTGGGTTTGTCTTTGCGCCCAGCCCGCGCCAGGTGACGACCGCAGAAGTCGCCGCGATCACTCCGCATTTGCCGGCAACGATCGAGAAGATAGGCGTCTTCGTGGACGCCGCGCTGGAGGAGATCGCGGCCACGGCGCGCGCATGTGGCCTGACCGGCGTACAACTGCACTTCGACGCGGACCCCGAGCTGCCGGCAGCGCTCCATGCGCTCCTGGGGCCGCAATTGCTCATTCTGCGCGTACTGCATTTTGACGCGGAAACCGCCGCGCAGTACGCAGCCGGGATTGCCGCGCATACGCGGAACCCGCATGTGGATGCGGTGCTGGTGGACTCGCGCACGGCATCGGCCGTCGGGGGCACCGGCGTTACCTTCGATTGGGCTGTAGCCCGTAGGATTCTTCCACAATTCGAGGAAGCGCACCAGCGCATCGTGGTCGCCGGCGGGCTGAACGCGTCCAACGTCGCAGAAGCTATTCGCTCGCTTCGTCCTTGGGGCGTGGATACAGTCTCCGGCGTTGAAGCTGCTCCAGGCCGCAAAGACCCGGTTAAGGTGCGGGAGTTTGTGGCCAGCGCGAGGACAGGAAATCGCACATAGAGACCAGCCCCGGCGCAGTTCAGTTCGGCTGTTCCAGACCGCAGGGCCCTGTTACGATCAAGCGATTATGGCTGGCGGCCTGAATCTCGGGGGGAAACGTGAGTGGGTTGCGCGGGGATTGTTCTGGAGTGGCGCATCTTTCCTGCTCTCGCTACTTCCTGCACGAGATTAGCTCTTGGTTTTGAGCTATCATCGCACTTGCCAGGTAAGACTTCTCCATACGATGTGAACCGAATCGCAGCAGGCGGCCAAAGCCTGGGGCGATTCCGGGTTCAAACCGCTGTTCTCCGAGCCACAGGCAGCTATTGGCCTTGATTTGCTTTGCTCGCGCTGGCCGTTCCGGACAAGAAATCTACGGTCTCGTAAAGCTTCGATTCCAGGCGCGAGCTTATTGGGCGGGAATCCTCGATCTTTCTCCGAACGAGAATGGAATTGAGAATCCTGCCCACGCCGACTGGCAGAGAAGCAACGGCAATCTTCATCATCAGCTTTCCAGACAAGTGTTTTCTATCCATTCGGACAGGGCGCGACAAGGCTCTTACATACCCAAGCTGTCCCGATGCAAATGCAAAATTCAATGCATCCACGCAGCGGAAACGAGCCTTTTCCAGTGCTTTCTTGCTCAAGGACGATTGCAGGATGTGGCGCCTGGCAATGTGACCGTAAACAACCATCTCGCCTATCGCTTGCCTGATCCCGCCTCCTCTCGTGTTCCCGCCATGCTTTCTGATTCGAAGTGTCGGGCGGGTGGTCATGCCGACCTCTCCCCCTCCGATCAAGCAGCGAAACGTAAACTCGAAATCCTCGGATGGGACGCCCGACATTCCAGGATCGTACCCACCGGCCCGATTAAACAACTCCCTTGAAATGCAACAGGTGGACCAAATAGGTTGGAAGTCCAGAGCATCCAATAAGCTCAATGCCAAAGAGCAGCCATCGAGCAATGCTGCGTCGCCAACCCTCCTCTTGGCAATATCCCAAAACCCCTTGGGGGCCATATCGAATGCGGATGTGGTTCTCCAGAGATCATCGACATTCTCCCCGAAGACCATCCAATTGCTGAATACGAAATTGACTTGAGGGCACAATACAACAAGCCTGGCTATACTTTCCAAGTGATCCGGCTGCATCAGGTCATCGCTATCCAAGAACGTCAACCATGGGGAAGAGGAAAGGCTTGCGCCGGTGTTTCTGGCACTCTGGCAGCCGCGATTCTCTGTCTTCCTATACATGATCCTATCGCCAAACTGTCTGCACACCAGCTCGGTATCGTCTGTCGAACCATCGTCTACGATGATAACTTCGTTGGGAGTAATTGTCTGGGCGAGGACCGATTCTATCGTTTCACCGATAAGATTCGCGCGCTGATAGGTTGGAATGATGACACTGACCGGAAAGTTCATTACCGCTCCATTGTTCGAACGATTTCCAGGTAAACCTGCTTGCAACTGACCAGCGACGGAGACTCATGCCGGGAGAGATGAGGGGGCTCGGCTACGGGCGGTATATCAAGGCGGACACCGCTGCGTACAGTTTGACACGCCTAACCACAGTCGATTCTAATTCATCTCGGAAGGTCGCCTTTGGGGGAAATGGTGTGGGCGGGTTGTCGATCAGCGTAGTGATGCCCGTCTATAATGCCGAGAAATATCTCCGGCAGGCCATCCGCAGCGCTCTCGAACAGACCCTGCCGCCCCACGAAATCATCGTCATCAACGACGGTTCGACAGATTCCAGCCTGGAGATCGCCCGCAGCTTCGGCTCCGCCATTACTTGCATCTCCCAGCAGAACCGCGGGCTTAGCGCCTCACGAAACCTTGCCATTGCGCGCAGCACCGGGGATTGGATAGCCTTTCTCGATGCCGACGATTACTGGCTGCCCGAAAAACTTGCCCGGCAGGCCGCTATGATCCAGGCGGATCCATCCATAGGGCTGATTTACACCGGAAAAACCGATCTCTCGCTCGACGGAACCACTCGCGACGTGCAAGCTCGCCCGCCGCAATGGGTCACGAATATGCTTCCGGTCCAGAACTACATATTCCCCACTACTGTTCTGACCAGACGGTCGCTCTTGCTGGAGCACGCTTTTGATGAGTCCCTGGAATCCTCCGAGGAGTGGTGGCTCTTTTACAGTCTGTCGCGCATTACCAAATTCGCAGCGATAGCCGAACCCACAGCAGTCTATCGTGTATACCCGGAGAGCTTAAGCAATAGAAATTGGAAGGCGGTTTTCGACTACGCAAGCATTGTCGCAGGGAGAATCCAGAATGACTTCACCGGATTCGATAAAATCCTGCTTCGCTGTAAGACTAACTCCAGAATCTTTGCGAATGCGTCCCTTTCACAGCGCGAGCAGGGTTCGCCGGAGTTCCTCCGTTATATCGTGAAATCGTTGATCTTGTGGCCGTTTCCGAACTTCTGGCCGGCACGGTACAAGATTCTCCTGAAGATGCTCATTCAGAAGAGTAGAGGCTGGAGGGCAACGTAAAGTATTTCTCTATCCGATCGACTGCGGAATTGATTGCGGAAGAAATCGCGGAAAATCGCACATAGAGAGCAGTTCCGGCGCAGTTCAGTTCGCCTGTTCCAGACCGCATGGCGCTGTTATTATCATTGCAGCCGGGAAAATGGAAGGTTCCGGCTATGTTTGCCGCTCCGGCTATCATCGACGCTACACGACTGTTTAATTCAGGAGCGATGACGAGATGAAAGTATATATTCTCCAGAAAAGGGGCCTGGGCAATCATTTCTTTCAGTATGCGGCGGGGCTCTTCTTCGCCAAGAAACACAAAGCGACTCTGGAGATTATCCGGGAGCCCGGCGAACGCGCCGTCTCTTTCGGCCGCCCGCGGCCGTTTCTGTTTTCGTATTATTGCATCACCACACCGGTCCGAGAGTTCACTTTTTGGGACCGCCTAATATGCTCGGTTGCCCCGATCAAGAGGCCGGTTGCATCCGCCGCTCGCTTCGCAACCCGCACCGCGGTCTATCGGCAGCCCAGCCTTATGGATAGAACCTTCCTTCCCGCGCTCCCGATTCCGCCATCGGCCAGGAACATTTATCTCGATGGCAATTTTCAAGCACGCCAGTACGCAGAGGATGCGGAACAACACCTACGCACGGAACTCCGTCTCCGCGAACCCCCCACCGGCAAGAACCTCGAAACCCTGGAGGATATCCGCGCGGTCGAAACCTCCGTCTCGCTGCACGTTCGACGGGGCGACTATGGCTTCTGGGGCGGCGGCCCGAGAGTATTGTCGCTCGACTATTACGCGCAAGCCATGCGGGCCCTGCTTGAGAGGGTTCGCAAGCCGACATTCTTCGTCTTCTCCGACGATATTCCCTTCACGCGGGAGCACCTGCCTAAGTCGATAGAGGGCGCGCGCATGGTCTTCGTGGACAACAACGACGAGGCGAATCCTCATGAGGATCTTCGCTTGATGTCAGCCTGCCGCCACCACATCATCGCCAACAGCACCTTTTCCTGGTGGGGCGCTTGGCTCAATCCCGACCCCGCGAAGCTGGTCTGCGCCCCAATGGGTTGGGGACTTGCGAATCCAGAGGAATGGAACTCGGATCTCATTCCGCCGGGCTGGCTGCTCATAGACGCAGACATAGCATCGAGCTGAGCCATCCATCGGTTTTGCCGGAGTTCAGGGAGCGAAGTCAGCGCAAGAGCTTGCCCATCCGCTCGACCGCGCCATCCAGTTTGGAGGCAATTTCCGGCATCGTCGCCGGGGCGCCGTACGGATCGCGGATCTCCAGTTGTGGTTTGGGCAGCAACATACCGAGAAACAGCGTCCTCTCGAGCGCGTGAGGAAAGTGTGTCTTGAGCAGCTTGTAATTAAGAATATCCATGATCAGGACGAGTTGAGCTTCATCGATCATCTTCGCGTCAATGCAACTAGACCGATATTCCGTTAATGAAACTCGAAGCTTGTCCGCGGCGGCGATAACAAAATCGGGACAGGGCCGGCCAATTGCGGGATGAAAGCCCGCAGATGAAAAGGCGACGCTCGGAAGCCGCTTGCCAGCCAATGCCGCGGCAAGCGGACTCCGGCAGATGTTGCCATAGCAGAGTATAAGCACTTTGTCGATCCGCTGCCCGCGCAGTCTCCGGAGCCTTTGCGGCTGCTGGATATGTCGAAGGTACAGGCGGAGACTTCGCAGGCCAATCGATTTCAGAACCCGGCGCCAGTGTTCCAGAACGAGCGCTTTCAATTCACCCAGCACTATCCCTAAATCAGCCCAATCAAAAAAGTCCCAACTCTCCTTGCCCGCAAGCGGACGGAACCATTCAAAAGCCGAAAGGATTATCGGCTTGGTAAGGAGCAAAGGGTCTGAGTGGTCAGCCTTCAGGTTTGCCTTGAACCATTCGACATCGCGATAAATATTGCGAGTGAAGTAGCCTATGCGGTACTTCGGCTGCGGAGAAAGGGGCTGTCCCGTGGCAAGGCAAAGAAGCCCCGCAGGGAAGTTGACGCCGCAATCGATGGCGAGGGCAAGCGAACCCCACAATCGGGGGTTAATCTCCATGAGGTAAGCCGCGCCGCTTGAAGTGACTTTGAACTCGACCATCGCGACACCGTGCCACTTAAGAGCGGATAAAAGCTCGGTTGCACTCTGCATCAAGTCGTCTCGAAAACCGAGCGAAACGCGATAGCTGCTGCCGCCGCCTGTGAGAGGAAGTTCATGTATGCGCTCGTGAAAGAAGGCCCAGCGAGGCGTTCCGCGCTCGAACAGCATCTCAACACCGACGCCCCTTCCAGCGATGTACTGCTGCTGTTGAACGGGAATGTCTAGATAGGTCGAAGTGAGGGCCGTGTTCCACTGGGTAAAGTCGCGGGCAATGGTAACACTAAACTCCCGCACAACACCATCCGATCTCATTTTGCTGAATACAGGCTTGAGGACAACCGGAAAGGCCGACGGAGGCGGGCTTGAAGAGGAGACCATCTCCGAAGCTGGCACTGGAACGCCCAAGCGGCGTGCCAAACTCCAGGTCTCCTGCTTATTCAGGGCAGTCTGAATACTTTCTCGAGGGGCCAGAACGGCCCGCTGGTACATATCATCTGGAATTTGCGGCGAAAGCATTGCGAGCAAAGACACATCAGTTGCCGGAACGACAAGGTCGTAGTTTTCGGCGCGAAAAAGAGTGACGAGGTTCTGGATGCCTGCGTCTTCAGGCGACGACAAATTAACTTGATTGCGAATGAACCGAGACCGAAAACGAAATGGTTCAGGCCCCAAGCTTGCTACATGGATCGCACAACCGCTCTCGCCCAGGCTTTGAATCGTCTCCAAGCCTGCCGCGCTGTCGGCGTCCAAGACCAATACCTTCATTCGCATCCTTCAAGTATCGCTCGTCAAGACTACGGGTTGGAAATCATAACTGCTGGATCAGCGCAGGCAAGCAAATAACATTCGGCCAAAATTAAGCTGATTGGGCGGGACCGCGTCTTCATCGGGCCCCAGGCGCACGATCTGAGAAAATGCTGTGTTAGCTTCGAGCCAGCGGTGAATATGGTCCGGATCCCAGCCTCTGAGTTTCTCCCCAGGGTATTCATGGCTCTGCCCCATGTCGAAGAACATCACGCGGCGCGTCGCCGAATCCAGCAGGCCAAGCAATTCTTCGGCACTTACGTTTTGACGATTCAAAATGTAATGATGCGCAAGGCTAAAGCAGGATGTAACGTCAAATTGATTTTGATGCGCTCGCAGAAAGCGGACAGCATCGGCGCGATGCACCTGATAAGGCCCTAGGCCGTAGAACGCTCTCCCCACTGCAATTGCAGTAGGATCGCGCTCGACCCCCTGAGCCTGAAATCCGGCCTTCGACATCTCGGACACAAACCAGCCATAACTGCTGGCCACATCCAGATAACTCGAGCTGGCGGGCGGCATCATGTTCCCAGCGCGCAGAAACTCAATCATCTTTGCCAGCCGGTCTGAGCAGCGCCGCACCAGAACCCATCCCGCCACCTCCGGCGAATCGATCGGCTGATAGAGTTCTCGACGACCCTTGAGCCACAGAACATCGAGCAGAAGATCCTGCACCGGGGTCCTGACAGGGGGGTGCAAAATGAGGCCTTGCACTTCTCGAATACCTTTCATGTAAGCCAAGGCCAGCCGGTGGTGTCCCTCGTGGACCTGATAACATGCCGAGTCCTCCACTGGATGGACAGCGATATACTCGTACGGATTCCTTTCATAGTGCGGAACCTCCCGCGCGGCAATCCTCCTCTCGACGCCGCGATAGGCAAAGGCGAAGCGGCGTGCGCCCCAATGAATCTGGTCTGGAGAGACGGCATCGAAGTATTTGCCGAATATCTCGATATTCATAACCGCATTTCGATAGTAATCGGTTCTTTCAAAAGACTCCCGCTCCCAGAGCCGCTCACCGATGCTGTCATACTCGCGCAACAACTTCACCTGCGGCCAATCGGAAATGGGCCGCGAAGCACGGCGAATATCTCCTGTCATGCGGGCAAAAGTCGCCGCTGGAACGCCATTGTCGCCTCCCTGGAGGCAAGCATCAACGCGGATGGGCTTCAGCTTCATCTTGAGAGCAATTCCCTTGCAACTCATCGAGAAGTCACGGAGGGAGTGGCGGGCAGACGTTGGCAGGGTTCTCTGGTAAGCCGATGTGACCGCAGCTGAAATCCCGCAATTTCTCTCAGGCAAGGGGTATGCAGCCGCGACTCTGCCGCCAAGCTGGGGGCGCGTCAGCATCGATAGCAACCTGCCCGCCGGCTGGACGATGGGCGCGGGCAGCATCCCGGCCAGGATCATAAAGCGGTGATGGTCTTCCAGCTCGAGCACGCGCATCAGATAGAAGAGGCCGAAGAGAACGATCAGGGCAGCGCTCCCACCGCACAGAATGGCCCATAGAGGCGCCATTCGCAAAGCAAAGTAATGCGCGGTCAGGGACGCCAGCGCGCTGATGAAGACGATCTTTGCGATCTGCACCCAAGGGAGCTTCACCTTGTAGAGGCGTATGGCGATAGCCCACATCATGCCGACGGCCGCCAACTGCGCGGCACCGTTGCCGATGCAGGCGCCCACCGCGCCATGCGCCGGAATGAAATACCACGCCACGCCAATATCGATCGCTCCCGCAATCATGGTTGCGGCAATCACATAGCGCTGCCGCTCCGTACTCTCCAGCAGGTTCTGCGCGGGCGCAAGAAAGGCCTTGAACATGCACAGGAGCGGAGCCAGCGCCACCACCATCGCCGCATCCTCAAACTTGTTACCGTAGAAAAGCAGCAGCGCAGGAACCGCGAGCGATGCCATGATGAAGTGCAGCGGAATCGACATCATGGCGATGTAGCGGAAGGTGGAGGCGGCTAGTTCGGGGAGCCGGGACTTGTCTCTCCCGTATTGAGCAAAGATCGTTGCGCCGGCCGCCGTCCCAAAGATCATCGCGACAAGCAGCAACTGCTCCGCCATGGTGAAGGCAACCGAATAGTACGAAACCTGCCGGATATCCGCGTAGAGATGCTTCAATAGAAGAACCTCCGAGCGCCCCCAAACGATCTGCGCCACAAACATGCTGCCAACGGCCTGCAACGCAAACGGCGTCATGCGCTGACGCAATCCCGGCGGGCGAGCATGAGTTGTTTCCCAGGCCAGCACGCGCTTCATCGTTGGAAAGAAGCGCACGAGAAAATCGACGGCGCGCATGATGAGCATCGACGCGCCGATGCCGACAACGCCCCAATGAAACACCACCGTTGCCGCAATGGCCATGAAGTAGGTCGAGGCCGAGGCTATGGATCCCGCCAGATTTTTCGCCAAATCCTCCGTTGCGCTGTTGGCCTGGGCCGAGATCGAATTGACCATCGAAGGCCAGATGCTCAGCACCATCAGGGCCGCAGCCAATTTGTAGTCCGGGCTGGCGTCTCTCAGCGCCCAGAAGAGAAAGCCGCAAGTGGCCAGCGTCGCCAGGCCAATCTGCAATACGATGGTACGGAGATAGATGTAGCGAGCAGTACCCCGGTCGCCCATGCCGATAAACTCGGCCATGTATTTCCGGGTCGTTGCGGGAATGCCCATCCCACCCAGGCTGCTGACCAGGTTGGCGATATAGGAGATATAGGCGAGATAGCCGTTCCGCTGCGGACCAAGATAGCGGTTGATCGCAATCGAAGTAACCAACAGAACAATGGCGTTGATTATGTTCTCGATGCTGAACCAGCCGGTGTTGCGGGCGATGGTCTTGGTGTTAGTCATATTGACAGGGACTCTGATCCAAGTAGTATGCGCAAACCATCCGCCTGCGCCACAATCTGTGCAGACTGCAAGCCGGCGGCGCGTGGCACGCCTCCGGCTGCCATCAAGACCTCATTGCCATCTAACCGAGTCCTTGCAGAGCAGTCCGCGCGTTCTTTGCATCCGGCGAGTCGGGCGCCAGAGAAATGGCCTTCTTCAAATGAGTTGCGGCATTGACCTTATCCCCCAGTTTGCCGAACACCATTCCCAGGTGATACTCCATAGCAGAGCTGTTCGGATCGGTCTTGACCGCGTCTTCCAGAAGATCGCGGGCAAATCCGTAAGTTCCCTTGTAATAGTAAGCCCACGCCAGGGTGTCCGCGGTGATCGGTGAAGCCGGCATGGCCTTCCGCGCAGTCTGGGCCAGCGTCAAAGCCACATCAACGTTTTCGCCATTCTGAAGCATCATATAGGCAAGATTGTTGGCTGCAATGGGCTGCGCCGGCTGGATTTGAAGAGCCTTCTTGTAGTAGTCCTCAGCCTTCTGCTTATCGCCAACCGACTCCTCGAGGGTTCCGAGAATGGCAAAGGCCGTGGCACTGGCGGGATGATCCTTGGACCACAACTGCCATGCGGCGATTGCACTTGCGGCCTGTCCGCGCTGCACCTGAATCTGCGCGTAGATGGCAACCGCCTCGCCGTCGTCGGGGTTCATCTCTATGGCTTTCTGCGCGGCGCCGGCCGCCTGATCGAAGTTCTTGCTTCGGGCCTGCAACTGAGCCAGCATGTCGTAAAATCCGCTGTTCTTCGGACTCTTGGCGATTTGCGCGTTCAGGCGATCCAAGGCCTGGGCCGGTTGCTTGATTGAGAGATCATAGCCAATCAGTTCGCGCATGGCGCCAATCGAATTGGGGTCATATTGCAGAGCCTGCTCCAGCAGCGACGTGCCTTCAGGGTATTTCTTTTGCGCGTAGCGAAGTTGGCCGAGCATCTGATAAGCCTGCGAGCTTGGCGGCGTGGCGCCGATTGCAGTCTTCAGGTCGGCCTCCGCTTTGTCCTGTTCGTTACGCGACAACTCCACTGCAGCGCGCCATACATAACCGCTGGGGTAACGAGGCGCGGCGGCAATTGTCTTGTCCGCCACATCGGACAGCAACGTCATATTGCCATGCTGGCTTGCCATGCGCGCAAGCTCCTCCTCCGCTTCCAATCCGGGCGGATTGAGTTGCGCCGCCTGACGAAGACTCGTTTCGGCCAGACCGCTATCGCCCTTGGCGAGCGCGGCCTTGCCCAGCCAAAATTGGATGAAAGCGTCCTTCGGGGCATCGTTGGCCGCACCCCGAAGGGCATTGATCGCATCGTCAGGCTTGCCGTTGTTGAGCAAAACAATTCCGTTCAGCACGGCGACCTGGGGATCCTTGCTATTCTTCTTCATCAGCTCGGAGACAACGCTTTGGGCGGTCCCATAATCCTTGACCTGAAGAAGAACACGGACGTATCCCTCCCGCACAGACAGATTCTTGGGATACTGCTGAGAAAGTCTTGCAAACTCCGCCTTGGCCTTGTCGATCTGCCCCGAGCTATCGTAGTAGTCCGCCAGCAGCCGCACTCCCCGAGGATCGTCCGCGAGATCGTTTGAAGCCTGGCGAAGCACTTCCTCAGCCCTTGCCTGATTGCCTTGCCTCAAAACAACCTGAGCAAGAGTCTCCCTGGCGCTCAGATTCTTTCGATCCGTAGCGACAGCACTCCAGCATATCTGCTCGGCATCCTGCAAACGGCCGCTCTTGATATAGAAAGCGGCGAGCAACAGCTTGGCGTTCACGGATTTTGGCTCGAGTGCGACCGACTTCTTCAATTCGCTCTCAACCATAGAACTATTCGCCGGATCGCCCATTTCAAGCAATGCAAGAGTCTCGTGAAGATCCGCCTTGTCGGGGGCGAGTTCCAGCGCGCGATGAATCTCAGTCAGGGCCAGATCCTGTTGTCCCCGCCTGGCCGCAATGCGCGAAAGCAACGAGTGAATATCGGCGTTGTTAGGCTGTGCCGCCAATACCGTGGCGGCCTGCGCCTGCGCCTCGTCGATCTTGCCCCCGGCAAGGAGCAAGTTTCCCAGATCGGTCCGCGCTTTGTAGTTCTCCGGCTGCAGGTACACCGTTCGTTGCAGTTCGCCGTAAGCGGCGCTCATCGCACCCATATGGAGATAAGTCTGCGACAGGGCGTAATGCGCATCGGCAAAGTTCTTGTCAATCTTCAAGGCGTTGGAAAACTGAATGGCAGCTTCCCTGTCCTTGCCAAGAGCGCTATACTTCTGGCCGCTTTCCAGATATTTATGCTTTCGGACGTTTGGATCGCGGAAGCATCCGGACAATATGGAAAGCGACAAAAAGAGAGTAACCACTGCAAGAGCAGCGCGGCCGTTCCGCGATCTCCTACTGCCATCGAAGCCGGATTGAAATGCCTTGAATCTGCTTTCCATCGTCGTCCATCCTTTCAGCTTGTCACTCGAGCGGCTACCATTTGAAGCCGCTGGCTTAGCCACGCCGCCGTTCCCTGCTCCATTCATGGCGCTCAGTCAGGGACAAATCGCGGCAGCAAGGGCGCAAGTTGCCCGGTGAATGTCTCGGCGCGTTTTCTAGCGGTCTCCACGTCATCGCTTGAAGAGATCGGCGTAATCACCCGGACAAGCGCCGCATCCGTTCGATTCAGCCGAATTGCATCAGCGACCATGTATATCTTTGCCATATATTCGTTTGCCACGCTACGCCCGTGCGCCTGGTACCAGTAGATAACGAACTGCCTCGCATCGCCGTTAGCAATAATGTATTCTCCGACACGGTGGGGCCTGCCATTTACGTCAATCAGATTGACGTATTTAGAAGACTCAAAGACCCAACCGGCTCCTGGCAAGCAATGCTTAGGAGAATGAATGGTTTGGCCGGTCCTCTGGGTGGGAAAATAGGCGATGAACAGACTGATCGGCAATGCCTGTGAGCCTTGGGTATAAATCCGCGAAAGAAAGTCTCCAGCCCCAAGAACATCAAGGGTCTGCTGGTCGAGTTGCTGATCGCTTCCAATCCGTCCCGCTATCTCGCTCGGAAACTGCGACAAGGCCTCGCTTGGGGGATTCCGATCGGCATTGGGGCGCGAATGAAGCAGGATCACTGTTCCGGCAAGCAGCAGGACCGAAGCCCAAAAGCGAAGGTTCTTCATGTCTGCCGCCTTTTGACCGGGAATAAACCCATTGTGCGGTGGACGAGATAAAGGCACCCTAGAGAAACCAAAAAGATGACCCAACCGGAGAACTCATGAAAAAAGCCCAGGGCTTTGTCTGGATCCCAGTACTGGACGCACAATCCGGTGCCGAGAATACGCACCGCGTTGGCTGCAATCGCGATCGGAATGCTGGCCAGAACGAGCAAGATTCTCCGCAAGACGGACTTTTCCATGAAGTACCCATAAAAGACCGACAGCGTGAACAGGCTCATCAAGGAGCGGATGCCGCTGCAGGCCTCTGCCACCTCCAGCTTCATCAAGGGAAGCTGGATGACATTGCCATCCCGCAGAACCGGCACGCCGAAGAGAGGAAGCAGGTCGCTGGCCAGCTTTGAAGCCAGGATCTGCAGCGGAAAGGTTATCTGGTTAAAGATTATTTCCGGAAGCGGAATCGCCAGCAACAAGACCGCCAGGGCGAAGCGCAACTCCTTCAGCAACTGCCATCCGCCGAAGCAAAGCACCAGGCCGGCCAGCAGGATGAGCAGAGAGACACGGGAGAGAAAGAGCTCGGATCCGTAGACCCCAAGGAGGAGGACGACAAGCGCGAAGGCCATAACGGCAATTCCGCTCCAGGCAGGGGCGATGATCGTCCCGAGAAGGATGCTTTTCTTATCCCACACCAAATACGCGGCAAACAGGGGCACCAGGAAGCCGTGAGAGTAATCGGGTATCTGCCACCAGTCGGTAGCCAGTTTCCCCAGCACCTGATAATAAACCGCCGCCACCAGCAGGCAGATCGTTGCCGAACCCAATAGAAACTGAGCGTTGGATAAGGGCCAGGAGCCTTGGGGCGCCGCAGAAGTCTGTATGTCTTGAGCCATTTTCTCCGTGATTGGATCCTCGATGATATCGATTCGCTCTTTCTCATACTAGCAATCGGAGTGCCGAAAGTGAAAGAATTCGATTCAGGGGAACTCCCCACGCATCTCCTTTCGTTGGGAAACCAACTTCCGGTGGTAGTGGAAAACGCTTTCCACTTTTCAGGACATTCGATGGCATACTTTTGCCCAATGGAAGGGAACATATCTGCTTTTCCCTTATCATCTCCCGTAGAGAAACGTCCAAAGGTGCCTATCTTCTACAGATAGCCGCCTTCTAGATCAGTCCCCCCGGTTTGGAACCTGCATTGCTATGGAAGGGTGGTACCCTGGCCCCTTATGGGAAGCATAGCAACCATCCACAACGCGAAACGGCAGGCCAAACAGAACCCCCCTATTGAGGCGAGGCTGCAGCGTGCGATTTTGCGGATAGCCGAGAGCGAATGTCCGGTCTTGATCTTGGGCGAACATGGCGCCGGGAAGCGATTCGTTGCCGGACAAATCCATGCACAGTCGTCTCTGTCCCGCTGCGAGTTCAAGGAGATCTGTTGCAGCGATGTCGACGCACAGGCACTACAGGCCGCTCTTTCTACCCATGGAACCGTCTATCTGGTTGAAATCACCGATCTTAGCCTTTTCATGCAAGAATTCCTCCTCAACACATACTTTCGCTCGGATCAGCCGCAAACCTGCCGTCTCCTTTGTGGTTCGAGCCGCGAACTTCTGGAGGAAGTCAAGTCGTGGCGGATGAGAGAAGATTTCTTCTACTTTGTCTCAGCCGTTACGCTTCGGATTCCCCCACTACGGTATCGGAAGTCCGAGATTCTCTCCATAGCAGATGAGCTTTTGACCCGGTACTCCAAGCAGTTCGACCGCCCCAAGCCGGTGCTTTGCAAGGAAAGCATCGAACACCTGATGGAGCACGCATGGCCCGGCAATCTGTCGGAACTTGAGACCGCGATCAAGACGTTCGTCGCCATTGGGGACCAGGCGATTTCTCTCGCCGCGATTAAAGCGGCGTCGCCATCGGGGAGGTCAAATGGGAGCCGCCGGCATATGCTCTTGAAGGAAGCCACGCGGGCCTCATCGATCCAGATCGAACGCCAGCTGATCTCCGAGGTTCTGGTTTCGACCGGCGGCAACCGGAAACGCGCCGCTGTCGACCTTGGCATCAGCTACAAGGCCCTGCTGTACAAACTGAAGCAGATCGAAACGGAAAACCAATCCGTGTCCTCGAAGAATGGAGTCGCAGTATGAAACCAAGAAGCCTCTTCATTGTGGCACTACTTGCTCCAGCGCTCTTCTGCCACGCTCAAGACAAGGCGCCCGCCAATCAGCCGGCTGCACAAAGCACGGTCAAACCGGCTTCGGCGGGCACATCCACGCCGGCCGCGCAGGACGCGGGCAAGCCGGCTCTGGCGGAAAGCTATGTCATCGGCGCGTCCGATGTTCTTGCGATCACTGTATTCAAAGAGCCTACCCTGTCGGGCAGCCTTCTTGTCCGGCCTGACGGCATGATCTCGATGCCGCTTCTCGGCGATGTCGAAGCCTCCGGCAAGACGCCCCTGCAATTGGCAGAGGAAGTTACGACCAAGCTGAAGAAGTACATACAGGATCCTAATGTCTCTGTCGTGCTGAGTCAGATCAACAGCAAGAAAGTTTTCCTGATTGGCGAAATCGCCAAGACGGGACCTGTGGACTTGACTCCCGGTATGACCTTGTTAGAGGCAATTGCCGCCGGCGGCGGGCTGACGCAATTCGCCAACTCGAGGAAGATGTACATTCTGCGCAACGAAAGCGGCAATCATCTGAAGATTCCCTTGCAATACAAGCAAGCACTGGATGGCTATGACGCCTTCAATCTCACTCTGAAACCGGGCGATACGATTGTCGTTCCGTAGGGCTGGCCAAATGAAACCGAGTTACACGCTCCTGGCAATGCTCTTCGCCGTCAGTGCCGCGGCAAGAGCGCAGGTTGAACCCGCGGCGACCGACGCAGCAGCGCTGCTGGCCGGCGGCACATTGCACTACGATCTGCGCTATTCGCAAACCGCACAGTTCTACGGCGGGCCCGAGGGCGACTTGCAGCGGAGCGTCGTGTCCGGAGAGGTGGCCTATTCAGGTTCCAAGGAAGCCCTCCCGTTCAATTTGACCTATTCAGGCGGCGATATGTGGACCATTTCCGGCACGTCCGAGGGATCTGGGGTGTTTCAGCATCTCTTGGTATCGCAAGGCTTTCTTAGGCGCAAGTGGTCGTTCACCGTCAGCGACAATGTGAGCTATCTTCCGCAGGCGGCGACGACGGGATTCTCGGGAATTCCTGGAGTGGGAATTCTGCCTGGATCGCCCGGCGAGCCGACTCAGCCGATCCTGACGCTGAACACGCGGAGCATCAACAACGCAGTGAGCCCGGATTTCACCTATAACCTGGACTACGCAACCAAGGTCAGCATCGGCGGCAGCTACGGAATTCTGCGATTCCCGGACGGCAACGGCCTGGAAGTCGATTCGATGCAGGTGGCCCCACAAGTCGAAAGGCGACTGGACGCACTCAACTCGCTTACGGGTCAATACGTCTTTTCCCGCTTTACCTATACTCAATTTGCGTTCGCCATGGAAACTCAATCCGCGCTTTTCGGCTACCAGCGCACTTGGAGCCGGCGGTTCAAGACGACCTTCGCCCTCGGGCCGGAGTGGGTCCGCAGTTCCGACAGCGCGGCAATTCCCTCATCGACTCATCTCACAGCGAATGCGAATGCCAGCTACGAGGCCAGGTCGACGACGGTCACGCTTTCCTACTCACAAGCATCCACTGGGGGCGCGGGGGTGACTACGGAGCCCGGAACGCACATCCAGGATGTCAACGGGGCGTTCTCGCGGCAGTTCGGAAGGAATCTGACGATAACCGCTACCGGCACGTACATGCGCACACAGGGATTGCTAAACGGTGGTTCCATCAACGGAGTGTTTGGCGGTGTGGCGGCAACGCGCCAGCTCGGCCGGTACATCTCCGTATTCGCGAACTACACGGCAATCAAACAGTCGTCGAGCGCCGCGCTTCCAACGAATGCCATCAGTGGATTATCGCAGGTGGCCGCTTTCGGAGTCGGTTACTCTCCGCGCGAAATTCACCTCAAGAAGTAACTAATCAAGGAGGCCTATGCTCGGGCATCGGGAACTGACAATGCAGGACTACGCAGGGATGTTGAAGCGGCGATTCCGGCTGATTTTAGCTTCCACGGTTCTGCTCCTGGGGATCGGTTTCGGAATCACATTCATCATCCCCCCGCAGTACACCTCGCAGACGCTGGTGCTCATCGAGCAGCAAAAGGTTCCCGAGGACTATGTCAAACCCGTTGTCGATGAAGATCTGGGCGCGCGTTTGGCGTCGATGAAGGAACAGATCATGAGCCGCTCGCGCATACAACCGATCATCGAGCGATTTGGCCTGTACCCCGGCGGCAAATACACAATGGACGACCGCATCCAGTTGACGCAGAAGGCGATTGGGATCAACCCGATCCGCTCGGACCAGTCCCATGGGATGCCAGGCTTTTTTATCTCGTTCAAGGCGCAGGACGCGCATACTGCCCAGCAGGTGTGCGGCGAGATCACATCGCTCTTTGTCAGCGCGAATCTCACTGCGCGCGAGGATTCGGCAGAAGGCACGACCGACTTCTTGAAGCAGCAGCTTGAGGACTCAAAAAGAAACCTCGACGAACAGGACGCAAAACTTGCCGCCTTTGAGCAAAGGAATATCGGCAAGCTTCCGGGGCAGACACTTCATCTCGGGGACATGGCCCTTGCCATGGGCAGCCCAAACGAAAGTACGCTTCAGGCGCTCACCTCCCAGCTGGACGCGACGACCCAGGCGCTGAATCGCTTACAAGAAAACGATACCCTTCTTAAAGCTGTGATTTCCCAGCAGACGCAGGTTTCATCAAGCGTGGACCCGGCCTCGGGGACATCCGAGGATGCCCTGAAAACCGAGCTCAAGGATGCACTCCAGCAGCAACAGCAATTGGAAACTCAGTACACGCCGGATTATCCGGACGTGGTTGCCATCAAGCGCAAGATTGCCGGCCTGCGGGCAGAGATCGCTCACGCTTCGGTCGAACCCGTGAAGGGATCGGCCCCGGTCAGTAATCACGACTCGGTGCAGCTTCTGGAACTCAAAGCCCGGCTTCACGCGGGGAGTGAGGCCATGACCGAAGCCAAGCAGAAACAGGCTCAACTCGAACAGCAGATTCGCAGCTACGAGGCGAAGATCGAGGCCAGCCCCCTGGTCGAGGAAGAGTACAAGCAGGTCACCCGCGATCATGAGACGGCTTTGCAGTTCTACAACACTCTGCTGACCAAGATGAATGAATCGTCCATGGCAACCGCTCTGGAACACCGCCAGCAGGGCGAACAGTTCCGCGTAATGGACGCTCCAAACCTCCCGGACGAGCCCACCTTCCCGAACCGTCTCATATTCTCCGGTGGCGGCTTAGCATCCGGCCTTATTCTGGGCCTGCTTCTTGCCGCGTTGCTGGAGTATCGCGATACTTCCGTGCGCAACGAGAGGGACATTTGGGCTTTTACCAAGCTGCCGACGCTGGCCGTCGTCTCCTACATCGCCGATTTAGGCGCCCCCCGCGAAGCCCGAAAGCGCGGGAGACTCTTCTCTCGATTCACAAAACCCATTGAAAGCGCGCGCGGATAACTATGTACAGATCCTTTTTTGGCCTTCGCGCCCTTCCTTTCGGAGCCAGTCCAGATCCGCGGTTTCTCTTTCTGAGGCCGCAGATCAGAGAGGCGCTTGCCTGCCTGCAATACGGCATCGCGGCGCGCAAGGGATTTGTGGTAATGACGGGAGAGGTAGGAACAGGAAAGACGACCCTTCTTAAGACCGTCCTGGGCACCTTCGCCAAGGGACGCATTGCGACGGCCTTCGTCTTCAATCCTCGGCTCGATGTACTCGATTTTTTTGAGTTCGTGCTCACGGACTTTGGCATTCCGCCCAAGACGCGGACCAAGTCGGGCATGCTGTTGCAGTTGAATAGCTGGCTCATCGAGCGCTATCGAGCTCAGCAGTTGACCGCCATCGTGGTCGATGAAGCGCAGAATCTCTCCTGGGAACTTCTCGAAGAGATTCGCTTGCTGACCAATCTCGAAACCTCATCCGAGAGGCTGGTGCAGATTGTCCTTTCAGGCCAGCCCGAGCTCGAGGAGAGACTTCACCACCCCAGCGTTCGCCAGCTTCGCCAGCGCATTTCTCTGTGGTGCAAGACGCAGCCGTTGAGCGCCGAAGAGACGCAGGCCTACATTGCCGAGAGATTGCGCATCGCCGGAGCAAGCCAGCCGGTTCTGCTGCCCGAAGCGGCCGAGCTTGTCCATTTCTACTCGAAAGGCATTCCCCGCATCGTCAATCTGATATGCGAACATGCCTTGATCAGCGCTTATGCGGAACAGATCAGGCCGATTCCAGCGTATATCGTTGAGTCGGTCGGCCTGGAACTCGACCTCGTCCAGCATCCTTTCACAATCTCGCCATCGGCTATGCAGGGTTTAATGGAGCGTAATCGTCATGCAAACGTGCCCGACGCCGCTTCCTCCACCATCGAGCACGCCGATTCACTGAAGGAACGTGAAATATGAGCCGTATATACGATGCGCTTCAAAGAGCCGATCTTGAGCGGAGAGCCGCGCAAGAGCCGGAAGTCGCGGAGATTCATGAGCCGTTCGTTGCCCCCGGCGCCGAGGATCTGCCCTCGGCCAAGGCCGGCCTCACCCTCGAGAACATCGCCCGGCATCCATGGAACCCATCCATGGCCTCCCTGCCGACGCTGACCGACGGCGGCGAAAGCATCGAGCAGTTTCGCGCTCTTCGATCGCATCTCTACCAGTTCCTGGATCAGGGCCCGCTCAAGACGATCCTGATAAGCAGCGGCATGCCCGCGGAGGGCAAGAGTTTTGTCGCGGCAAATCTGGCCATGAGCCTGGCGCGCAACGAGGCTCACCGCATTCTGCTCATCGACGCCGATCTGCGCGGCCCATCGCTCCAGAACATGCTCGGAGCTCCCAGAATGCCCGGCCTCACTGAATATCTGGCCGGCGCGGCGGAGGCGATGGACATCCTTCAGCGCAACCAGGCTTCCCGGAACGATGAATCCGGCATCGAAGTGAGCATCCCCAATCTCACCTTTATCCCCGCAGGCGCGGGCGGCGAAAAATCTTCGGAACTCGTTGCCAATCACCGCATCGAAGAGCTGATAGCAACCCTTGCGCCGCACTTCGACTGGATTCTGATCGACTCCCCGCCGGTCCTCGCGTTTGCGGACGCAATCGACCTTGCCCGCGCCGCCGATGCAGTGCTGCTCGTTGCCCGCGGAGCAAGCACACCTTTCGATGTCGCGCAACGAGCGCAGGCTGCCTTCAGCAACGCGCGCATCCTCGGCTTCGTGCTGAATGCCGTCAAGGACGCTCCCCGCAACACGTCTTATTATTACGGCTATAAAGACGGCGGATCGTATTGGCGAAAGGATAAGCGGCGACAGGGATGATCAGACTTTTCAATGTTTACTATCCGACCCGGACGCTGGCGCTGTTCTTTTGCGAAGTGCTTCTTGTTGGGGGAACGTTCTTGTTGGCCGCAACATGCACGTTCCTCATAAGGCCGGATGGATACATCGAACTGATCAATGCTCTGATCTATGAGAACGGCTTGCTGAAGATCGCGGGCATTACCGCCTTCACCCTGCTTCTCACGTATTACTTCGACCTGTATGGGCCGCGGCGCATGTCGGAGAACCTGGAGATCTACTTTCGCCTTTTGCTCGTTCTCGGCGTTCTATCCTTTGTTCTCGCGGGATTCGACTTTCTTTTTCCGGATTTGGCTATCGGTCCTTATGTCTTTGTCGCCGGCGTCCCCTTCCTGACGATTGTTCTCGTCGTCTGGCGCTGGGCTTATGAGCGGATCATCGGCCTTCCCATGTTCCGCGAACGCGTCTACATTTTGGGATGCGGCCAGCGGGCTCGCACAATGGTTGAAACATTGCGCGCAAGCCGCGATGCGGGAATGGAAGTTGTCGGTTGGAAAGGCGAAAGCGAGGCTCATGGGCAGCGCGACCGCTTCGCCGCGGACCTTCGTGGTTTCCGCAACCAGAGGCCACGCATTGACCGTGTCATCGTTGCCATGGAAGACCGTCGCGGATCGATGCCTGTTCGAGAGTTGCTCGACCTGCGCATCCGCGGCGTTGTCATAGAGAATTCCAGCGCGCTGATGGAGCGGCTCTCGGGCAAATTGCCGCTCGACGGGCTCGATCCGAGCACTCTCATTTTCACTGAGGGCTTCCGCATGAGCACGTCGCAGCAGCTCTTGCGGCGTATTCTCTCGTTTGCAGTCTCCTTTCTGGCGCTGACGATCTGCTTGCCGTTTATCCCATTGATCGTTCTTGCTGTGCGCCTGTCTTCGCCGGGGCCCATCTTTTTTAGCCAGACACGGGTTGGGAAGCGCGGGCGTCTGTTTACCGCTTACAAGTTCCGAACCATGCGGAAGGATGCCGAATCGCAAGGAGCGGTGTGGGCTACCAGAGACGATCCACGCGTCACGCCGATCGGCAGGTTCATGCGCAGCACCAGGCTCGACGAGATTCCGCAGCTTTGGAACGTCCTTCGGGGAGAGATGGCCTTTGTCGGTCCTCGTCCCGAGCGCCCGGAGTTTGTGCAGTGGCTTAGCGACGAAATTCCCTTTTACGACCTCCGGCACATGATTCGCCCAGGCATTACGGGCTGGGCGCAGGTGCGCTACCGATACGGGGCAAGCCTGGAGGAGACCAAGCGCAAGCTTGAATACGACCTCTACTACATCAAGCATCAGTCGCTTGGCCTTGACCTGCTCATCATGTTTGAGACCATTAAAACGATCATTCTGCGGAGAGGCGCGCAGTGAGAATCATCTTCTGGCTGTCGATGCTTGGCATTCTCTACACCTACGCGGGATACCCCGCGGTGATGTGGACCTTAGCGCGGCTGCGGCCGCGGCCCTGGCTGGCCGGCCCGATCTCTCCCAGCGTTAGCATTGTGCTCGCGGTGCATAACGGCGCGGCGATGCTCCCGCGCCAGATCGAGCGCCTGCTCGCCCTGGACTATCCCAACATTGAAGAGATCGTTATCGTCTCGGATGGCTCAACCGACGGTACGGCGGAACTGCTTGCTCGCCAGCACCATCCACGGCTCAAGACCATTGTTCTAAATGAGCACTGCGGCAAGGCGGTTGCCGTCAACGCCGGCGTGGCCAAGGCAACGGCAGACATCATCCTGTTTGTCGATATCCGGCCGGAGATTGCTTCCGGCGCGATTCAGCAGCTTGTGAGCAACTTCGCCGACCCCAAGGTTGGCTGCGTGGCCGGCGAACTGATTCTGCGCAAGGAACTTCAAGATGCCGCCTCCGCGGCCGTCAGCGGATTTTATTGGCGATATGAGAAATGGATCAGGACGTGCGAGTCCATTTGCGGTTCCCCGGTTGGCGTCTATGGGGGGTTCTACGCGATTCGCCGCGAACTCGCAGTGCCGCAGCCGCCCGGAATGATCCTGGATGACATGTTTCAGCCGCTCTCGATCATCCGCCAGGGCTACCGTTCCGTCCTCGATCCGAAAGCCTACGTTTACGATAGCTGGCCATCGAAAATCGAAGAGGAGTTTCATCGCAAAGTGCGCACACTCGCGGGAAACTTCCAGCTTTTCCAACTCGCGCCCTGGACGCTGAGCCCCCGGAATCCAGTTCTCTTTCAACTTGTTTCGCACAAGATCATGCGCCTCGTAGTGCCCTACCTGTTGGTGCTGCTGCTTGTCTCCGCGCTGGCGCTTTCGCGCGGCTCGCTCATCTATGCGGCAGTTGCCGCCTTTCAGATTGCTGGCTGGACCCTTGCAATCGCCGCCCTGCGCTACAGGATTCCCGTGCTGCATCGTATCGCGGCTCCAGCCAGCGCGCTGCTCGTACTCAAAGCGGCCGCCGTCGTCGGGCTCTACAGATTTCTCTTCACGCGCGGTCCGCTTTGGAAGATATGGAATTCAAATCGGCCTTCAGCAAGGGCTACAATTCTTGAAGCGGGGAACTCCGCGCCGCCGGAGTCCTTGGCAACTGCCTCGGGAGATGACCGAGCGTAGAGTTCTTGCGATAATGCGGATCGACGAGAGGAGCATCACGCCGTCATGAACCAATCCAAGCTGATGATTGTTTCCATCCTGGGAATCGGAGCCATCGTGACGGGCTATGGCCTTCACAACCACATTGTCAAGGTCAAGGCGGCCAAGCTGGAGCACGCCGCCGCGCCCGCGGCCTACTTCCCTCCAGGGGCCATCTGGACACAGGACGTGAGCCGCGCGCCCGTCGATCCTCAATCCTCGGCCATCATTGCCTGGCTAGCGGATGCGGGCGGTTGGGGACACGGCAGGATGCAAGTTGACTTTGGCCTCCGCGTTATGCAGGCCGACGCCAACACGCCGTTTATCCCCTTTCGCAAAGGCGCAGCGTTCTACACCGCGGATTCCGACCTGGTCTCCACCTTCCCTCTTCCGGCCAAAGGCGGCATCGAAGCGCAGCCGGGCTATCAGTGCAACATCGACCAGGACGACTGCCACCTGATCGTAGTGGACCGAAGTCACGGCAAACTTTACGAAGCCTACCAAGCCAACGTCGCCGATGGCGTCCTGACCGCGACTGATTTAGCGGTGTGGGATCTCAATCGAGTCTACCCGCCCTCCGGACGGGGCGATCAATGCACAAGCACCGACGCCGCGGGCCTTCCCATCGCTCCGCTGCTGTTTACCGCCGATGAACTGGCCGTTGGCAGCATCAACCACGCAATCCGCTTTATCCTTCCCAATCCGCGCATCCGCGCGCACGTATTCGTGCATCCCGCAACTCACGCGGGCGCTCCGCGCGGGCCGATTACCGCCCCGCCAATGGGCGCGCATTTTCGCCTGAAGGCTTCGTTTGACATGTCTAAACTTACGCCGGCAGCGCAGGTTGTCGCGCGAGCCATGCAGAAATACGGCATGTTCCTCTCCGATGGAGGAAATATCGCCCTTACGGCACAGAACGACGCGGACACGAAAGCAAAGTATGCGGATATAGATTTCGACTCTCACGACTTGCAGGATATTAAGGTAACGGACTTTGAAGTCCTCGATTTGGGAACTCCCATCCGATTGACAGATGACTGTGTGCGGAATCCATGAAACGGAAAGTAGCAGCCCCCGCGGTTATTGACCTGGATGGAAGGGAATCGCAGTACCAATCTAATAGTGGAATCCGGATGATTCGGTTGCCCTAGCCGCGATGGAGATTAAAGCGAAGGCCTTGACCGGCCGGTCCATTCCGACACGAACGAATCGTTGGAATGAATCTATGGAAGAAAATGGGGCAATTTCATGAAGCAAGGTAGAGCGGTGATCATCGGGGCAGGCCCTGCCGGACTGACTGCCGCGCTCGAACTCCAGCGCAGCACGGAAATCAAGCCCATTCTGCTTGAGGCCAGCCACGAAATAGGCGGGATCTCGCGGACCGTACGCTACAAGGGCAACCGCATGGACATTGGCGGCCATCGCTTCTTCTCGAAGTCGGACCGCGTGATGCGGTGGTGGCTCGATCTGATGCCTGTCGAAGCCGGCACGGGCGAGGAAGGCCAACTCCGCTACCAAGGCCAGCAGCGCGGCTTGCCCTCGTCAAGCATGGCGCCCGATCCTCAAACGGCGGACCGGGTTATGCTGGTCCGCACGCGCAAGAGCCGCATCTATTTTCTGCGCCGCTTCTTTGACTATCCGATCAGCCTGACCGCCGCAACGTTCAGGAATATGGGCCTGGTTCGCACCGTTCGCTGCGGAGTCAGTTATATGCGTTCGGCGCTGCTTCCACAGCGCGAGGAGCGCTCGCTCGAGGACTTCATCATCAACCGCTTTGGCAAACAGCTTTACCTCACCTTTTTCAAATCGTATACAGAGAAAGTCTGGGGCGTGCCGTGCCGTGAGATCAGCGCCGAATGGGGCGCCCAGCGCATCAAGGGGCTTTCATTGAAAGGCGTGGTGACGCACTTCCTCAAGAAGACGTTTGGCTCGAAGCAGTCCGGCGACATAGCTCAGAAGAAGACCGAGACTTCGCTGATCGAGAAATTTCTCTATCCCAAGTTCGGCCCCGGCCAGCTCTGGGAACATGTTGCCGGACTGGTTCGCCAGGGCGGCGGCGAAATTCATTTCGGAGTCCAGATCGACCACATTCATCTGAATGGCAACAAAGTGGAATTCGTAGAAGGCTTGAATGACGCGGGGGAGCGAGTTACTTATGCAGGCGAGTACTTCTTCTCAACCATGCCTGTCCGCGATCTGATTCGCGCCATTTCCACTCCGGTTCCCGCCGAAGTTAGCGAAGTTAGCGAAGGACTCATGTATCGCGATTTCATTACAGTCGGCTTGCTCGCCAGCAAGCTAAGCGTGACCGAGAAGGACGGCGGCGCGCTCAAGGACAATTGGATCTATATCCAGGAGCCCGACGTGATTGTTGGCCGCCTGCAAATCTTCAATAACTGGAGCTCATGGCTGGTGGGAAGCCCGGATAAAGTCTGGATTGGCCTGGAATACTTTTGCAACGATACCGACCCTCTATGGAAGCTCAGCGACGATGAGATGGCCAAGTTTGCTGTCGGAGAAGTGGCCAAAATCGGCATCCTCAAGGCCGAGGATGTCGAGGATACCCATGTGGTCCGCGTTCCCAAGACCTATCCGGCGTATTTTGGCAGCTACGGACGCTTCAATGTTATTCGCGATTACCTTGACAGCTTTGAGAATCTATTTCTGGTCGGACGCAACGGCATGCACAAGTACAACAACCAGGACCACTCCATGCTGACCGCCATGACCGCAGTCGAAAACATCGTCAACGGCGTCACCGCTAAAGATAACATCTGGGCTATTAACACGGAGATGGAGTATCACGAAGAAAAGGCGGCGAAGTGAGCTTTATCTCCTATCCATCCACCCCTGAGCCATCGATCTTGCCTTATGGCACTTCCTGTCGAACCTGTCGCTTGTTGCTATGGTTGTCTTAGGGTTGCGCGCCGTACCCGCGTGGTGGTTCGATAGAGGTCCATGTAGGCATCGGCCATAGCTTCCAGCGTAAATCGCGAATGGAATGCCTCTTCCGCGTTCATCGAGAATTGAACCCGCTCCGCATCGTTGGCTGCCATCCGAAGAATTGCGGCTGCCATCCCGGCAGGATCGGTTAACGGCACCGTAAACCCCGCTTGGGCAATCCGGACAACTTCCGCCATCCCTCCGACGTCGGTAACGACTGCCGGGAGTCCGAGCGAAAAGGCTTGCAGGAGCGACATGGGCAACCCCTCTGACTTCGACGACATGATGAAGGCGTCGGCTGCTGAAAAGAACGGCGCAACATCAAGCTGCTGCCCCCAGAACGTTACCTGCGAAGCGATGCCCAACTCCGTGGCCTGACGTTGCAGGGTCTCGCGTTCACTCCCGTCCCCTACCATCCAAAGCCGTAGGCCCGGCATAGAGGAAAGCGCTGCGCGAAAGGCATTGAGCAGCAGCGGATGATTCTTGACGGGAGCAAGCCTGCCCACGTAGACGAACGTGAATCCGCTCTTCTTTGGCTGCTGTTCCCGCGCCACTCGCTCAATCGGGAGCGCGCCGTTGTATACGCGTACAATCTTTCGCGCCGGTGCACTGTGAATGCTCTTCATATTGTGCGTGGTTGCGTCGCAGATGCCAACGATCCAGTCGCAACAGGTAGCGGCAAGGGCATATTTCAGCTCCACGACCACGCGGCGCGGTGGGGCCACCAAGCTATGCCGGGTCGAAACGATGGCAGGTACGCCCGCCATTCTGGCCGCCATAGCCGCATATGCTGTCGGCGTCGGGTTATGAAGATGGACTGCATCCGGCTTCAACTCTTTGAATATTTGGACGAAATTTCGCGCGGAGTCTGACAAGTGCCGTCCCACGTTCGGAAGCACGTTGAAGCCCTCCGCTCGCAACCGCTCACCGAGTGGGCCAAGAGCCCCAACCGCATAGATGCATGGGTCGTGCCCCTGTTGCCGCTGTAAACGGCACATCTGCGAGACAAGCGTCTCCGCGCCACCAACTTCCATGCTGTCTACTATATGTGCAATCTTCATTCAGGTTGCCTGAACCTCCGACAGCGGTATCCGGTCAGAATTCTGTTCTGGTATTCAAATGGTAACTTCTCGATACTCTTGAATCAGTGCATCACGTTCAGAATTCGGACCATGATGTACATCAGCAGCACCAATACGACCGAAAAAACGCCCGCGTATGGCAGTACGCGAGCTAGACGAAGCCGAGGAGCGGTCATACCCCGTTGCAAAGCCATCTGGTAAACCACTTCTACCATGCCTCCCAACAGAAACAATGTCAGAACAAAGGCGCGGGAAAGAAACCACGCTGCAACCAGTAAGCCTGTAAGCGACAAGACCAGCAAGCGTCCCAGTCTATTGATCTCCGCCTTGTCGATTGCATCGGCGCTTGTCGGCGCCTGCGGAAAAAGCCCCGATTCTACGATGATCGGCTCTGCTTCAGCCACCTTCGCCGGCGAAGCAATGACCATGGCGTCCCTCACCGTTGGAAGCAGAAACATGGTCCAAAAATACAACCCGAAGAAGCCGAGCTCGGCCGCGCAGACTACGATCGAATTATGCGCGGTCTGACCAACCTTGTCCGACATTTGGCCGAAGCCTACACCGAAGAATGGATGCGCCTTCAGCAGTCCGAGGCCGTCACCCCAAAGAGCCATGCGGTCTGAACCTGCATTGGCTGAAATCTCCCGGCCCCCGGTGAAGTTCAGGGCAGATGCCGCGATGAACACGGCGCCCGCCACAAACAGCGAAGGCAGTGCCCCAATGCGCCGCCATGCCGAAACGACAGCCACCGCCATCAAAGCCACGAGGGCGCCACGCGAGTGCGTCAGAAACATTCCGAACAGCAAGGCGCAAACCGGCAATATCACAAATGCGAAGTTCCGAAACATTCTCTTCTTGCGCCAGAAAATAAATACCAGCGGAATCACGCAGACAATCAATTGAGCGAAATCGTTCGGGTCGTTAATTTCTCCCAATCCCCTCAGCCGATAGATCCACTCGCCTGCGGAGTTCAGCATTGGAAGAAGGTAAGGGTGCTCGAAATTCCATAACTGCCGATTAACGCCCCCTGTGGACTCTGCCAAGGGAGGGCCGCTCCGCGGGATCTCGCGGAGCAGGTCAAAATACCCGTTCCCAATCACAAACAGGCAGACGACCAGCAACATAAGAACAAGGATTTGCAAGTGAGTCCGAGTCTTGCAATGCAGGCAGACTAGCAAATATGCGAAGGCATTCGGAATGAATACCAAAATCTCCTGTACTGCGCCGCCAGGCCACCTCATCCCAATGAGCATTGACAAGACAACGGCCAATGCCAACCCAATCAAGGCCAGAGACTGTGGCGTCTTCAGAATGAATGATTTTATGAGCGCGGGCACAGAGACGAATAAAGCCAGCACCGCTAGAATCAGCTCAATACGAAAAGGCGCGAGTGGCCCGAACAGGGTAGTCGGCGTGAGGTAGTTCGTAACGAAATAGAGAACGCTTAAAACAAAGCCCATGGTGAACAGCCTTAGCGAAGAGTGTTTCACAATCAGGATAACCGATACGCCTGTGACGAACCCCCACTTTGCGCGGCCACAAAAGAATGAAACCGGCGACCGGACTGGCGATATAGGGACGGATTGAAAGCAGGCCATAGCGGCGGAAACTGGCGACCGGGCAAGGATTGGAAAGAGGGGGTATGTGGTTGAAATCCTACGCAGGCGTCTTCAGGGATTCCTGCCGGTAATGGGAACTGCTTTTCAAGAACCTGCTCTCGACCAAGCGCCACATAAGTAAACTTGCCAGGGCAATCAGCGAAAGGCTGACAACTAGGAAAATCGCCGGGCTCTGTTTTGCGAGGCCCAATGCAATCAGGGTCTGCAATACGGGCCAATGAACAATATATACACCATACGAGAAATCGCCGAACCTCGAAAAGTTTCCGAAATAGCGCCAGAAGCCGAAGACGAGCACGATCCCCGATATCCAGAAGACGTCGAGGGCGCCCGCCGTAAGAAATTGGTCGAGAATAAACAAGCCTGCGGTAATGCATAAAATAACCCCGAAGTGCAATTTCAGTTGATCGAAATACAGAAGCAGCAAGATGCCCGCGCTGAAATACACGAGTTGTGCTGGAAACTGCGCCTCTAACTGCGAATAGATGCCGCGAGACTGGTCCAATGAGAAAAGACTCCGCGAATGGTCCATCGAAGCAAGAAATGCGAACCCATACTTCCATATGCAAGAAAAGCAAAAGATTGCTCCAATGATCTTCTTGGTTCCAAAGCGGCTGCAAAGGTAATGGATGACGGGCACGAACAAATAGAACGCGACTTCAATCTTGAGCGTCCACAACGCGCCATTTACGGCCGGGATGCCGTTCGAATTGAATACCCCAGGCAGCGTGGGCGCAAGGAAATTGAGAAATACGAGATTCGCGCCAAGGTACTTCCAGAATCCAGATCCGAAGTATTGCGCCAAAGACAGGGTGCTCAAAGGCCAAAGCGCCATTGCCGCAAGAACAACAACTGTAAAGTAAGCCGGGTAAATGCGCCTGACCCGCTTTTCCATATAGGAGCCAATGGAAGAGGACTGGGTATAACTGCGATAAATAAGCAGCCCGCTGATGACGAAAAACGATTTCACGGCAAAATGCGGAGAAAGGTACCTGCCAAAAGCGGAGAAGGCTAAGATGCCAGTCAGCGCGTAGACATGAAACAAGGCAACAATGGACGCCAAGATCAAGCGTAGGCAATCCAGATTGTTGCTTCTAAAGTCTGTGCCTCCTCTCACTTTGACGTCTCCCAAGATTCCGAAAAATGGCCGTGAATTGCCGCTGCCCGCTGCGGGCCGCCTAAGCGCCATTCTCCGATATTAATAGATTGGACCGAGACAAACCAGCACTTTCGCTCTGGATCGCTTGGCCGTTCGAGCAACAAATCGCGAGTTGCGGCTGGGGAACTCTCCTCGAAGTCTTTGATACCGAAAGGAAGCGTACTCTATACTCTAGATTCGTTGATTTGATCGCTGCGCATCCTGCCAGGCCGGCCAATGCGCGCAAGGGGAACATCCATTCCATGAAGATCACTCGACACGCGGAAATCTGGCTGTTGCCCTATTTGAGGGATCGTCTGCGGAAAGTTGTTCGGGCGTCAAAGCCGAGGCGCGCCTGGGTTGCCATCACCGATCACTACGAACCGCTGGGAATGGGGGCATCTCATGAGACTGCGGTCGAGCGGGTTGATAGGTGGCACGACAAGTGGCCGCGCATCGCCGAGGACGCTCCCAGGGATGCGGCTGGCCAGCGCCCGCAGTACAGCTTCTTTTACCCTCAGGAAGAGTACCGGCACGATCTGCTCGAGGGCTTAGCGTCGATTGTGCGCCTTGGCGTCGGCGATGTCGAAGTACATCTGCATCACGACAACGAACAGCGCGACTCCTTCATCCAAAAAGTCACAGAGTATTGCCGCCGCCTGACGGATGATCACGGCCTGCTTCGCCAGCAGGATGGCCGCACAGTCTTCGGCTTCATCCATGGCAACTGGGCGCTCGACAACTCGCTCCCGGATGGAAAGTGGTGCGGCCTAAACGGGGAGATCGCCCTGCTGCGCGATCTTGGCTGCTACGCCGATTTCACCATGCCCTCTCTTCCCTCGGCGAGCCAGGGGCGCGTGGTGAACCAAATCTACTGGTGTACAAGCAATCCCGACAATCGGCCACGATCCTTCGATCGCGGGATTGAGGCCAGCGAAGGCGGCGGAAAGCGCGGCGACCTGCTGATGATCACGGGTCCGCTCGGCCTCCGCTTCGGCGAACGGCTGCTGCCGCGCATTGAAACCGGGGAGATCGCGGGCAACGATCCGCCGTCGCCCTTGCGGGTACGCCGGTGGTTCGATCTGGCGCCCACTATTGGCGACGATCTCTTTCTCAAGCTCCATACCCACGGCGCGCAGGAGAGAAACCTCGAGCCACTGCTCAACGGAGGGCTCGGCAACTTGTTTGGCTGGCTCGCGGAGGAGGCGGATCGAAGAGGCATCGATATCCATTGGGCCACGGCCTGGCAGATGTACCAGGCTGCCGCAGCCCTGATACATGGCAGCTAATCGGTCTCCCAAATGGGTCAATGATGGGTTAAGGTAACGAAGGGAACTCAGGATGCACGTGCTGCATGTAGTTGGCGCAAGGCCGAACTTTATGAAAGCGGCACCCGTCTATCGCGCGCTGGCCAGCCGAGGCCACGAGCAGACGCTGGTGCATACCGGCCAGCACTACGACGCGCTGATGTCGGATATCTTCTTTAAGACGTTAGAGATTCCGGCCCCAGACGAAAACCTCAACCTCGGTTCGGGGTCTCATGCGCAGCAAACCGCGGCGATCATGAGCCGCTTCGAGCCGGTGGTGCTGGCCCGCCAGCCGGAGATCGTGCTGGTCTATGGCGACGTGAATTCAACCGTCGCCGCCGCGCTGGTTTGCGCCAAGCTCGGAGTACGCGTAGGGCACGTCGAGTCGGGGCTGCGCTCCTTTGACCGCACGATGCCGGAGGAGATCAACCGCCTGGTGACCGACCAGCTCGCGGACCTTCTCTTCACTCCATCGGCAGACGGCGATGAAAACCTGGCGCGCGAGGGCATCGCCAAGAAAAAAATCTTCCTGGTCGGCAACGTTATGATCGATACATTGATCCAATTCCTGCCGAAAGCCGACGAAATCTTTCCCCGGCTAAAGGCGGAGCTTTCCCTGGGTTCTTATGGATTGGTAACCCTTCATCGCCCTTCAAACGTCGATGACGAGGCAGCCTTCCTGCCGATGCTGCAAGCAATTGACGATTTGAGCCGTGAACTGCCGCTGATCTTTCCCGTCCATCCACGCACACGCCAGAGGTGGGCGGCGCAACTCGATCGGTGCAATCCCAATCTGCGCGCCATTGAGCCGTTGGGCTACCTTGAGTTTCTCGCGTTGCAGAAGAACGCCACGGTTGTCATTACCGACTCGGGCGGCATTCAGGAGGAAACTACCTATCTGGGAACGCCGTGCCTCACAATGCGCGAGAACACCGAGCGCCCGATCACCATTACGCTGGGTACGAATCTTCTGGTCGGGCGCGATTGGGAGCTGCTCCGCAAAGGCTTTTATGTGGCGCTGAACGGTCCTCGCAAACAGACTGCCCCACCGCCGCTCTGGGACGGCAAGGCATCGGAGCGGATCGCCGAGATTCTTACCCGGCATGGTCTCTAGATCAACACATTCGGGGCGCAATATGGTACTCGATAGGAGAGGCAAAGGCTTTGACAGACCAAAAAGCGCGTTCGATACTCTATTCCGTTCCCGCGAGAAGGAACGGTTTTGCTGAGGCCACCGGATGAGTGACTTGAATGTATTGCTAATAACCTACTCGTTTCCTCCCGCCGGCGGCGTGGGAGTCATGCGCGCCGCAAGCCTTGCGCGCTACTTGCCCGCGGAGGGGATCCGGCTCGATGTGCTGACCGCGCGCAATGCGTCAACGGTAGGATACGATTCCGCGCTCCTCAAGGAGATTCCCGCCGAAGTCAAGGTTCACCGGACCCTCACGCTTGATCTCCCCTTTGGCTTCAAGAAGTGGGTCAAGAAGCTCATCACCGGAGGGAAACCCGTCAAGGATCGCGCATCGGGCGCCGCCCCGGCTGGCAAGCTAAACTTCCTTAAGAGGGCTATGCAAGATGCTCTGCTGCCCGACCCGCAGGTAACTTGGCTTCCAGTGCTTACACGCTTCGCCCGCTACATTGTGAAGAAGCGAGAGATCGACCTTGTTCTCATCACGGTGCCGCCTTTCTCCAGCGTTCTGTTGGTGGAGCGGCTTCGCAAGGCATTTCCTCACCTGGCCATTGTCGTTGACTTTCGCGATGAATGGCTCTCAACCACCATCGATTTGGTCAGCTTTTTGTTCAGCGCCGGCGAGCGAGCCCACAAGGTAGCGCGCAGTGCAGAGGCAAGCGCGGTGACAAATGCAACAGCCGTGGTTGCCGTTACCGAGGCCGCTCGGCGCGAGATTCGCGGTCGCTATCCGGAAGAGCCCGAAGACAAGTTCCATCTTATCCCGAACGGGTTTGACGCGCCCCGATTAACCGGCCCCGGGGGCTCCGCGGAACCCCGGCCCGGCGACAAGATCGTCGTCACGTATATAGGAACGATTTACAGCTCAACCGAACCAACCACGCTGGTTCAAGCTCTGCGATCGCTGCCGAACGAAGTGAAGTCCCGATTCAGACTTCGCTTTATCGGCCACATCGAGGAACCGCGCTTTCGCGAGGCCCTTTTGCAACTGGGCGGAATGGTGGAACTGAAGGGCTTTCTGCCGCAACACCAAGCTCTGGCCGAAATGAACGATACCGACTACGTTCTGCTGATCAACCACGATCCGCTGAACGTCGCGGCCAAGTTCTATGACTATATTGGCGGGGGCAAGCCCATTCTTGGCGCCCTCAACCCCAGGGGTGAAACACGCCGTCTCTTCGACGATCTACGGGTCGGCTGGTGGGCCGACATTCATAATGTCGAAGGCATCCGCCGGCTTTTCGTCGACGCCGCGGCCCGGGGCAAAGCGCTGGCCGGCGAGTTTCGGCCCGATCTGAAGAAAATATCGCTCTACGAGCGCAAGGTTCTTGCGCAGCGCTATGCAAGCCTGCTGCGTACCACCGTCCTTCACCAGCCCCGGTAGCCGACGGGTTCTTTCTAAGAAGGCGCCTGAGCGATTTCGAGTGCAGGCAACCGGATCATGCTTGTATGCAGCCGAGTGGCGGAGTAGAATCTCCGCATGATCCCGAATTCTTTTATGCAGTGCGTCGTATGAAGAACGCCGAGAATTGCGTGCACGGAGGAAACAATGAGGGTTTTGCTGGCTGACCCGCCTCAGCGCGAGAGCGATTACGATGCCGCCTACCCCAACATGGGGATTCTTTACTTGATAGGCAGCGCGAGACAGCGTTTTTCTGGTTCCGGCATCAGCATTGAATACCTGGAAAGCCAGTATGACCTTGCAGGGCACCTGGAAGCCATAGCGCGCATCCAACCGGACCTCTATGGACTGTCCTACGCTTCTTTCACTTCCCCGCTCGCTCACCGGACAATTGCAGCCGTGCGCGAGCGATTTCCGGGGCTTCCAATTATTGCCGGCGGCGCGCATCCAACGGCCGCTTGGGAACAAGTGATCCGAGAGACCGCTGTCGATGTCTGTGTTATTGGAGAAGGCGAAGATGTCTTCTGCGATGTTGTGGCCCACTTTGCCGGCCAGGGCAAGGCCCTGGAGGATATTCTGGGCATCGCCTTCCGCCGCGAGGGCGCTCCCTTCCGCACCGCGAAACGTCCGCCCATCAAGAATTTGGATACCATCCCGTCTCCGGCGTGGGATCTCATCGATTTTGCCAAGTACAAAGGGATGCACCTGCATCAAGCTGAGCCACAGACCTATGTCGTGGTGAGCCGCGGCTGCCCGTTCGATTGCGGCTTCTGTTCCAATCCAATCTGGAAAGAGAGCAAGCCGTGGGTTCGGCTCCGCGGGGCGCAATCGGTTGCCGAAGAGGTCGAGCAGTTGTACCAGCGGGGCATCCGCGAGGTCTACCTGAGCGCCGACGAATTCAACGTGAATCTCGATTGGCCGATCAAAGTCGCGCGGGCACTTCAGAGTCTCGGGCACAGCGACCTGCATTTTCAATGCAATGTTCGCGCCGACAAGGTCAACGAGGAATTGGCGTGTGAGTTTCGCAAGATGAACCTCTGGATGGTCCATATCGGCGTGGAAAGCGGAAACCAGCGCACCATAGACGGCCTCAAGAAGCGCATCGAACTCGATCAAGTGGTCAACGCCTGCCAGATCTTTCAGGCTCAAGGCATTAAGGTATTCGGCTTCCTTATGCTCTATCATGCATGGGAAGAGGAGGGGCAGCTTGCCTTTGAGACCCCGGCCGAAGTGAATAAGACCTTTGAATTCGCGCGGCGCCTGTTGCGCGCGGGATTGATCAACTATATGTCATGGCAAGTGGCGACGCCGTATCCTGGATCTCGTCTTTGGGGGACCGCCCAAAAGTTTGGCCTGCTCTGCGACTCCCACCGCTTCGGCGACGTGCGGGAAAAGGCTATGAATCTGCCCGGCGTTTCCGAGCGGGATATTCGCCGCTCATTGCGCAAAGGCTACGTGATAAAGACTTGGTATGCTATCAAGTCAGGCCACATAAGTTGGAGGCATTTGACCCGCGCCCGCCAGGTCTTGGCAATCATGCTCAACCAGGACTGGCTAAAGGCCAAGTGAGCATATACTGGGGATCGGATTCAGTATCCAAACCTAGCCTGCCGGAACGGAACGATAGCCATGCTCAGGATTGCCGTCGTCACCGCGCATTTCCCCAGTTCGGCTCAGCCCACCCACGGCCGGCCTGCCTATGAAACGCTGCGCGTCCTCTCCGAAACGTCAGAGGTTCAGGTCTTCTATCCCCATGCGGCGTACCCGTCCTTGCTCAAACCGCGATCCTACAACTCAGCTGCCCTCGACACCTCCTATAGCTTGCCTGGCGTGAAGGCCCGCTACTACAACTACCCTGCGCTGCCCCTGGTTTCGCGCCCGTTCAACGGCTGGATGGCAGCCCACGCCCTGCTGCCTCTTGTCCGCGGCTTTGCGCCGGATATTATCTTCAGCTACTTTCTTTACCCGGATGGATATGCCGCGCTCAAGATCGGCAAAGCGCTCTCGGTTCCCGTCGTGGCCATGGGTGTTGGCTCCGATGTTCACAATATCGGCGATCGATTTTCGGCAATGCACACCCGCGCCGTTCTCAGCAAAGCCGATTATCTAGTCGCGATCAGCGGCGATCTGCGCGAGCGAATGGTGGCCATGGGCGCTCCGCCTGAAAGAACCCGCGCGATCCTCAGCGGCTGCGACCTCTCCGTCTTCCACCCCAGCAACCGCCTTGAGGCGCGCCAGAAGCTCGGCATCGGCCCGGCGGTGGAGGCCGTCGTTTATATCGGGCGCATGGATGTGAAAAAGGGCCTTCGCGAACTCGTCGCAGCGGCGGCCTCCTTGCATCCTGCGCGTCCCAACTTGCATGTGTATCTGGTTGGCGAGGGGCCGGACAGGCCAGTGATCGAGAGCGCCATCCAGGCGAACAACGCCGACCGTTACATCCACGCGCTGCCCCAGTGCAGCTTTGCCGATGTCGCCGTCTGGATGGCGGCGGCCGATCTGGTCACCTTGCCGAGTTACATGGAAGGCTGTCCCAACGCAGTGCTTGAGGCGCTCGCCAGCGGCCGGCCTGTCGTCGCCACCAGCGTTGGCGGCATCCCCGAAATCCTTAGCAAAGAATGTGGACGCCTCGTGCCCCCTCGCGACCCCGGCGCGCTGGCGCAGGCCCTGGCATCGGTCCTCGACAGAACCTGGGACGCCCAGGCCATCTCCGCGGAGGAGAGTCGAAGCTGGAAGGACGTTGCGGCGGAGCTGCTCAAGATTTTCGAATCGCTTGTATCCTATCGCCAGGAGGGAGCCAATGCCCGTTAGCCTGCCGCAGAACCGTCCGGAAGGCTGCCCATGAGCGCGCTGCGCAAAGTCGGCCGATGTCTCAAGAGCTTACTCACGGCCATCGGACTGATCACCGTCCTGGTGATTTCCACGCCCATCGTCTCGTGGTGGGCGCGGGCTTACTCCGGCCCCATCGAGCGGCCTAAAGGCGACATTCTCATCCTGCTCAGCGCCGCGGACGACGACCGGGGAGGCATCTCCTTTTCATCGTACTGGCGAGCGCGCGAGGCGATCTTTGCCTGGCAGACCGGCGGATTCAAGACGATTGTGGTCACCGGCGGCGGCGGCCCGGGCATCCTCGACTACTTGATCGTCGAAGGCATTCCCCGCGAAGCCATCGTGGCCGAGTGGCGATCTTCCAACACCCGCCAAAGCGGAATCGAGATGGCGCGCATGACGCAAAACATGCCCGGCAAGAAGGTACTGCTGACCAGCGACTTTCACATGTACCGCGCGCTTCGCGTCTTCCGCAAGCTCGGCATCGACGTCACGCCCATGGCGGTTCCGGATGTGCTTCACTCGACCGAACATTGGAACGGACGCTTTTCCGGCTTCGAGACCATGCTGGTGGAGTCTGGCAAGATCGCCTACTATGCGATTCGCGGGTGGATATAGATCGACTCTCCAGTCCACATTGCATACCGGGCGCCCTGCAAGCCGCTCTTTACTCCCGCGCCAGCGGCAAGGACTGATGGTTGTATCATGGACCATGTGCCGGCAAGAGGAATCAATCGGATCATAGCTTTGATCCATGTTTTGTTGGGAAAGAAGGCCAGATGAGCCTGAAGATCGCGATTGTCGGATGCGGCAAGATCGCGGATGCGCATGTTGAGGAGATCCGAAAAATACCCTCCGTTCATTTGTGCGCCGTCTGCGATCTGGAGCCGATCATGGCCGAGCAGTTAGCCGTTCGCTATTCTGTTCCGCAATGGTACTCCGATGTTGCGAAGATGCTCGAAGCGGAGAGGCCCGACGTCCTGCACATTACAACGCCGCCGCAATCGCATCTGCCGCTTACCGAGCAAGCGCTCGCGGCAGGCTGCCATGTATTCATCGAGAAACCCATTGCGCTGCGCTATAGCGACGCTCAAGCTATCATCGCGGCGGCAATCGCGGCGGGCAAGAAGCTTGCTGTGAATTACTGGCCGAGGTTCGAGGCTCCCGCCCTTGAGTTGCGCCGGCTGCATGAATCGGGAGTGCTTGGCAACCCAGTTCATGTGGAGAGCTCTATCGGTTATGACTTGCAGGGAGAATTCGGAATGGCATTGAGGCGCGACCCCCAGCACTGGGTGCGCCGGCTTCCCGGCAAGTTGTTTCAGAACGTCCTGGACCATGTCCTGAATAAGATAACTCCATTTCTGGAGGACGAGAATCCTTTCATTCAAGCCATAGCCTGGCAAGCGGAAGCCGCTGCAGGCGAGGGCGGCAGCGATGAGCTTCTGGATGAATTGCGCGTGATGATACGGGGCGCGCAGGTAAGCGCCTATGCGACTTTCTCCGCGCATGCCCGCCCGGTCGGGCAAATATTGCGGGTTTATGGAACGAAGAACACCGCGCATGTTGACTACATCGCGCGCACCGTTGTTCTCGAGAGAAAGCAGACTTTCCCGTCCGCTCTGGGCCGCTTGTTTCCACCGTTCCTGGCCGCGAAGGATCACTTGCGGCAAGGCTTGAAAAATGTGAATAGCTTCTCTCATGCGCGTTTCCATTTTTTCGATGGCATGCGCCGCCTGCTCGAAGATTTCTATCTCAGCATTGAAAAGGATTCGCCCCCGCCGATTGACTACGGGGAGATACTGCGCGTCTCGGCAATGATGGAGCGAATCTTCGAACAGGTTTATCCGGAGGTGCGCGCTTGAAAGTCCTGGTCACAGGCGCGGGCGGTTTCCTCGGAGTGCATGTCGTCGAGCGCCTGCTTGCTCATGGTTATACGGATATCAGGTGCTTTCTCCGCGACAGTGGCAAGACTGAGCGGCTGTTGACCTTGCCGGAGTCACATTCTGGCCCTAAGCTGGAGCTATGCTACGGCAATCTGCGTTCGAAATCCGACTGCGCGCTGGCCGTAGCGGATGTCTCGCTGGTCATTCATCTGGCAGCGGGATTGAAAGGCGCGCCGGCGGAGCTATTCGCAGACTCGGTGGTCGCTTCCCGCAACCTGCTTGACGCCTTGGAAGAGCGCGACGGTATACCGATCCAAGAGACCCGCGTAGTTCTTGTAAGCTCTTTTGGCGTCTACGGGGCGGCGGCCTTGCCGCGGGGCACCCTGATCGACGAGGGGACGCCGCTTGAGGAACATCCTGAACTGCGTGACACCTACTCCCATTCCAAGCTGCGGCAAGAGCAATTGTTCCGGGATTATCAGCAAAAAGCAGGTTTTCAGCTTGTCGTACTGCGCCCAGGCGTGATTTACGGGCCGGGCGGCGGGGCCTTCTCCAGCCGGGTTGGCTTGCAGATAGGGCCAGTATTCTTCCATCTGGGAGGAAGCAATCTGCTCCCCCTGGCTTATGTCGTCAATTGCGCGGAGGCGATTGTTTTGGCGGCTGGGCATCCCGCCGCGGCAGGGCAAGTCTACAACGTACATGACGATGACCTGCCGACCGCATCCCGGTATCTGCGTGAATATAAGAGGCATGTCAAGCAGATGCGCTCGATCCGCCTGCCCTATTTTGCCACCAGGATGCTGGCTAGATTCCTGGAAGCGTACTATCGGCGTTCCCAAGGCCAGTTGCCGGCAATCATCACTCGCTACAAGGCCGCGGCAGCCTGGGGTGGAAACAGGTTCGACAACGCCAAGCTGCATACGCTCGGTTGGAGCCAATTGGTCGCGACGCCGGATGCAATGGCGAAGACATTCGAGCATCTGCGAAGGCAAGATGCGAGGCGGCAATAGTTGTCGGGGATTATCGAAGTACGGCCCGGCGAAGCCGCTTCAATGCGGCTTTCTCCCGGTCAACGCCGGCTTGATCTCTTTGGGTTTCGTTGCGGCCTGCATATGGATATGCCTTGAGGCCGAATTCCTTGCCTTGTGCGGTGTTTCCAATGCTCCGCCGGCTTGCGAGTCTTGCAGCTTATAGAGCAGCGACCTATAGCTGATGTTGAGCCATTTGGCAGTCTTCCGGCGGCTCCAGCTATTCGCCTCCAGCACCTTCAGTATGATCTGCCGCTCCAAATCCTGCGTGGCGGCCTTGGTAATCTCCTTCAGCGAAACGGGGCTGGCCAGATCGATTTTGGTATTCAGCCCGGCCGAACTCGTCCGGACAGTCGAAACCAGATCCGCCGCCAAGGACTCTTCGCTGCCGATCAGAATATAGCTGCGAATCATGTTTTCCAGTTGCCGTATGTTTCCAGGCCAGTCGTACCGCTGCATCAAGCGCGTCACCTCGCGCGAAAGCGGCTTCGGAGCGCGGTGAAATGCCTTCGCATGTCGATCAATGAAGTAGTCGATCAACATGGGCAGATCAACGGCCCGCTGGCGCAAGGGCGGCAATTCGATGGTCACGGCGTTGATACGGAAAAAGAAATCCAGCCGAAAGCCTCCATCCTCGGCTTGCTGCCGCAGGTTGTCGCTGGCCGCGCTGACCAGCCGGGTATTGACCTTTCTCGATTCCTGTCCGCCGACACGCATAAAGCTGCCATCCTGAAGCATCTGCAGCAGCTTGGCCTGAACCGACATATCCAGGTCGCCAATCTCATCGAGAAACAGGGTCCCCATGTGCGCCAGTTCGACACGGCCGCGCTTGGTTGCATAGGCTCCGGTAAAAGCCCCTTTTTCATAACCGAAGAGTTCCGACTCGATCAGCGAGTGCGGAATCGCGGGGCATGCCACCTTGACCCATGCGCCCTTCGAGCGGTTGGAGTAAGCATGAAGCAGTTTTGCAAAAATCTCCTTGCCCGTTCCGCTCTCGCCCTGTAGCAGCACCGGAACCGTCGTCGCGGCAACCCGCTCCAGCTTTTCCCGAGCAACGGCCATCAGGGCTGTTTGGCCGAAGACCACCTCCATCGGAGGAAGATCGCGGGTATCGGCTGATTCGGTTGCGCGCGCCAGAGGCATAGTCAATCCAAAATTCAAGATTCGATTCACATTCCTGTAGGCAACTTTCCGGCCAAACTCAAACGGTCGGATAGTAACCAGCGTGATATACTTTAGTAACCTTTTTTCTGCTCAATGGTAATCTAGCGCATGGTTTCAGAGCGCTCTCGATCCGCTTTTGTTCAAGAGTGTGTAATTTTTTGCGCATCATAGCGAATGAATTACCACTTTTGAGTGGTACTATAAGGAATAGGCAGCATAGTTTTGCATCCCCCGGGGTCCGCGGAAGTTGTTCTTGACTCCTCTGCAAATCACAGCTTAAGGATAGTCCAAACATCTTCGTCCTGGCCATCAGGAGAGGAATGAAATCCCCCCTTTGCACGGTTTTGAATGAAGGGAAAAGTCTGCGATGGCGAGCATTTCATTGGGAGCGTCAATGAAGACGAAGAGTAAGCGCAGCCTTCTCATTGCAGCTCTTGACCCAGATACTGCAATCCTCAATTATCTTCACCGCAGTCTTGCCGACCGTTTCAGCGTGAGCCTGTTTACCGAGGCCGCCGATCTGATACGAAGCCTGAGAGAATCTCAGGCGCCTGACCTGCTCCTGATGGACTGGCACCTTGCCGAGAATGGTTCCGGAGAGAACTCGCTCGGCATGCTGATGAAACTACGCGCTTCCAACCCAACGCTTCCGATCATTATGCTTGCCTGTTCAGCCGAGTTGAAGGATGTGGTGACGGCAACGCGCTTGGGCGCCACGGACGTGATTCTCAAGCCTTTTAGAAAGAGCGACATCGATCAGGCTGTTCAGGAGTGCCTCAAGGATGCGGGCAAGCAGTTGGACGACGACGATGAGATCAAAGAGATCCCCCTTGATGAGAACACATCGTTTGTCAGAGCCTGCAAGCGCATGAGCGAGATCGAATCCCAGTGCAGGCTTGTGGCGCGCGCCGATATTCCTGTTCTCATTCTTGGAGAGAGCGGAACGGGCAAGGAAGTTGCGACCTTGTTCATCCACAAGATGTCGGCCCGCAGCCAGCGCAGCTTCATGAAGGTAAATTGCGCGGCGATGCCTGCCGATCTGCTGGAAAGCGAGCTTTTTGGCTATGAGCCAGGCGCGTTTACCGGAGCGATCAAATCCAAGCCGGGTAAATTTGAGATTTGCAACAATGGCACAATCTTCCTGGATGAGATTGGCGAGATGCCGGCCGTATTGCAGGCAAAGCTGCTCCAGGTTCTCCAGGATGGGAGCTTTTCGAGGCTGGGCAGCCGGACCAGCGTGAAAGTCGATGTCCGGGTGATTGCCGCAACCAATATCGACATCAAGGCGGCTATTGCGCAAAAGACCTTTAGAGAGGATCTTTATTACCGTCTCAATGGCTTCACGCTGAAGATGCCCCCGCTGCGCGAGCGCACCGAGGAGATTCCGATCCTGGCCCGCCACTTTATGCGCAAGGTGGCCGCGAAATACGAGCGCGATCCCCTGACGATTTCGCCAAAGCTGATGAAGGCTCTCAGCAGCTATTTATGGCCCGGCAATCTTCGCGAATTGGAGAATACGATCAAGCGCTACCTCATCTTGACCGACGAACAGGCGATCATAGACGAACTGATTCCCCGGCAAAGCGAGGAGTCGACGGTCTCTGGCGTGGAAGACACAAACGGCAACGGAAGTCTGAAGCATCTCGTCCGAAACTTGAAGGGCGGCGCTGAGTCTGCCGCCATCGCTAGAACGCTGGAGGCTACTGGATGGAACCGCAAGGCAGCGGCAGGCGACCTGCAGATAAGCTACAAAGCGTTGTTGTACAAGATCAAACAGTACAACCTCGCTCCGCCGCAGAAGCAATCCAATTCGATCCCGAGGCGCAACGCATGATTCCACCCGCGGGTGGCCGCAATTCCTCCAAGTCGGAGAAGGTGGTGATCCAGTTCGGCTCGAGGACGGTCAAGGGGTACCTCGACTCTCCGGTTTGGAACACTGTGGAAGAACTGTTGAGCAACGCTCCGCACAGCGCGCCTGAGATCTTCCGGGTTCGCCTTCTCGATTCGGATACAGTCGAGGATATATTAACCAAAGATATCAAGGCGGTCTTCTATGTAAACAGCTTTGAGGGAGACCCTCATCATCAGATTCTCAATTTTCATTCCCGCGCGCCCATCGTGCATGGGATCTGGATGCGGGTGCAGTTTCTCGATGGCGAAGTCATGGAGGGAATCGTGTGCAACTCCATCCGCTATCTCGTCGATCCAGGCTTCTTCCTGGTGCCCACCGATCCTGACAGCAATAACAGGCTTATTTACGTGCTGAAGAGTTGGCTTGCCGATCATCGCGTCCTCGGGATGCGCAAACTCTAGTCGCAGACAGCCGCGCTCTCCTCAAACGAATAATGCAGAATCTCCGCGGCTATCCCCGTCAATTGCCCTGACGCCCTCTCCGTGCGAACTACCCTTCCCTCGCATCGAATAAAACAGCCAGTTGAAAGAGTAATCTCCGGAGGCAATTCGACAACAAACTCAAAATTGCCGCCGAGAGGGGCGTTGTCGGCCAGGTCAAGATAGAAATACACTCCCCGGTTGCTCAAGTCCCGAGTAAAGCCTGGAATCTCGCTCTGCCCCTTGATCACAGTAAGAGCCGCGTTAATCCCAAAGCGCTGCCCTACTCGCTGGACGCGTTCCGATTGCAGGTTGCGAATCATGAGGTCCTTCCTTGCGAACGAAAACAGCAAATTGCGCAGATTGCAAGATTGTGCCTCCATGGCGACATGAAAGCGCTGCGCATTGCCGGCTCCGCGCCCGCACCTCTCAGACTGCTCGGCAAGAGGCGCAGCACCAGCGAAGCTGTGGTACGAAGGTATCGCAAATTCCGGTTACCGCAGTCCCGCACCTTCGGTACTTATGTGTTAGAGCAATCTCAATGCCGAATGAATTGTCTGTAAATGTTGAGGTTACGGGCTCGCCTCGACGGAACTATGCAATCAATTGCGCAGTATATGGGAATAAACTGGACACTTTTGCTCGCATTAGGACGCTCCGCCATGGGCAGTAGCCTCTGCGATCCGTGCGATGCACTACGATGTCTTCATGGCGGTGCTTCTGGAGATTCGCGGCTTGCGGGTTCGCTTTGCAGAGAGAGAGGCCGTGCGCGGCGTAAGCCTGCGGCTCGATGAGGGTGAGGTACTGGGCCTGGTGGGCGAGTCGGGGTCGGGCAAGAGTGCTACGGCGCTGGCGATTCTGGGGCTGCTGGGAACGTCGGCTCAGGTTGCGGGGCAGATTTTGTGGCGAAGGGCCGGGGCGGAGACTTTGGATGAAATTTCCGTAGACAAAATAGCCCACGGCGTCTCCTCGCAAAGCGATGCTCCGCCAAGTGCTCCCCCAGACGCTCCCATGGTCGATCTGTTGCGGCAGCCGCCGGGCGCGCTGCGCAGGCTGCGGGGCCGCGAGATCGCAATGATCTTCCAGGAGCCGATGACAGCGCTGAATCCGGCGATGACGATTGGCCGCCAAGTGGCCGAGAGCGCCGAGGCTCATTTCCCCTCCTGGACTGGCCGGGAGTCCAAGCGGAAAGCCATCGCCGCGTTGCAGGAGGTCTGCCTGCCCGAGGCTGCGCGTCGCTACGGGGACTATCCGCATCAATTCTCGGGCGGGCAGCGGCAGCGAATTCTGATTGCCATGGCGCTGATCAACCGGCCGCGGCTGCTGATCGCCGACGAACCTACGACAGCCCTGGATGTGACCGTGCAAGCCCAAGTACTCGAGCTGCTGCGAGAATTGCAGAGGCAGCACGGGCTGGCGATGCTATTCATTTCACATGATTTGGCGGTGGTGGGTCAGATCGCCAGCCGGGTCGCGGTGATGCGCTCGGGCGAGGTGGTGGAAACCGGTCTCTGTGCCCAGTTGTTGACCAAGCCCGGACACGCTTATACGCGCAGTTTGCTGGCGGCAGTGCCGACGCTGCGCACCGATCGGAAGATTCCGCTGGCGGTGGCGCCGTCTCAGGAGATCGCCCGGAAGAGCCAGTAGAGCAAGCCGGAGAGCAGAGCGGCGGCCGGCAGTGTGAAGACCCAGCCGGAGGCGATGTTGCGAACGGTGGAGAGGCGCAGGCCGCTGCCGTTGGCGGCCATGGTGCCAGCCACGCCGGAGCTGAGAATGTGCGTGGTTGAAACCGGCTGGCCGAAGATGTTGGCGGCGAAGATGGTTGCCATGGTTACCAGGCTGGCGCTGGCGCCCTGCGCATAGGTCATGTGCTCCTTGCCTATCTTTTCGCCCACGGTGACGACGACGCGCTTCCAGCCCACCATGGTTCCGAGGCCCAGGGCCAGGGCGACCGCAACCTTGACCCAGTCGGGAATGAACCGCGTCGCCTTGTCCACCTTGCTTTTGTAGTTCCCCAGAGCGGCGCTTTCTTCCTTGTCGAAAACCGGCTGCTTCTTATCTTTCGCCAGGGCGATGTCGTTCTTCTGCAACAGGCGGATGGCTTCGCCGGCCACGTACATGTCGTTGCGGACATTGGTCTGATCCTGCGCCGGGACGGATTTGAAGACCTTGTAAAGGGCGACTTCGTGGTTGAGATCCTCGACCAGTTCCCGTAGAGCAAGGATGGTGTCCGGCTGAAGCTGCTTGGTGCGGATGTAGTCGGTAACATCGGCGCGGGCATCGGAGCCCAGTATCCCCTTCTTGTCCACGTGCCGGTCGAGGATATGGCCCGCCTGTTCGGAGGCGGCGATAAACTGCTGTATTTCGCTTGCGGTAACCGCATGATTGAGCGCGTAGGCAGTAGGGACAGTGCCGATCAGGATCAGCATGATCAGGCCCATGCCCTTTTGTCCGTCGTTGGAGCCGTGGAAGAAGCTGACGCCGGTGCAGGTGAGCACCATCAGCGCGCGGATGGGCCACGGCGGAGGCTGATCGCTCTTGGGCGCTTCGTAGAGAGATGGATACTTGATCGTCCTCTTGGAGAGAATCAGCAGCAGTCCGGCGCAGGCGAAGCCCAGCACTGGCGAAATCAGCAGCCACTTGAGAACCCTGGCAGCCTGCTCCCAATCCAAGCCCGAGGTTCCGGTGCGGGCGTTCATCAACTGGTTGGCGATGCCCACGCCGATGATGGAGCCGACCATGGTGTGCGAGCTGGAGGCTGGAAGCCCGAACCACCATGTGCTCAGGTTCCAGGCAATGGCGGCGATCAGCAGCGCAAAGACCATCGCGAAACCGGCGCCCGAGCTGACCTGAAGTATCAACTCGACCGGCAGCAGCGTAATGACAGCGAAGGCCACCGTGCCGGAGGAGAGGAGCACCCCGGCCAGGTTGCAAATACCCGACCAGACTACGGCAACGTTTGGCTCCATCGAATGGGTGTAGATGACTGTGGCGACGGCGTTGGCGGTGTCGTGGAAGCCGTTGACGAACTCGAAGCCAAGCGCGATAAGCAGCGCAAGGCCGAGCAGCAGATAAGGCCAGAAGCTCGTGATTGTGACCGTGTCGAGGTCCCTGGCTACGTGAAATGCGATGTAGCAGAGCCCGCCGGCAAGGGCAAGCAGAAACATCGCGATGCCTGCGCGGCCAGGCGTCTTCGTCAGCTTGCCATCGAGCAGGGAGCTGCCTGAAGGCATCGCTTGCACGGTGGTTGCCAGATCGGCCATCAGATTTCACCAATGCGGCCGGAGAAATTCCGGACACGCCTGGGCCTCCGAAGTCTAGCCTCGACAGCGAAATTCAATAGCAAATACAAAGGGGATCGCTTGTGGCGGGAGAGAGAAGAGCCGGATAAATGGGCGTCCATAAAACCCCAACAACCGCATTTTCGCGCAGTTGTTTGTGCCGCCAGGCAAGGCAATTAACCTGACTGAAACAATTCTACACCGACATGGGGGGTTCTTGGGAAGGGGCAAAGCGAAGGCGGTGGATAACCGCAATCGCCGGCGGGTCAGCAGGGCTGCCGCGCTGTGCTCGAATGTTTGCCAGAAAAGCCAGAGAGCCAGTTCCGCGCCCTACCGCCAGTCATCGCGGGCGTTCGCCAGGCCCTCGTTCATCAGGGCGTCGAATCCGGTGTTTTTCTTGATAAAGATCTCGCTGAATTGGCGGTCCTGGCGGAGCAGGATGGCCTGCATGCGGACCAGCTCCAGCAGGGCCAGGAACATGGCGATGAGCGCCCGCTCGGAGCGGGTGTGGCTTAACAGGCGGCGCAGGGCCACCGGCTTGTCTTCCATCGTGAGGCGGCGGGCGAGGAACTGAATCATCTGGCCGACGGTGACCGAGTCTTCGCTTACGTCGAGGACGGGGCGGGTGCGGGCGCGCTCCAGAATGTCGCGGAAGATGCGGATCAGGTCGTCGGTATCGGCGGCGATCTCCGGCTCCGAGGCGGCATCGTCCTTGAACTCGCGCACGCCGGGGTTGGTCCAGGTGGCGGCCTCGAGCATCTGCTTCTGTTGCAGCATTTGGGCGGCGTTTTTGAAGCGCTCGTGCTCCAGCAGCCGTTCGACGAGTTCCCGGCGCGGATCCTCCGCGGCATCTTCAGGACCGGATGCCGCGCGCGGCAGCAGCATCTTGCTCTTGATGTGGATCAGCAGCGAAGCGGTGTAGATGAACTCGCCGGCCACGTCCACATCGGTGGCCTTGAGCTGGTTGACATAGGCCAGGAACTGCGCCGTGATCTTGGCGATGGGAATGTCGTAGATGTCGATGTCCTGCTTGCGGATCAGGTCCAGCAGCAGGTCGAGCGGGCCATCGTAGACCTGGCCGACCATGACCGAAAAGGGAGATTGCTCGGAGGCGTCGTCGAGTTGCTTCCGCCGTGCAGCGGCCTGTGCGGCGGCTCGCTCGCCGGCCCTTTCGTCCGCGGTGGGTTGGGCGGTGAGCACCAGAGGGGCTGCGGCAGCGGGGGCTTGCTCGGGATCTTTCACAGTCTCCGCGGCGACGATTTCCGGATTGGTGGAATGATCACTCAATGCTGTTTCTTCTGTCACTTCAGCGGTTCATAGTTGTTTCGAAGATCGGTTATCGTCTTGTTTCGCTGGAGCATTTCGAATCTCAAGAAAAAGTGGTTGCTTTGGTCTCTCATGAGGATCACAGGGATACTTTCATCTCTTCCCGACGACCTCTTTATCAGCGCGAAATCCTGAGAGAAGAATTTCTGTGGAACAACGAACGCTGTTATCATCCCCCTCCCGTTGGCAAACTTTAGCGGGATATCATCTCCATCGTAGGCAATTAAGACCCATACCTCGTAAGACCGAGGGGGAATGTTGAAGCGCCATTTTTTTACCAAGCCATCGATGGAATTTTCCAGCAGTGGTCCTTGTTCGGAAACGGTCACGAGGGCACGTTTTCCCGAGGCCGTCATAAATGGTTCCTCAAGAAAACGTTCCTCATTCTCAAACTCCTGCGTAGGCTTCTTAAGCACAACCTCCCGTGGAACCATCTTGCGCTGCCAATGGAATCGAAAACCCGGCACGCATTCGTGCCAGGAACGCCTGTTTCCTTCGCCATTTAGCGAATTGATGACGGAACTCACATCCGCCCAGTGGCGGAATTCGGCGTCTTCCCCATTGTCACTCTCGACCGGGTCTGTGAATCGTTCTCCCACATCGCCAATCCCACGCGAAATCCCCAGCACCTCACGTGCCTGCCGCATCGTCTCTTCGGCCCGGGTCTCAGCTTTCTTGGATTCTTCTCTAAGAATCTCCCAAGTCTGGTCTACGTCGATTTCCAACTCGCGCCGCTTTGCAAAGATAGGTGCAACGCGCTCCGAAACGGACGCGGCAACCAGAGCCTTGCAGCCCTTGCAACCGATGCTGGTAGTCCGGCAACCCGCCTGGGTCTCGGCAATCAAGGCTGGAGAGCTGAAGACTTTATGCAGATCGCCTACTGGACAAAGATCGGGATCGCCGGGATCGGTCTGCCGGATACGCTGGCCGTTCGTCGACATCTCTAAAACTTTCTTGGCAACCAGCGCCGGAGCTTCTGTCAGTCCAATCGTATTTCCATAGCTCTTCGACATTTTGCGTCCATCGGTGCCGGGCAACTTGGGTGATGGGGTAAGTAGTGCTTCTGGTTCGGGAAAAACCGTGGACTTGTACATCGAGTTGAACCGACGTGCGACCTCGCGGGTCAGTTCGACATGTGCTACCTGGTCCTGGCCGACAGGAACAAACTGAGCCTGATAAAGCAGAATATCGGCGGCCTGAAGCAGAGGGTATCCGAGGAAGCCGTAGGTACTCAAGTCCTTGCCGGTGAGGTTCTCCTGTTGCTCCTTATAGCTGGGTACGCGCTCCAGCCAGCCAAGGGGCGTAATCATGGAGAAAAGCAGGTGCAGTTCCGCGTGCTGAGGGACATGGCTCTGGATGAAGATTGTGGATTTTTCAGGATCGAGACCGGCGGCCAGAAAATCCAGGGCTGCGTCGAGCGTATTCAGCTTGAGGCGGCTTGGGTCCGCATAATCCGTAGTCAGCGCGTGCCAGTCGGCGATGAAGAAGTAGCACTCGTACTGGTCTTGCAGCTTGACCCAGTTGGCCAGCGCGCCCATATAGTTGCCCAGATGGAGCTTGCCGGTGGGGCGCATGCCGCTCAGGACGCGCGGACGGGAAGATGAGGGTACGGTTTCAGGCATGAGGCTTATCGATTCCGGGTGGTGCCGAGAGATTGTCGCCGCCCTTAGGAAAAACCCGAAAAACGGCTCCTTTCATTGTAACGGGCCATTGTAGCGGGCCATTGCAGCGGGAGGCGGTGGGTGCTGCCCAAAGGCGCGAATGGGAGGATGAAGGCCCAAAACCCGCAAGCTTCAGACCGGCTTCCCCGTTTCCAACAATCTATTTTGCGATCTCTGTCCAACCTGCCCATACGGATGCAGTTCGCTGGCTTCCTCAAACGCCGCCCGCGCCTTCTCCGTATCGCCCAATGCCCGCCAGGTTTCTCCGGCGTAGTACCGCAGCCAAGCCCTGTCGCGGCTTATGAATGTAGCCGATCCCGCCGAAGCCTGGAGCATGTGCAGGATCGCCTCAACCCGCCCAGCGCAGCCTGCCAGCGCGAAGGCATACCTTGCCTCCCGGAGGGCCTGTTTTGCGCGTCTTCCAGAGGTATCGGACTCTTCCTGCCAGTTCGCCTGGACCTGTTCCAACAATGCGCGGGCGGTCTCCGGATCCTTGCCTTGCTCAAGAAGGCAGTCCGCGAGCCCCAAATGAAAGCGTCCAATCTTCGGCTTCAATCGAAGCGCTGCCTCAAGCAGATCTTGCGCCTCCGCGCCCTTGCCTTGATGCGAAAGAGCCATCGCGTAGTAAAGAAGCTGCCAGTTCGCCAGCCGCGGGTTGCCGTGCTTATCGAATGCAAGAGGCTTTGTCGCCGCTTGCGCCTCGCTGTACCTTCCGGCTTCCAGCAGAATCCAGCCTTCAAGGGAGCCGCCGTAACCCGGTATCCAGCAAAGCCATCTGTTCCACCGAAGCGCCTGATCGAACCGGCCCAGCAGCGCTTGCAGGACCGTTTTTCGCCGCGCCATGGAGACGGCCAAAAGCAGCAGCAAAACCCCTAAGAAAAGAACATTCGTGACGATTATCCTGCGCCACCTGGGAAGATCTATGAAGTCGCTCGCCAAGACAAGAATGAGGGCAATCAGCATCCAGTGGTCTCGTATGCCGAGCCACAACGAGCCCCAACTCAGCGGCAGCCAGGAGGCCTTCCTGTCGCTCTTCTTCCTTTCTTCGGCTGCCAAGGACATGGTCTTCCTCCCTCTAGGACAAATTGTAAATGCGATGGACTCCTGTCTGGGAGAAGCCCGCCGAAATACACAGAGTGAGGTCTCACAGGCCGCGCCTTCAATCCTGAGCTTCTACCCGCATCTTTGTCAGCGCCTTTTGCGTGCCCGTTGCAGCGGGACCGTCAGGACTGAGCCGTAACGCCTCTTCGAAGGCCGCCCGCGCCTTTTTCCACTCTCCCAACGACCGCCACGCTTCTCCGGCGAAGTAATGCAGCCCTGCCAGATCGCGATCCCTCAACCCAGTGGAATCCGCAAAGGCTTTCTTGAGCTGTGCTTCAGCCTCCTCGCGCCGCCGCAAGCCGCCAGCGCCCACGCGTATCTTCCAAGCCTCATCAGATGATCCGAAAGCTGTCGATGGCGAGGCCGTGCGGTTTGGCGCTGATGAGGCTGGCGGCGCAGCCATCGGCGAAGAGGAGAAACGACAGGACTTGCTCCAGATCGTGGGTTTCCTGGAGATGCAAGGTGCAGAGTTCGAGGTTCAAGATCAGGACCGAGGCTTCGGGTTCGGAGCGGACGATGTGATGGGCTGACTTGAGAGCGTTCATGGCGGCGTAGCAGCCCATGAATCCGATCATGGTGCGTTCGACGGAAGGGTTGAGGCCGAGGTGGTTGACGACCTCGAAGTCGAGGCCGGGCGCGTAGAGACCGGTGCATGAGGTGACGATGACGTGGGTGATGGCGCGGCGCTCTTCGTGGGTGAGGGTGAGCTTGTCGAGAGTCGTTTGCGCGAGTTGGGGAGCGAAGCGCTCGAACAGCTTCATGCGGGGGGCGGTTGAGGGGAAGTTGCCGGTTTCGTAGAGGTGTTCGGCATCTCGCCAGGTGCCGTCTGGGCTGGTGAAAGGTTGAAGGAAGGAGTAACGGTGTTCGATGCCGGAGAGGCGCGCCATTCGGCGGAAGAGATTGCGCACGGTGCCCTCGGGGAGCAGGGTTGCGGCAAAATCGATGAAGGGCCGATGAACGTCGTGAGGGGGAGCGGCCGTGGCGATGCGATTGATGTAGGCGGTGGTCATCGGGGCCTCGGGGACGCTCGATCTTTCTCAAAACCATTCTCTAGGAGAGTATATAGACGTATGTCATGCGGATGTAGTTCTCTGGTGATGGGAGAAAGGCGATTTGGATGGCGAACTGGGCACTCTGATGGGCTGATTGTGCAATTTATTCTCTTGGGCGCCGGGGAAACAGACCCATCCAACTCGATCCGGGAATTTCGGAGGACTTCCACAGGGCGGTAATGGTAGTCGTTGGCACATTATAGTAAAAGACGTTTAAGCCGCCGCTATTTCCATAACCCAAGAGCCGGCTTTGCATTTTTTCCTCTCCCCACGCTTCGCGCTTGTCGGCCAGAGCCCTCTCCCCCGCCGCTCGAAACGCCTCCTGAGCTTTTTGCGCGAGACTTCTGCTTCCAAAAACGCCGGAGGCCGGTTGGAAGCAGGACACATCTTGAGGGATAACGATGTGTCCGTCGATATTATGATTCTCAAACAACTGTTTGGCTTTAGTGATTAAGTTCTCGAGACCTCTGCGACGACCTGTTGCGAAAAGGAATCTGATCCTCGAATTCTTAAGAATCTGCACCTTCTCTTTTGGGAGCGGCTGAACGTGCTCTTCGTCAACATCCCAGGAATCCCGCTCCATTCCGAGCCATTGCTGGAGCACGGTCTTGGATTGACCGGCGGAGCCAACGTTGTCATCGTAAAAGACAATCGCGCTTCCCTCCTGAAGCCTCTCGGCGTCGCCGAGAACATTCCGTGGACATAGCCCTTGCTTCTTCAAATCCGGCCAAAGGTAGTTCAGGTGATTTGAGCTTGTCGTCGGCCCGCCAAGCGGCACCCACTGCCAGCTATGAATCTCTTCGCCCCAATCGACCAGAGCATGCGCAAATGCGTCGGTGATCGAAGCCCTGTCCCAATATCGCACATGCTGCAAAACTGTAACCGCAAACGGAATCTGCTCAGCCGCAAACTGAAGCAGCCAGTCCTCCATTCTGTGCCTTGTTATCTTTTCGTCGGTGTGAGATTGGTAGCTCACAAATCGTTCGGCTAGTTGATCCAGTTCGTATGTGTATTTCTCCAGCGCAATCATTTTTCCCTGTATGCTTTGCAAATATAGCTTTCGATCTTGCAACCAAGATGGGACTGGCGAAGGCTCAGTGTCCGTTCCCCGTTCTCGCAGCGTTAAAGCCGACTGTTCGAGTCGTTCCACACTCACCTTTGTCAGGTTCCAGGACCAAGGCTCAAAGCTGAGCTTAAAATCCTCACGAATTAAGTCCCGCGCTGCAAGGTGGACGGCGGCCGCGAATTCAGGGGGACAGAAGACATATCCCGTAATTTTTTGGTTTTCGTAGGCTTCGGCCCATTTGTCAACCTTGAACAGTTCATTGAAGTTCCTAACTCCGGAACTCTCATCGCCGACGAAAAACGTGGTTCTACTGGCAATGCCTTGAACGTCCGGCAGGTCGACGATCAAAGATGAATCATGCAGCTCTGCGGCGAGCGTTGGTTGACCCAGGGCGATCAGGTACTCTTGCGCCTTTGCTCTGATCCGACTCCGAAGTGCCAAAGAATCACTAGTGACATCGCGACCAGTGACATCAGCAAGCCGCCCCCAAGCCCGCCGAAGTTTGCTCTGGGTAGGTTCATCCTGCTCATCGAACCCAGCAATCAGATAGGAGCCAAAGGCGAAGGCGCGGACGACATTCCTTCGCTTGACTTCTCGCACAAGCTTTTGAGCACGCTCAACCTCAGGCTGCGGTGTTTCCGGGTCTGGCCATCTCCCCTCTAAGAATTGAGCATCCGAAATGCCGACGTAAGTGGAGAGATCGCGAAATAATGGATGGTGCTCTTGGAGGATCTCTAGTGCGTTTACGACAGCGCCTTCTAACGCGCGGACTTTGTGATGGTTGTAGAGTTTGTCGTAGAGCAAAACTCGGCTGAGAACGAAATCCTCGAATACTTTTGCACCACCCTGCTGAACTGCGAGCACCTGAATTGATTGATTCGCAGGTAGGTCCTTGGCACCCATGTATTCCTCAAGGTGCGGCGCAGGGACATTCACAACACAGAGCTTTTCCAGCAACCTTTCCGTGTCGATAGGCATTGCGAGCCCGGCCATGTAGCAATCGCGGGACATGTAATCCAGTTTGTCGGCATCGAGTGCTCCGGAAATGATCTCGTTCATGAAGGGACGGTCGGAAAACCTTCCGCGTACCACCAGCCGAGCAATTCTACTTGCCAATTCTTCTTCGTTGTCTTCCCAAAAGGGGATCTTGGCCTTCTTCAAAACATCAATAAACTCAGGCAGGAGAATAACCAGCGACGACAATACTTCGCCGACTGCCGGGGGCTTAATCGCGTAAAAGTAATCCCTGGCATCGCGGCGAGCCAACTTCATTGAGCTTCCGTCGCTGAGCGTGAGCCGGTCGAGGGCACGTTCCGAGACATGGCTCAGAAAGCAATGGCCAACATCGTGGAGGAGTGCGGCGAGACGCAATGCCACTTCATCCATTCGAGAAACAGGCTGGTCAAGTGTCTGATGCAACTGTGCGCTATGAGGGCGGGCGTTTCGATTAACCGATTCTATGACTCGCTGGGCCTGGTACAGCGTCCCGAGCGTATGTTCAAAACGAGAATAGCCCGCCGCCGGGTAGACGAGCCCGGCAAGACCAAGCTGGTGAATTCCTCGAAGACGTTGCACAACTGGCGAGTCGAGGATTACAAGTTCCCAGGATTCAACCCTGATTGTGAACCAGATGGGGTCGTTAATGACCTTGAAGCCTCGCGGCTTTTCGCGACCCCGAAGGGAGCCAGCGTATGAATCGAGATCAGCGGAAAAGGCCTTTTGAAGCTCTCCACTCAACAGGGCCAGACTAACCGGCAGTCCACCACACAACGGTCGTGACATAAGGCTGGTCCCGTCCTGAAAACGAAGATGATCAGGCGCTCAGTTCCTCAAAAAAGCGCTGGGAAAGTTCTTTGAAGATGGCGCCGTTGGGGTACTCGTCAAGCATTTCTTTCCCTTCGCTGAGCGTCACTTTGATTTCGATACGCCCGTAGGAAGGATTTGGATAGCTGATCATCAGGTCGCGCTGGGCGCGCGCTAAGAATTGATCGAGCCATCCGCTCTGCCCGTAGAGGGGATCGTAGTCGACGTCAGAAAAATCCACATCCAAATCTTGGCGATCTTTAACTTCGGTCAGAATCCGCCGAAATGCCTTGTGGATCTGGTTTGCGGAGATTTTCGTTCTACCGGCGGCGGCAAGGGCAGCCAGCAGTCCCTCTGCGAACTGCCGGGCTGACAACGTAGCGGAAAGTTGGGATGCGCTCGCCATAAGACCTCCTTCAAGAGGGATAGATGCCAGCCGTTGCGCGCTGAAGCAGTTCGCGACGACGCAATGAGGCATACCGAGATGCCCGTGATCAAGCGGCCTTTTTCGTGCGCCTCGGGTTCTGCAACTCGAAGAGGATGAGTGTAGCAGAACAGGGCCGCCGCGGTCTTCAACCTACACAGCAAACTGTGTATCGTAATATAGTATGATATAATGATGTGAAAGAAGCAAGAAAAATGTGCAACTGATACACACTATGCTGTGGATTCACGAGAATGGACTGGAAGAAGGAACTTGGCATCCAAATTCGGGAAGCACGTCGCGATTCGCTGCTTTCGCAGGGTGACCTGGGGAGGCGTGCGCACGTGCATATCAACATGATCGGCCGATACGAGCAGGGCGATTCAGCGCCGGAGCTAGACGTCCTGATTGAACTGGCCATTGCATTGAATATAGAAAAGTTACGTATTGGGAAGCACAGCGTTATCATCAAAGTTGCGGACGGAGTTGAGGTTCCCTCTGGTGTAAAGCAATTGAGACTGGAATTTGACAAAGAATATGTGGTAGACGGCGGCGGTTCGCGTATGAAGATCCGACCCACTAGGGACGGCCTCTTTATCGTCCCTGAAAAGCGCAAGGCCGGTTAAGGGATCTATAGCGGGGGGCTTGCGCACCTGGAATCGCTAGAATGCCCTTTTGTCAGCCTAATTCACTCCTTCTGCCACGCTCTGGAATTTTCCAGATAGGCTCTTAAGCGGCGATCAGATGCGCATTGGCATGAGGACGTAGCGGTACTTGTACTCGGCGTCGGGGTCTTCGGGGCGCATCTGGCCGGCGGATTGGGAGTCCTTGAACTCGAGGCGGACTTCGCCTTCGTTGTTGAGGGCCTTCAAGAAATCGAGGATGTAGACGGAGTTGAAGCCGACGGCGATGGGGTCGCTGGAGTAGGGCGTGTCGATGGTGTCTTCGCTCTCGCCGGACTCGGTGGAGCTGGAGCTGATTTTGAGTTCGTTGCTCTCGAGGCGCATACGGATGGCGCCGGAGCGCTCGTCGGCGAACTGGGCGACGCGCTGAATGGCGGAGGCGAGTTCGCTGGAGCGGACGACGGCGAACTTGGTGTTGTCGCGGGGCATGACGGCCTCGAAGTTGGGGAACTGGCCGGAGAGCTTGCGGGTGCTGAGAGTGCGATGGCCGACGCGGAAGAAGAGGGTGTGCTCGTCGTCGGCGAATTCGACCTTGTCGGCGTCGGTGACGGAGAGCAACTGTTGGAGTTCCTGGAGAGCCTTGCGCGGGATGAGGACGCGCTTTTCGCCGCTGATGCCTTCGAGGATCTCGTTGGGCTTTTCGACGTAGGCAAGGCGATGGCCGTCGGTGGCGACCATGGCGAGGGACTCGGCCTTGATGACAAGCAGGGCGCCGTTGAGGGTATAGCGGGACTCTTCGTTAGAGATGGCGAAGATGGTGCGATTGATGAGCGTCTTGAGGGCGAGCGAGGAGATGCTGGTGGCGGTGACGGAGGGAAACTCGGGAACCTGGGGATAGTTAGCGCGGGCCATGCCGACGATTTTGGTGTTGGAGCGGCCGGAGCGGATCTGCACCCAGTGATTGTCGAGGAGCTTGATGGAGATGTCGCCCTCGGGGAGCAGCTTGATGTAGTCGTAGAGCTTGCGGGCGGGAATGGTGCAGGCTCCGGGCTTCTTGACCTTGGCAGCGGCGGAGGTGCGGATGGCCTGGTCGAGGTCGGTGGCGGTGATGCTGAGGCGGTCGTCCGCGGCCTCGATGAGGAAGTTCGACAGAATCGGAATAGTGGTCTTGCGCTCGACTACGCTCTGCGTGGCGGTGAGCTCTTTGACCAGGTCTTGACGGCTAACGGTAATTTCCATTGCTGCCCCCTGCGCGGCCGGCTTCTGTACTTCAGTTTCCACGATCGACATGAACCCACCCTCGTTGTGCGGCTAACCAAGAAAACCCGATGGAAGCGATTTGCGCGCTGGCCACACTGTACAACAAGTAGCGGCACGGCGGAAATGCCTATCATTTCTTCTTCTTGATTGTATTCACCTTCTGGGTGTTGCGTGGGTGGAAAACAGGGACGGTTCTCTGAATTCCGAGGAAGTATTGCGGCGCGGGGAGTGGGTGCGTGGGGATGACGGGGTTTGCCGGTTGGCGATTGGGGCGCGGTGGGCAGTAGGAAAACGGTAGGAAGATAAAGAGAAAAGATAGTAGTACCCGTCGTTCAGGCAGGAAAAGTGGAAATGTGGGCAAGGGGATTCAGGAAGAGAGAGTTGCGGATGGGAGAGTTTTGTAAAACGTAGCTGTGGATTTGAGGGGATTTGGAAATCGGGGGATGGAGGGCGGGAAACGGGGCAAGTTTCCCACGATTCCCAGAGGGGGCGGAATCAGGCCTGTGTAAAGTGGTGGATTTGTGTGAAAAGGGCGTCAGGAGGCGCGTTTGGCGCGGGGTTGGAGAGAACTGGGGATGCACAGGGTGGGGATTTTGGCTGGATTGCGCGGCGGGTGGATTCCCATGTTCGGTTTGTGATGGAGAGGGGTTCCCATTCCTGTCCATGGGGCGCAATTTGTAGTTGAGTTGTGTCTGTTTGTGAAATGTTCGGGGCCTACACTTGGGCGGTGAGGGCTTGGGAGATGGGCATCGATATCGGGCGACTGGAGGATCAACTGTTGCAGATGTCGGCCGAGGAGACGCCGGGGCGGGAGTTTTGCGAGTCGATCTCGGAGCTGGCGCGGACAGGGCGGTTTGCGCAGTTGCGGGAGGTGCTGCCGGGGCTTGTGTACGACGAGCTTTGGGCGCGGTACCAGCAGGATGCGGCGGCGTTTGTGGCGGGATGGAGGATGCTGGCGCAGGAGATGCGGCAGGGATTTATCCAACACGCGCGGCAGCGGTTGACCTCGCTGACGAAGCTGCAATTTGCCGGGTATGAGGGGCTGACGCCGGCATGGCAGGAGATTCAGCGGGCTTTGGATGGGCAGCAGAACGACCTGCTGCGGACGGCCTTTGCGCTGGAGTTGCTGGAGTTGGTTGAGCCGGCGGTGCTGCGGGCAACGCATCTGCGCGAGTGCGTGGTGGCGGCGCCGAGTTCAGAGGAGGCGGACCGGTACCTGGACGAGGCGACGCGGTGCTACTTCTTTGGGCTTTTTACGGCGTGCGCGGTGATGTGCCGCTCGGTGCTGGAGGAGGCGATCAAACAGAAGTTGCCGACGGGCCTGACGCGGCAGGTAAGCACACGCTACCGGAACACCGCGACACTGGGGAATTTGCTGCATGAGGTGAACAATAATCTGCAAATGACGGGGATCGACGAGGATTTTCCTAGGGTGGCGAACATGGTGAACGATACGGGCAAGAAGGCGGTGCATCAGGGGCTGCTGTCGGAGGATGAGGCGCGGGGGTGCTTGCAGAATGCGCGGTTGGCGCTGCAGTTGCTGCTGCGGAACTGAAGCAGGTTCCACGGCGATTGAGATGAGGCTTTTATACTAAAGTTTCCATGTCTTATGCGGCGGCGATCGAAGAACTGAATGCCCTGGCGCCCGAGCTGTATGCGCGGGCGGGTCAGGCGCGGCGGAAGTTTTCGCTGGACGAGATCGGCGTGCTGCTGGGGACACTGGGCGATCCGCAGCGGCGGATTCGGTCGGTGCTGATTGCCGGGACGAACGGAAAAGGCTCGACGGCCTCGACGCTGGCTTCGATTCTAACGGCCTCCGGGGTGCGGACAGGGCTTTATACCTCGCCGCACCTGGCGCGGGTGAACGAGCGCATTCGCATTGGAGAGGCGGAGATTGCCGACGAGGCTTTTGCGGGCCTGTATTTTCGCGTTCACGATGCCGCGGAGAAGTTGGTGCTGGATGGCGGGCTGCCGCAATTTCCCAGTTTTTTTGAGATTCTGACGGCGCAGGCGCTGCTTTACTTTGCCGAGGCTGAGGTGGGGTTGGCGGTGCTGGAAGTGGGGATGGGCGGCCGGCTGGACGCGACGAACATCGTGGACCCGCTGCTGTCGGTGATTACCGACATTTCGCTGGACCACACGGAGTGGCTGGGTACGACGATCGGCGCGATTACGCGGGAGAAGGCGGGGATTCTGCGGCGGGGGGGGACGCTGATTACGCTGCCGCAGCACCCGGAGGCCAACCAGGCGCTGGGCGAGGCGGCGACGGAACTGGACGTGCGGGGGGTGAGCGCGGCGGAGTACATGCCGGCCTTCGGAGCGGGAACGGCTGGTACTTATTCGGTTGAGGCGCTGGGGGCGACGGTCGAGGTCGATTCGCCGCTCACGGGCGCGCACCAGCAGCGGAATGTGGCGCTGGCCATTGCGGCGGCTGTGGAGCTGGCTTCGGCGCATGGCTTTCCGGTCACGCCGACGGGTATCGCCGAGGGGATTCGGCAGACGCGCTGGCCGGGTCGGCTGGAACGGATCGAAGCGTGCGGCGTGGAATGGATTCTGGACGTGGCGCACAATCCGGCGGGTGCGTGGGCGCTGCGGGCGGGGCTGAAGGGTCTGCTGGATGGGACGAGGCCGGGGACGCTGATCTTCAGTTGCCTGCGCGACAAGCCGGTGGCCGAGATGGCGCAGATTCTGTTTCCGCTGTTTGAGCAGGTGATCTTCGCGCCGATTCATTCAGCGCGGGCGGCGGCGATGACGGATCTGGAGGCCGCGGCGCGGGCGACGGGGACGGCGTCGGTCAGTGCCGGGTCGGTAAGAGAAGCGTTGGGATGGGCCGCAGAGCGCGGGAAGGGCGGGGTGGTGGTTGTCTCAGGGTCGGTCTACCTGGTGGGGGAGGCGCGGACTCTGCTGCTGGGCGGTGGAACCGGAATATGAGATACCGTCCCAATCCGCTGCCCTGGATCTACCGCTGGCGCACTTATTTGGTTCATGCGCCGCTGATGGCGGCGATTACGACGGTTTGTGGAAGTCTCGCCCTGCTCGTTTCGCTGGTGGACAAGAAGGGCAACATGCAGCACCGCATCGCGCGCGTTTGGGCACGGGGCTGCGTATGGGCTACCGGGTCGAAACTGAGGGTGTTTGGGGCGGGGAATCTGCGCAAATATGCAACCGCCGTCTATGCTTCGAACCACACTTCGTACATGGATACGCCGGTGATCTTTGCCGCGCTGCCCTTCCAGTTTCGCATACTAGCGCGGAAGGAATTGTGGCCTATCCCTTTTATAGGATGGTACTTAAATCGTTCAGGGCAGATTCCGATCAATACCGCCAACCCGCGCGCCTCGCTTGCCAGCCTGGGAGCCGGGGCAAAGGCGCTGCGAGCGGGCATGGCGCTTTTTGTCTTTCCGGAGGGCGGCCGGACGCCTGACGGGGAACTGCGGCCTTTTCTTTCGGGCGCGGCTTACCTGGCCATTCGCGCGCAGGTTCCGCTGGTGCCGATGGCGCTGAGCGGAGTGTATGAGCTGCTGCCGATTCACACCCGCCACTTTTACCCCGGCGAGGTCACACTGAACGTGGGCGAGCCGATTGAGACTGCGGGGATGACCTTGCGGCAGAGCGAGGAGTTGACGGAGCGGCTACGCGCGGCAATCGAGCGGCTGCGTGAGCCGGAGGGAGTGGAGGCGGGACGAGAAATTGAGATTGTGGGTACGAAGATTTGAGTTTGCGACTCAGAACCCCTATCGCATTTCTCTCGGCTGTGATAACACTGATGCTGCCATGTGCGTCCATGTAGCAATTCCCGAGCCCACCAGCAGCGATCCGGCTTACAACGATCGCTCGCTTCCGCCCTATCTGGCTGCTCTCCGTTCCGCGGGAGCGACCCCGATTCTTGTACCGCTGCATGAGCGGCAGGACCGCGTGGCCCGCCTGCTTGCGGGTGTACAGGGGATTCTGCTGCCGGGCAGCAGGTTCGATGTCGATCCGCAGAGATACGGCGAAGAGCCGATTCCGGAGTGTGGCGAGGCTGACGCCGCTCGCACCGCCGTCGACGAATTGCTGCTACAGGATGCATTCAGCCTGCACAAGCCGATTCTGGCGATCTGCCACGGCACACAAAGCCTGAACGTGTGGCTGAACGGGTCGCTGGTGCAGGATCTGAAGACCGCGGTGGATCACCGGCCCGGCCGGAATGTGGTGGAGGCTCATGCGGTGCGGATCGCGCCGGATTCTAGGTTAACTCGATTGTTTCCTGTTTGTTACGACTCGGAGCCCCAGGTCAACTCGAGCCATCACCAGGCGGTGAGGGTTGCGGGAGACGGATTGTTGGTGAGCGCCGTGTCGGCGGGCGATGGGGTGGTGGAGGCGGTGGAGCTGGATTCGCGGGAGCATTTTGTCCTGGGGGTGCAGTGGCATCCGGAACGGACCTACACACAGAGCGCATTTTCTCGCGCGATCTTCGCGGCGTTTGTGCAGGCGGCGGTGGTCTGGCAGCCGAGACACATTCAAGAGTCGGTGATGCCGGCGTGAGCGAGGGGGCGGAAGCGGCTGGTGTTCGGCTGAACGCGCTTCTGGCAGAGAGTGGCCTGGAGGCGTTGGACGCCGCGCTGGCTGGGCGCTTTGAGAATTACCTCTCGCTTCTTCTCCGCTGGAATGCCCGCATCAACCTGACGGCGATTCGGAGCGAAGAGGGAATTCTCAAGCGACATTTTGTCGAGTCAATTGCTTGTGCGCGCGCTTTGCCGGCAGGAGTAGGGACTCTGCTGGATTTTGGCTCGGGTGCTGGGTTTCCGGGAATTCCCATTGCGATTTGCCGGCCGGAGATTGCCGTGACTCTGGCCGAGTCGCAGGGGAAGAAGGCGGCGTTTCTCAGCGAGGCAGTGCGGGTGGCGGGAGTTGGGGCCAAGGTTCATTCCGGGCGGGCTGAGGCGCTTCGTGTGGCGTTTGATTGCGTTACTTTGCGGGCAGTCGAGAAGATGGAACGGGCGGTTCAGGCGGGGGTTCAGTTGGTCCGGCCGGGCGGCTGGCTGGCGCTGATGACGACGGGCGCTGAACAGATCAAGCTCGAAGCGGCAGCGGGGCCGGAGTTTTCGTGGTCCTCGGTGGTTGAAATTCCGGGCGGCGGGGAGCGAGTGGTTGCGTTGGGCCAGCGAGATTTCAGTTTGCCAGCTTGATGAGCGCCAGTTTGCGAATTGCGGCCAGGTCCTTCGGAGCCTTGACCATCAGGCGCAGACCAGTGCCCTCCGCGTAGCGCGGTGCCTCGTCTAGGATCTTGAGCGTACTTTTGGACAGGCCGCCCTCGCGGGCAGCGGCGACAGCCCTATCTCCAAGGACGAATGAGACGCGAAAGCAGCCATTGCAGGGACCAAGGTAGACGATGGTCCGCTTTTTGAGTTTGAGGCGGAGTGCCCAGCCGTATTTTGGAGAGACCGATTGCCACACCTGGGTGGTGACTTGCTGGCCGGCGAACCAGTCGATCAGTTGCTTCCAGAGTTCGGCGGATGGGCCTAAGGATGCGGCGACCTCTTCGGCGGTGGGCAGGGTGGTTTTGCCGATGAAGGCATTTGGGGTTTCCATGTTGGTCCTTTGGGTGTCTGGCAACAGTCTAGTACGAGAATGGCGGGAGAACAATGATGTGTCGCCAATTCTCGAGTGGCATAAAATTGCAACCCAGTGTAAGATGCTCTATCGTAGGCAGTTATATCATTCTTGCGCTTTCGAAATGCCAGGAGGTCTTTGGTGCGAATTATGGTCAGGTTTGTGGTAACGGCTTGCTTTTTTCTTTCCGTCTGCGCGGTGACCGGGCAGGCTGAGAACCTGGGTAGCTTAGTGAAGAAGGCGGTCGAGAGGAGTACGCTCGATCAGCCGGGGACACATTCTTTTCATCTGAAGGCGGAATATGCTCCTAGCCGTGCATGGGACAATGGTTCAAACCGCACGGGGGAAATCGAGATTTGGTGGGAGTCTCCGAAGAAATGGCGGCGCGAAGTGCGGTCTCCGGAATTTCACCAGATCGCAATTGTCGATGGTGAACATGTGTGGCAGAAGAATGAGGGCGACTACTTCCCTGACTGGTTACGAGAGCTCGCTGTGGCTCTTGTGCGGCCGGTGCCGCTGCCGATGGATGTGCTGCTAGAGCGGGTGAAGACGGCCAATGTGCGCCACCTGATGGGGCAGACCAATATCAATTGGGATCCATCGAACGGATCGGGGGATGCGCAGAGCAACGGCAGCGGCTATCTGGCGCTGATGGATCAGACAGGGCTGTTGTTTTATACCGGTGGACCTGGGTGGGACGGGCAGTATCACGACTTTAAGGACTTTCACGGACGCATGGTTGCCTATACAGTTGCGTCTGGCTCTGTTGAGGTGACGGCCAGGGTGAGCGTTTTGGAAGACCTTGGAGCTACTCCGAGCGGGTTTTTCGATGTGAGCGCACCGGGCGGGGATGCCCAGCCGATTGAGACGGTCGTGCTGGATGAAGCTGAATTGCGGAAGAATCTTCTGCCGGGAAAGCCGTTTGACTGGCCGGCGCTTGCGAATGGACCGCTTGAAGGAGTGGTATGGACCGAAGTCGTGTTGGACAGGACAGGCAAGATTCGGGAGATGATTCCTCCGATAGCCGACAACCCCGGCGTGAAAGAGGTGGCCGAGCAGGGATTTCGCGCAATGCAGTTTCAGCCGGTCTTGCGCGACGGCATTCCGGTGCAGGTATGGGCACGGCTATCGGCGCCGTTTACGACCGTGCGTCCCACAGACGGCGAAAACTTTGACAGCGCGCGAACCTATTTTGAAAGGGGGCGCAAAGCGAGCTTCCTGGCAGCGGGGACGAGCGCTCCATACAGTTTGCGCGCCGAGTTCCAGGCGGTCTCGCACGATGGGGCGCAAACCGGGCGCTACGAGGACACTTGGCTCAGTGCGAGGGATTGGAAGCGGGAAGCGTGGATTGGTTCCAGCCACTTGGTACGTTCACAGAGCGGAGATAAGCATTACGTGCTTGCCGAAGGGCCGGATGCGGGCCTATTGCGCCTGGTGATGATGATTTTGGAGCCGATTCCAGCCGAGGACACAATGACCGAGTCGGATTGGCGGATCCGACGCGACAAAGTTGACGGGGTAGAGACAATTCGCGTAATGCGTGGGCAAGAGGGTGCGAACGGGGAGATGGAGCCGGGCGAGTCGCAGGGTTATTGGTTTGATGGGAGCGGGCGACTGGTGAAGAGCTACACATCGGGCGTTGAGATTCATCCTCTGAACGTGGAAGCCTTTGGAGGGGTTCAAGTGGCCCGTCAAATCGACGTACTGAAGGATGGGAAGCTTGGAATGCGCGTGGTCATCAAGGAAATTGGTCCAGCGGAGGCGGGAGCGGTCAAAGGATTCAAGCTGAAGGGATACGAGTGGCAGCGCGCGTTTACTTCGGAAGTCCGCTAGAAGCGTTTTGAGGTGGGGGCGCTTGTTCCACGTGAAACAATGTCAACTTTGGCCTGAATTGGGCGCAGATTCAAAATGGGACACCGTTAAAAGAAGCGAATCCTCTGCCCAAATTAAGATGCAAACCGCGAAAGATTTCCACTGATAAGCTGATTTTTGGAGGAATCAGGAGGGGCTGAACAGGCCCCATCGAAACCTTTCCGCTGCAAGAGCTTGCCGGAGTCTCGCCTCGACGCGCACAGGAGGCTTTCCACAGCCGTGCCGGGTTCTCCACAGCGCAAGCGGCTATCCCGAAACCGGCGCTGCCTTTAGTCTGGATAGCCATGGGCAAGATACTCGGCATTGTCAACCAAAAGGGCGGAGTCGGCAAAACTACGACAGCGATTAACCTGGCCGCCTGCCTCGCTCTGGAAGGCCTGAAGGTTCTGCTTGTGGACAGCGATCCGCAGGCTAACTGCTCGTCGGGCCTGGGATTGCAGCGGGACGACAGCCGACATTCCATTTATGACGTGCTGATGGGCGATTCCTTGGCGGAGCAGGTGATCCTGCCGACGGAGATCGATCTTCTCTGGCTGTTGCCTGGGTCGAAGAACCTGACCGGCGCCAACATTGAGCTGACTTCGGCTGAGGACCGGGCTCTCCGCCTGCGCAACGCGCTGGAACCGATTCAGGCCGGTTTTGACCTCGTGATACTGGACTGCCCGCCGGCGCTTGATCTTTTGACTCTAAACGTTCTGGCCGCCGCCGATACGCTGCTCGTGCCGATGCAGGCCGAATACTTTGCACTGGAGGGAATCTCTGAGCTGGTCTCGACGCTCGAACGGGTCCGCGCTGCCTACAACCCCTTGCTCACGATTGAGGGCGTACTGCTGACGATGTACGACGACCGCACGAATCTAGCCCAGCAGGTGACTGAAACCTTGCGCTCCTACTTCCGTGAGCGGCTGTTCCGTACCGTGATTCCGCGCAACGTGCGGTTGGCGGAGGCTCCCAGCCACGGCAAGCCTGTGGCACTGTACGATGCACGTTCGCGGGGGACCGAGGCCTACTTCGAGCTGGCCGGGGAGTTTATGGCGCGCAATGGGATCGAGCATCCACGCAGGAAGGGCCGCATTGCCACCGAAAGCGCAAATATGAAAGCTCCGGTGCTGGTACCGGAATAGAGGATTCTGAACGATGACAATCGCCGCACCCGAGATGAAACGCCGCGCCCTGGGCAAGGGGTTGGATTCCCTGCTGCCGCGTGTGCCGACAGCTCCCGTTCCGTCCGCCGCAGAGACGGAAGGGGGCAGGCCGCTGGAGATTCCGCTCGACCAGCTTGACCGCAATCCCTACCAAACACGCTCGCATGTGAACGAAGAGCAGTTGGCGGAACTGGCTGCTTCGATCACGGCGAACGGCGTGGTGCAGCCGGTGCTGGTGCGGCCGCTGGCGAATGGGCGCTTCCAGTTGATCGCCGGAGAGCGACGCTGGCGGGCGTCGGAGTTGGCGGGAAAGAAAACGATTCCCGCGATTCTGCGGCAAGTCTCCGACGAGCAGGCGATGGAGATCACCATCGTCGAAAATCTGCAGCGCGCGGACCTGAACCCGATGGAGCAGGCGCGGGCGTTTGAGCGGCTCTCGCGGGAGTTCCACATGACGCAGGAGCAGATGGCGGTGCGCACGGGAAAGGATCGTGCGACCGTAGCTAACTTCTTGCGTTTATTGAGGTTACCTGCATCGGTGCAGGCACGGGTCGAGGCGGGCGAACTGAGCTTTGGCCACGCACGAACGCTGCTGGCGTTTGAACATGCGGAGGAGATGGAGAAGGCGGCGAAGCGAGTGATCGACCGTTCGCTTTCTGTTCGCCAGACAGAGACCTACGTGCAAGGCCTGCTGCACCCCGAGCGCGCGGCCAAGAAAGAGCCGAAGCCCGAGATTCCCATCGATCCGAATGTCCGCGAGGTGCAGGAGCGGTTGCAGCGGGCGCTTGGGCTGAAGGTTCACATTGAAGACCGGGACGGCCATGGCAGAGTCATCATTGAATATGCGCAACTGGAGGATTTCGATTTGCTTCTGGAGCAGTTGGCGGGGGAGTGACGTTAGGGAATAGGGAGTAGGGAATAGGGAATAGAAAAACTTGGCCGACGATCATCGAGAGTCGGAAAGAAGATGGCACTCCTTTTCGACGGCAAGCAGGATGTTTTTGCCTTAAGAGCTGCGGAAAAATGTCGATGTTTCGGGCGAAATCGGCCAAAGGCGACCCCCAGGGGCTAAAGCATTTTCGGAAATAGTGTGAACTTTATTACGTCACAGTGGGTCGTCGCTCCCTGTTGGTCGCGCCGACTTCAGGTCATGGATTCGGTCTACAGCATTTCCGAAAATGCTATAAAGCCCGCGTTGATTTTGCTGCACTTATGGCACGACTAAAGTCGTTCCCTTTCAAAGCAAAGCGTTTTTCCGCAGCCTGTTAAGTCCATGCGTCCAACGTTACGAACTTGCGGGTCGGTTTGTAGCGGGCGAGCAGTTGGGCGGCTGCGGCTATCGAGGGAGCACGGTTGGCGGTGGGGTCGCGGTGGCTACCGTCGTGGAGGACAATGTTGGCGGCGTGGCCGCGGCGGGTGAGAGTGTCGATCTTGCGGCTGAGCTGGCCGGCGATGGCGTCGGCTGACGGGTTCTCCCAATCGGAGGTCATGGCGTTCCACAGGACCGGAACCATGCCGAGACGCCTTGCTATACGCAGCACTGCAGGACGGCGGGCTCCGAAGGGCGGGCGGAAGAAGCGGACTGGAGCGCCTGCGATTTGTTCGAGTGCCTGGCTGGTGCGAGAGAGCTCCTGCTCGATGCGGCTGGCTGCGCAGAGCGCCAGGTTGGGATGGGACCAGGAGTGGTTGCCGATAAGGTGACCGGCGGCGGCGATCTGGCGGACGAGGTCCGGCTCGGCCTGGGCGTAAGCGCCTACAAGAAAAAAGGTTGCGTGCACATTGTGGTTGGCCAGAATCTCCAGCAGTTGGGGAGTCCATGCGGTGTTGGGGCCGTCGTCGAAGGTGAGCGCCAGTTCGCCGGGGCGCGCCGGGGCGATGAGAGTGGGGCCGAAGAGCTGCGAGGCTGGCCACAGGGCCGCATAGGCGCAGCCGCCGGCGGCGAGGCCGAGACCGGCTGCTGCGGCGAGTCCGGCGGAGATTCCTGTTTGGAGCGGTAAGAGCATCCTGTTGTTAGTGTGGCGCGTGGAGGGGATGAACGGCAAGCTCACACCCCACCCTTTTCGCAAAGAGCGCGAAACAGATGGGTACCCAACGCCGCACAAAAATATTGACAAATGCTGCAAGTCAGCCTCGCTGTGAGCGGGTAGCAGGTTAGCGAGTTGGCTGGAATTGGGCGCTCGCGTTGCATGGGGGGCTGGTTTAGGGCGTATACTCGGTTTGATCGGGCTGCATCCTGAGTTGACGGAGCGGCACTGGAGGTCAGATGAGCGTTACCAACTTCCCTGGCGGACACAGTTCCGCCTCTGGCGGCGTTCCTGCCGCTGGCGTTTCCACCACAAAAGTGACTATGCCAGCGCTGGCCGAGATGAAGCGCGCGGGCAAGCCCATCTGCGCGTTGACGGCCTACGACTACGCGACTTCGCGGCTGGCGGACGAGGCCGGGGTTGAC
>JBEKPI010000002.1:0-70774 GCA_049520855.1 Occallatibacter sp.
CACCGAGACCGGCTCGAAACCCAGCAAGTAGTTCTTCGCTTCCACCAGATCGAACTTGGGGTCGAGCGCCTCCAGGCACAGGAAAAACTTGTCCGTGGTCGCGCCGTCGCGGAAGTTGGGCGCGTTGAAGAGCGGGTGATACAGCTCCGGCAATCCATTCAGCGCCAACATGCCAAAGGCCGCCGACAAGCCGGCAAACAAAATCGTCCATTCATACGCGGGCACAATAAACGCCGGCCACGAGTAGGTCGGCCTGCCGCCGATATTCAGCGGATACGCCAGCACCGAAACCCACACCTCAAGCGAAAACATCGCCGCCAGCCCCATCAGCCCGCCGATCAGCGTCACCAGCGGCACCGTGTTGCGATGAAAGCCGATCGCCTCGGCCGCCTCTTCAACCGGATACGGCGTATAGCAGTCCATGCGCCGCCAGCCGTCCAGCCGCGCCTGCTGCGCGGCCCGGATCAGGTCGCCCGGCGTATCGAATTCGGCCAACAGGCCGTAGGTCCCTTCGCGTGGAGGCATCAGTCACCAGCCTTCGCCGCCGCCTTGGGCGTGATCTTGGCCCCCGGCAACATGGTGCGGATTTCAGACATCGGTATCATGGGCAGGAAGCGCACAAATAACAGGAACAGCGCCGTGAACAATCCCAGCGTCCCCACATAAATCATGTAGTCCCACTTGGTGGCGCGGTAAGTGCCCCACGACGAGGGCAGGAAGTCGCGATAGAGGCTCGTCACGACAATCACGAAGCGCTCAAACCACATGCCCGTGTTGACCACAATCGAAATGAAGAACATGAACGGTATCGAAGTGCGCAGCTTTCTCGACCACAGCGTCGTCAGCGGAATCGCCAGGTTGCACGTAACCAGAACCCAATAGGCCCAGCCCATCGGCCCGAACATCCGGTTCCACATCATGAAGGCTTCCCAGTGCGAGCCCGAGTACCAGGCCATGAAGACTTCCATGCCGTATCCATAGGCCACGATGAAGCCCGTCGCCAGCATCACCTTGCCCATATTGTCGATATGCCGCTCGGTGACCAGGCCCTCCAGGTGGTAGAACTTGCGCAGCGGAATCGCCAGCGTGAGCACCATGGCAAAGCCCGAGTAAATCGCGCCGGCCACAAAGTATGGCGGGAAGATCGTGGTATGCCAGCCCGGCAGCACGGCCACGGCAAAGTCGAAGCTGATGACGGTATGCACAGAGAGCACCAGCGGCGTAGCGAGGCCGGCCAGCAGCAGCGAGGCCGTCTCATAGCGCATCCAGTGGCGCACCGACCCGCGCCAGCCCAGCGCAACAAGGCCATACGCATACTTGGCGTACTTCGATTCGGCGCGGTCGCGCATCGTGCCGAAGTCGGGAACCATGCCGATGTACCAGAAGACCACCGAGATCGTCGCGTAGGTCGAAACCGCGAAGACATCCCACATCAGCGGCGAGCGAAACTGCGGCCATACGGTCATCGTGAACGGAAGCGGCAGCATCCAGTACGCCAGCCACGGACGGCCCACGTGAATCAGCGGGAACATGCCCGCGCAGACCACCGCAAAAATCGTCATCGCCTCGGCGAAACGGTTGATCGAATTGCGCCAGCCCTGCTTGAAGAGCAGCAGAATCGCGGAGATCAGCGTGCCGGCGTGGCCGATGCCGATCCACCAGACAAAGTTGATAATCGCAAAGCCCCAGGCCACCGGCTGCGTGATCGCCCAGATGCCGACGCCCTTCAAAAACAGCCAGGTCACGGCTACCATCAGCATCGTCGCCCCGGCTCCGGCGATGCCGAAGACCGCGAACCAGCCCAGCGGCGTGGTGGGCGTGAGCACAATGCGCACGATCTTCTCGGTCACGGACCGGAAGGTCTGGCCGGGCGCGATGACGCGATACTCGCCTGTCGCTGGATCGATCCTCGGGTTGTCTTTCAACTCACTGGGCGTCATCCTGGCTCCGCTAACTTGCCAAACGATTCACTTCTTCACTCATTCACTCATTCACTTCTTCACTTATTCACTGCCTCACCCGTGCTCCACCGGCGCATCCTCAAGCTCCACATTCGGATTCAACACCGCGGCCACATACTTGGTCCGCGGGCGCGTATTCAGATCGGCGAGCACCTGATAGCTGCGCTCATCGGCTTGCAGCTTCGCCACCTTGCTGGTCTTGTCGTTGATGTTGCCAAAGGTGATTGCCGAAGCCGGGCAGGCCTGCTGGCACGCGGTCACAATCTCTCCGTCGCGCACCGGCCGGTTCTCCTTGTCGGCCTCGATCTTCGCCGCCGAGATGCGCTGCACGCAGTAGCTGCACTTCTCCATCACGCCGCGCGAACGCACACTTACGTCTGGATTGCGCAGCAGCTTCAGGCTCTCCGTGTCGTAGTCGGCATAGAGCAGGAAGTTGAAGCGCCGCACCTTGTACGGGCAGTTGTTCGAGCAGTAGCGTGTGCCCACGCAGCGGTTGTAGACCATCATGTTGAGGCCTTCGGGCGTATGCACCGTCGCGCCCACCGGGCAAACCTGTTCGCAGGGAGCGTTCTCGCAATGCTGGCAGGCCATCGGCTGGAAGTGGGCCCGGGGGGCCGCTAGATCCCCTTCAAAGTATGTGTCAATCCGGAGCCACTGCATGTTACGGCCGATGCGCACCTGCTGCTTGCCCACGACCGGGATGTTGTTCTCCGCATAACAGCTCACGATGCAGGCGTTGCAGCCTACGCAACTCGCCATGTCGATCGACATGCCCCAGGCGTTGTCTTTGTACTCCCAGTTGGGGAAGAGCGAGGTGTCCTTGTCAGTCTTCTCGCGGCCCGGCCCCTCGTTGGCAAAGCCGGGGTTGGCCTTGTACTCGTCCAGCGTCGCGTAGCGAATGATGCCGCGCTCGTTGATCGCCTCGTCAGCTTCGAGCGAGTTATTGTTGTGGCCCTCAGGCTGGCCAAACCGCGTGCCGCGATGGTCCTGGAAGTGGCTCTTGGTCACAGCCACGCCCCACTTGCCTTCCACTTTGCGCAGCGATCCAGTCGCATAGAACGGCGCCCACGAATTGCGAATCAAGTAAGCGTTGAAGCCCACGCCCGAACCCACGCGCCCAGCAAACTCGCGCCCATAGCCCAGATGCACCGTGACCGAATTATCCGGATGCCCCGGCACAACCAGCACCGGCGCCTTCACCTTGCCGTTGCCCACGCAAAGCTCGACGATGTCGTCTTCTTCCAGGCCCAGCTTGGTCAGCGTCGCGCCGGAGACCAGCGCCGCATTGTCCCAGCTCAGATTGGTTACCGGCTTGGGCAGCTCCTGCAGCCAGCCTACATTCGACCAACGGCCGTCGTAGACATTCGGATCGGGGCGGAAGATGATTTCCAGCGATTCCTTCGGCGCAGGTGCGGGAACCTTGAGTCGTTGCGACGATTCCGGGACGAATGCAGAGATTGGAACAGTGGTAGAGGATGTTCCTTCAATCCAACCGGCATGCAACGCTTTGCGCCAGCCCGACTCAAAATCACCCTTGATTGTGGGCTTCCAAGTTTCGCGCACAGCCTCATACGGACTCAATCCCGGTTCATCGAGCAATGCCTGAAAGAAGTGATGAGCAGTCTTGCCGCCATAAAGCGGATCGATCATCGGCTGTACAATCGAAGCCGTTCCGTCATAAGCCCGCGCATCCGACCAAGATTCCAAAAAGTGCGCGGCGGGGATATGCCAGTGCGCAATCTGTCCCGTCTCGTCGACATGGGAGCCGAGGTGTGCGACAGTCTTGGCCTTTTCGAAGGCTGTCGCGAATTCCAGATCGGCAGGCGCAGAGTAAATCGGATTGGCATTCAAAATCACGAGCCAATCCGCCTTACCTGCATTCAAATCAGCGACCAACTCTTTTAGATTCGCATTCTGGTCCAAGGTGGACGAAACATCCGCCGGTCCAGATGAAAAGGATGCTGACTTGGAATTGCCCAGAACATTGTTGATGGCTACTGCTAGCGCAATGACCGTCCTATCCTGATAGAGCCCAGAAATCACAACGCTCCTGCCTGCGTGTGCCTTCAAGTCCTTGGTCAGCACTGCCAGAAATGCTTTCTGTTCCTCAGTCCATGCATAAGCCGTAGCTTCAACCCCAGCCACTCCAACAGCCTTCGCCAACTCTGCCGCAAAGGCGGGAATCTCGCTCGCCCGCAACCCTAGCCGGTGTTCGGCCTTCAATCCAGTCGTGGTCGGTGTGGACTCAATCGCATAAAGCCGATTCAGCTTCTCAGGCGATTTGCGCCGGTCCGCATACTCGCGGACCAGCTTGTGGAAGCCGGGATAGGCCGCTCCAGACAGAAAGTCCGCATCGAGCGAAACAATCAGGTCGGCATCTTTCAACGAGTATTGAACCGCCAACGTGTCCTGCGCGTCTGTCCCCGCAATCGCCGGGTCGTACTGCACAAGTGTCGCTTTCGGATACGCCTTCTGAACTTCACCCCACTGCCGCGCCAGCGTGGGCGAGGTGATCGTCTCGCTGAGGAAATAAATTCCCGTACCATCCTTGGTCGATGCCACCTTGAGCCGGAGCTCCTGCGCAAACTCCGCCCACTCGCGCTCTTCGCCGCGAAAGGTCACATGCTGCGAGCGGTCGGGATCGTAGAGGTCGAGCAGCGTCGCCTGCGTGAACGGGTCCGACGAACCCTGGTTATAAGGATGCTCCGGATTGCCGTCAATCTTGATGGGGCGGAACTGATCGCTCTTGACCAGCAGCGGCACCGCGCCGGTCACAAACGGGTGCGCCGTGGCGAAGTACATCGGCTTGCCGAGAATCAGATCCTCCGGCGCCTTCACATAGGGATAAATCGGCTCGTCGGGCTGCTTGGTGCAACCGGCCAGGCCGGCCAGCGCCATCGACGCGCCCATCAGCTTCATGAAGCCGCGCCGCGAGACCGGATCGACCCACTCCTGCGCCGACCCTGGAAACTCCTTCTCGACCGCGGCCTCGAACTCCGGCGTCCCCGCCAGCTCGTCCACCGACCGCCAATACCGGGGCCCCTGCAGACGGGTCTTTGTCTGCGGGGTGGAATTGCGCTTGCCCTTCGCGCCCTTGAGCTCCGCGCGCACCGCTGCCAGCGTCATCGGCGTCTTCCCGTTCTTTCCGTTTCCGCTCATCTGTCCGCTCATCGGTGGCAGACCTCGCAACTGGTCAGATCCTTCGGAGTGCGAATCTTGTAGTGATCCACAAGAAAATGCCCCATCTCATCCTGGCTGGTGAATTTCTCATACTTCGCCAGCGGAAGCCCGCCGCCCGCCGGCAGATCGAGCGATGCAACCTCGACGCCCGGCTCCTTGGTCACGCAGCTCAAACTCCCCGCCGTCGGCAAGCCCGTCTCCTCATCTCCCACCGCGCACCACACCGGCCTGTCCTCGGCCGGCGACTCCCAGGCATTGTTATAAATCTCGCTGGTCGGCCGCAGGTTCTTCGCGGGATTGCGATGGCAGTCCAGGCACCACTCCATCTGCAATGTGTTTTGCGCGTACATCAGCGGCATCTGGTCCACGCGGCCGTGGCAGCTCGCGCAGCCCACGCCTTTATTCACATGAATCTCATGGCTGAAGTAAACGTAGTCGGGCAGGTCATGCACCTTCGTCCAGGGCAGCGACTGGCCGGTCATCCAGCTCTGGCGCACCGGCTCCAGCAGTTGCGCGTTGGTCCAGATCTGCGCATGGCAGTTCATGCAGGTCTTGGTCGGCGGGATGCCCGCATAGCTCGACCGCTCCACCGTTACGTGACAATACTGGCACTGCAATCCCAGCCCCTGCACGTGGTGCTTGTGACTGAAAGGCACCGGCTGGTCCGGGCGCTGGCCCTGCCGCGTCACCCAGGGCGAGCGCTGCAACTGGTCCAGCGTTACCCCCAGGGCAATCACGATCAGCCCCGTCAAAACCAGGCTCGCGCGAGCCAGGGCATTGGAGCTGCGTTCGAATATCTGCGCCATGCGTTCGTTCCCTGCCTGATTTTTGTTGAATAAATGTGCGCGCAGTGCCGGCGATCACACATGCTGTGTGCAAAAGTCGTTCTTGGGTATAGCTCACCCGAGAGGTGGAGAACCCCGAATGACCAATATAGCAGCCGGAAGCTGCTTCGCAAAGGCGGAAAATCCCCAAAATCTAAAAAATCGTTCGCTCCGTCCCACCATGTAATCCGCTGAAAAGAATACCACTTGTGATAAATGTCAGGGGAACGCGAGTCGAACCTCTTCTCTGGCGATGCGCCTGCCAGAGACCCGTATCTAATAGACAAAATACCACACCATTCTGGACCGCGCCAGTCCAAAATGAAAACCGCTTATTTCTTCTTTATTACTTTCCTCCCTGCCCGGCTATAGTGAGATGGGACTCCTGTATGCTCCGAACCCTGCGCTTTCTGATTGCCGGACTGGCCTTCGCTCTTGCGATCTCCCCAGCGCCAGCGCAGGCCGAGCCACAGCCTCACGCCGCCCGCCACGCCCAGTCCCAGCCGCCGCAGGAGACCGGCTTTCTCAATCGCACCGTCGCACTGCGCGGCGTAACCTACCGCTTTCAGGTCTACCTGCCCGAAGCCTTCCGCCGCGACGACCGCAAATCATGGCCGGTGATCCTCGCTCTGCATGGGCGCGGCGAGCGCGGCTCCGAGGGCCTATGGCAAACACAGATAGGGCTGCCCCAGGCTGTCCGCGACCACCCCGAGCGCTGGCCGTTTGTCATCGTGATGCCGCAGTGCCCGCTGCCCGCTTACTGGACCGACCCCGATATGCTCTCGATGGCCATGGCCGCCCTCGATCAGGAAACGCAAGAGTTCCACCTCGACCCCGACCGCACCTACCTGACCGGACTCTCGCTGGGCGGCTATGGCGCATGGGAGCTGGCGCGGCTCTACCCCCGGCGCTGGGCGGCTGTCGCCATTGCGGCCGGAGGCATCTTCTGGAGCTATGCGCCGGAGCGCTGGCAGCAGGCTTCTCTGCTGCCCGCCGAATATGCGCGCGCGCTGGTCCACACGCCCGTCTGGCTCTTCCAGGGCAGCGAAGACAACACCGTACTTCCGCGCCAGAGCGAGATGATGTTCGAGGCTTTCAAAGCCGCCGGCGGGCATGTGCGCCTGTGGGTTTATCAGGGTCTCAGGCACGACTGCTGGACCCGCGCCTACGACGAGCCGGAGCTGCCGCGCTGGCTGCTCGATCATCGCGGCACGCCGGCCGGGCCTGAGGCGTCGGCCTTTGCCGAGCGGCTGCTGATTCCGCTCCACCCGCCCGCCATCAAGCTCTCGACCGCCGCGCTCGACTCGCTGGCCGGGGAGTACCGCGACGCCCGCGGCCACATCGCGGCCACATTCTTTCGCCAGGGCGACCAATTCTATGAAAAGAACCCTCAGGGCGAGATTGCCGAACTGGCCGCCGAGTCGCCCCTTGTCTTCTTCTATCCCAACGGATCGAGCCTGACCCGGCTCACCTTCGAGCGCGACGCCGAGGGACGCGTCATCGCTGTCGTCTTCCACGATGATCGCCACGAGGAGCGCTGGGTCAAGCACGTCCTCGTTTCCAGCCGGTGAGGCTGGGGTGTTCCACCATAAGCGCCACGATAACCTGCTTTCTAAGAGTTCCCATTTGACCTGGGAGAAATCCTGGACGACCGCTTCCGAATCCCCTGCCGACCGGACACCACCTCATCTCAGGACATTGTGGCGTTTTTCGGTAGTTACCCTGCCCGGGGTTTTAGTGCGTTTACGTCGCGGAATGAGCCGCGGTGTTTTACTATCGGGAAGGTGGAGTCATATGCGCTCTTTAATGCTCGCCTTGTTCCTGATCTCTGTGGATGCGTCGGCGCAGATCACTCCGACGCCCGCAGCTATCGAACTGCGAGCCTCGGTGATGCCGATGGATCAGCGCAAGGCGCTCGCCGCCCCACTACTGCAGGCTGCGGAAAAGCAAGCTGCCACACTGGACGATGTTGACCGTGCGATTGTGCTCTACCGAATAGCAGGCGGATGGATGCCGCTCGACCGTGAACGCTCATCCGCTCTCTACCGACAGGCATTTCTTGCATCCCTGCACGCCGATGGTGCCTTTCGTCCTGCGCTGGAGCACATGATTCTTAACGAAGCGCTCCCACTAGCCCCCACTGTCGTTTTGGAAGTCGCGCCACAAGCTGACAAGGAAACACAGCAAAAGGTTTATGGCGCGATTCTAACCTTCGCGCTCCAGAACACCAACACCCGGCTCGCAGCGCAGGCACTCCAGGCGGCAGCGGACCATCAGGCGATCTCCGGCAGCCTGGCAGCGACTGTGCTCGCAAGCTTTCCTGTTGAGGAGCGCGCTCAGGCCTTCCGCACTATCACCACCTTCTACAATCTGCATCCACCCTCCATCGGAAGCTGGGACTTTTCCGGACTCGTCTCGCAGTTTTATACCTCACTGCCTCCGCAGGATGTACTTGCGGCAATCGATATCATCCTTAAGCGCGCAATGGATGTCGATTCGGACCATTCTGGCCGTCAAGTGGGCATGAGCTCCGGCCCAAACAATATTGGTTTCAGCAAAGAAACCGATCTACAACTCTTTGCAGTTGCACCAGCTCTGCAGAAGCTGGATCCCGCACGAGCCACCAAGCTACTGCAAGAGAGCCCGGAGACAGCGAAATGGCTAATTAAATATCCGAATGGAGTTGAATCGTTCGATCAGAACCATTCTTTCCACTATGGCGGCGTCGCAGTACAACCATTCAAGGCCGTGCCAAGTGATCTGCGCACCTTCGGAGTTGGTAACGCAGCGCTTCTGCAAGAGGACGAAGGGCTGGAGTTCACTCGCTCAGACTTCCCGTACTATCTTCAACCCAGCGGGTCGGGCCTCTTTGAACAGTTTACCGATCACAAATCTCCAGAGTATGCTGCGTACCGGGCTGTGGTGTCGGCGCATCAACCTGATGTAGTTGCCGCAGTCGCAAGCGTACCTGAGATGCGCAAGGTTCCGACATCATGTAGCGGTGACGGTGATTGGTGCTATGAGACCTATCCGCAAGCGAATTTAGTACGCTCCCTGGCCGAGGATTGGACCTATGGCAGCCAGGAAGAGGATGCCCGCGCAGCACTGAAGGCACTGCCAACAGTACTGGAAAAGATTCCCGCACAGCAACGTTGCGCCCCACTCGCGGATGCTGCGGACTTCTATCTGCGCCTCGGAGATCGCAGCGCTGCCAACGGTGCCGTTCAGACTGGCCTCGACGCGGCGGCTCGGGCTGTAGCGCAGGAAGACGCTACATATCACAAACCGTTCTCACAATTGCTGCGGTCTTCCACAAACTGCTATCAGAGGCTCATCTCCGCCGGAGTCAACGCAGAGTATGACTCGCTATATAAGGCAGTCGATTCTCTTCAACACTCTGCGCTGCGCGCCTTCGCCACAGCCATGCTGGCTCGGGGGCTGCTCGGCGTTCCTTTGCGGCGCAACCTCGTTGTAAACGCCAACGGGAGCTACTGTTTGTTTGTAGGCCAGGCTAGTTACTGCGGAGGACTCCCGTGAGGGTCGGTAACGAAAACTCGGCATTGCGTAAGTTTCCCAGGTTCGGGAGTTGTTTCGACGGTGTGACCAGCGACTAGGAGGCAATCTTGCTTACCTTAGCGCTAATAGGTGTTCTCCTGGCCCGGTCTCCAGGGCCGGATATTCGCCTCAATCCCCTCGCGGTTGTTTGCCGGCTACTCCAACTTTTTCGCGACGGCCAGACGCCGGCCAGCCTACGGAGCCGCCGTCAGCCAATAGAGCGCCGGACCCAGCAGCGCCACGCCGGTAGCCAGCAGCAGCGCCGAGACGGAGCCGATCTTCTCTGCCCGCGCGGCGTAGAGCGCATAACCGATCAGCAGCGCCGGAGCCACGCCTAGCAAACACGCAACGGCGGTATTCCCAGCCTTGAAGGGCCGCTTCAGCTCCGGCTCGCGGAAGCGCAGCACCGCCAGCGCCACAAACTCCAGCAGCAGGCTCGATCCGTAGAGTACAAGGTCAATCGAAATCAGCCTTTCAAACGGCAGGCTGATCGCCGCGGCCCACGCCGCTCCGCACAGCAGCACGCTCACCCACGGAACGCCGCGCCGGTTGAGCCGGGCAAACTGCCGAGGCAACATGCCGTCCTCCGCCATGGCCATCGGCAGCCGCGTGTAGCTCAGCACCAGAGCGTTGAACATCCCAAATCCGCTGATCGCGCCCCCGGCAACCACCGCCAGCCCCAGCACCGGCCCGCCCAGCAGCACGGCCACGTGCGTCCAGTCGCCCGTCGCAAAATTCGAGGTAGAGATGCCCGCCACCGCCATGGCCGTCAGTGGCACGAGATAGGTGACGGCCACCAGCATCGCCGACAGCATCATGGCCCTCGGATAGTTGCGCTGTGGGCTCTCGACCTCGCCGGCTACGGTGGCCGCATTGTCCCAGCCCATGTAGTTCCACATAGCCACCTGAATGGCCAACGCAATACCCGCCTGCCCGCGCGCCTGGCCCCATTGCACCGCCGGATGCAGCGTAAACCCGTGCCAGAAGCCCAGCGCCGCCAGCACCGCAAACGGCCCGAGCAGCAGCACAAACAGCAGCTTCGATCCGTTGCCCACCGAGGGCGCGCCACGCAGGTTCCACGCCACGCAGGCCGCGACCACCAGCAATGCCCATCCATAATGTCCCATGCCGGCGGTAAGCGACGGGCTGAATTTTCCCAGGTAGCTGACAAACAGAGCCGGGTAGATGGCCATATCGAAGACGCTCGCCGCGAGCGACAGCCAGCCTTCCTGGTAGCCCCAAAATGGCCCCAGCGCCCGCCGCACCCAAACGTAGAAGCCGCCGTCGGCCGGAATCGCGCTGGCCAGCTCGCCCACCATCAGCGCCGTCGGCAGGCTCCAGACAAACGGCAGCGCCAGCAGAATGAGAATGGCCATCCCATAGCCCGCACCGCCCAGAATGTCCTCGATGCCGTACGGCCCGCCCGAGACCATGAAGTAGGTGGCGGCGATCAGCGAAACCAGCCGCATCTTTCCCCGCGCCCCGGCGATGGAAAACAGCGCTCGAATCCCGCGCCGCGAGTTTTGTTGAAACCGAGGTTGCATGACCGGGAATCTAACAGCCGAGCCCCGCCGCCGTCACCCAGTGCAAAGGGAGGCAGCGCCAGTCTCTATTCCCTATTCCCTATCCCCTATTCCCTAGTCCCTATTCCCTAGTCCCTAGTCCCTGCCCCGCCGCCCCTCACGAATTCGACCGCAGCGCCGCCTCGGCCCACGCCACCGCCTCGGCTTGGCAGCGCATCACCTGCTCATGGTTCAGGCCGCTCTGGCGCGCGATCGCATCGCACGTCTTCCAGTCCCCGTGCTCGTGGCAGACAATCCATTGCAGCAGCATCCCCTCCGGGTTATCCCACCCAAGCAGCGCATGGCGCGCCGCCTCGCGCAAAGGCAGCAGCCGGACCAAATCCTCCATCAGAATCCGCAGCATCGCCGGAAACAGGCTGACCATGCCGATCAGGTATTGCTCGTTGGCCGCCAGTCCGCACAGCTTCGCCGCCAGTTCGCAGAATCGCCCGCGCTCGAAGGCCATGCGCAGTATCTCCGCCGGCCTGTCGGCGTTGAAGTCGCTGGCGATGGCCAGCAGCGCGATGCGCCGGAAGATCGATTCTCCCACCAGCATCAGCGCCGACTCGATTGAGGTCACCTCCTGGCGCATGGCGCAGACCGGCGAATTGACCAGCCGCAGCAGCCGGTAGGTGAGCGAGGCGTCGCACATCACCAACTGGCTCATCCGCTTCAGGTCGATGGGGTCGCGCTGCAAGTCCTCCAGAATCTCCAGATGGACCAGCCGGTTGCCGGGAATCTTGTGGCTCTCCAGCGCCTCGGGACGGCAGAAATAGTACCCCTGAAACAGTCCAAACCCCTCCTTGCACGCTTGCCCGTATTGTTCCCGCGTCTCCACATTCTGCGCCACCGCGCAAGCCGCCGAAACGTCCAGTTCGCGCAGCAGATTCCGCCGTCCCGCCGCGTCCACTTTGACCACATCCACCTTCACGTAATCGGCCAGATCGGCCAGATCGGCCAGCGGGCCTGGCTCCGCTCTTCCGGTAAAATCTGCCAGCGCCAGGCGGAAGCCCAGCGCCTTCAGTTTCCGGCAGGCGGCCAGCAGGCTCGGCGTCGCGTCCACGCCCGACGGCAGTTCCAGTACAGTCAGTTGCGGTGGCAGCACCCGCACCCAATCCTCTGTCAGCGAATCTGGCGTACAGTTGACAAAGACCGGCAATCCCCGCGCCAGCTCTTCCAGGCCGAAGATCACCGTATTGTCGAGCATGGTGCGCGTGGTCAGATTGCTGTCGGCGCCGAAGTTCGGCTCCCGCCCGTTCCAGAAGAGCAATTCGTAGCCATGCGCTCTGCCGCGCAGGTCGAGAATCGGCTGCCGCGCCACATAGCAAAGTTCGCCCGCCTCTTTCCGATCCGTATTGGCAGACTTTGCCGTCCGGGCGTACGTCGCCATCGAGAGCGTCCCCCATTCTGTTTATCGTTGCCGGCACTTGAAACGTGAGAGCATTTCCACGCAAGTCAAAAACTTCCGGCCAAAAACACATCTGATCTGGCCAGAATTGACGCACCGCCAGTTGTCTCCAGATGCCGGCGGTCTCTCTGGATAAAAGGCTTGTCTTCTTGCAAGAATCTGGGAAGAACATTCCGTCGGGGCAAAATATGCAGCGGAAAGACGCCTGAATCTGGGTCGAATACCCAAAGACATCCCGCAAGGGCTAAAGCCCACGTTGATTTTGCGGCACTTGCGGCACGACTGAAGTCGTGCCCTTTCAAACTCCGGGACTCTGACAGTCAACGGCACCTTCAACTACACAGTAACTGTGACCGACGCAGCCGGCCACACCGGCACGTTGAACTTCTCGGTGACAGTAGCTCCCCCAGTCAGCGCCAGCCAGTCTTCACCCCTGAGGCAATGCCGGCTGCGGCAAAATGGACCTATGCAGGCGTCTCGGAAAGGCCGCATCAATAACCCCGCGGAACCCTCCGCTCCAAATTTGCGTAGTATGCTCGGAACGAAATCCGTCGAGGAGGTCCTCATGTATTGCAGCGGATGTGGTCTGGCTTTAGCGCCCGGGCAGGGCTTCTGCCCTCAGTGCGGCCGCCCGTCGGCCCCTCCTGTTCCCCCCGTCCCTGGCATGGAGTTTCAACTGCAAAACTACGCCGGCAAGATCAGAGCGCTTAGCGTTGTCTGGTTCATCTATGCCGCCTTCTCGCTGCTCTCCGGAATCGCCGCGCTGACCTTTGCCAAAGCCTTCCTCTTCGGCCCCTTCGGTCCCAACGGCCCTTGGTTTCATTCGCCCAGCGGACCCTTTGCCAACGGCGCTCTGCCGGGGTGGTTCGGCCCCGCACTTCTGCACCTTGTCTGGGTCTTCCTGTTGCTGCGCGTCGGCCTTGCGCTGGTTGCCGGGTTTGGCCTGCTCGAACGCACCGAGTGGGGCCGGATCGTGGCCATCATTGTGGCCATCCTCAGCCTGATCAAGTTCCCCTTCGGCACCGCCATCGGCATCTGGACGCTGGTCATGCTCCTCGGCTACCGCAACTCCACCCTCTACCAGCAGCTTTAACTGCTGGGCGCCCCACCCTCGCCGCGTCTTTGTTCTTGCACCGAGGGTAGGATTCCCTAACAAGAAACAAAAATGTAAATCGAACAAAACAAAGACAAAACGAAATCCTCGTTTCATCCGCGACGGGTCGGCAACGACGGTGGGGGACTAGTCCCTAGTCAGAATGGAGCGCCGGTCTCCAGACCGGCTGTAGTGCGGGCGTCCATGCCCGCGCTTGTTCATGAGCAATCACAAATCATGCACCCCAAACACTAGCTGGCCCCGCCGCAAGCGTTTTGCATATAATTACCTCCCTTTGGCGGACAATGGAAGTAGTCAGCGGAACGGAACTTAACTGACCCCTGACCCGTGATCCCTGAGAGGACGCCATGAGTAACATAAACCCTGCCAACTCCGCTATGAGAGGACGCCATGAGTAACATAAACCCTGCCAACTCCGCTAACACCGCTGACTCCGCAAACTCCGCTAGCTCCGCGAACCCCGCCAACTCCTCCAGCCCCGCGTTTTTTCTCATTTTTGACAGTGAAACTGTGGAGCCCTATCCAACTATCCTAAAATCAACTACTTACAAGATCCCCTCTCACAGAAACACATAAACTGTAAAAAAGTGAATCGGTGGAGCAACCTCCAACTAATTCAAAATAAACCACTTCCACTTCACAGTTTCACAGCCCTGTAAAACTGTAAATCTGTAAAACTGTGAAGACGCCAACCGCGAAATCGTTGTCTCCCACGAGTGTCCTGAGTCCAAACTTCCCTGACCTCTGTTCTCTCTACTGCTGCATCAGGCCGATGCTCGGCGCTGGGCATCTGGGTCAGTGCTAGCCTAGGACTGGTTCTGTTGGCTGGCTTGGCGGTTGCCGCTACCGGCTGCGGGGGATTCGGGTCAAGTCCTCCTCCGCCTCCGCCGCAGACGCATCAGGTGGCGAGTTCAGGCGCAGTCACACTCACTGTTCAGTAGGGAGCGCAGCCTCCTGGACGAGGCTGGTTGAGGTTCGTGGTCTCCCACCCTTTCACCGGAGATGCAAGAAGCAGGTCCTTCGACTCGCTTCGCTCATTCAGGATGACAGAAAGGATGGGGCACGGGGCTCCGCTCCTCCCTATGAACAATATCCAGAGGGAGGGAATCTGTGCCCGCCCCTACGGGGCTGGGGGGCATTTTGGCGTTTTCCCAGGACGGCGCTTCGCTTGTCCTGGGCTATTATCCTTCGGCCCCTCCGGGGCGTAAGCTAACGCCCCCTGTTCATTTCTGGCGCAACTTGCCGCGGCGAGTCGGGCTGCTCCTGATGAACGAGGTTCCAGTTGGGGTTCTTGACTTCTCACACTAGCGACAAGATGTCTAGAAGCGGGTTCTTCGACTCCGCTGCGCTCCGCTCAGAATGGCAGTCGCGAGGGTGTGGCACCCGGCTAGAATCTGTAAATTTGCTTGTTTACTAAAAACAATCAGTATTTATTTATTACAAAACCAATTACTAAGCGAAATTTAGATATGCTGCCATCCAAAAAGAGTTACTATAAAAATACGCCTATTCTTTTAGTAAGAGGCGGAGCTTCTCGGGGCAACCTGTATGGGAATCCAGCGCCAAACCGGCGAATACGTCGTCTCCTCCACGGCGGGGGAGCAGGTGCGCGCGTACATTCCAAAGCCTTTACCTCCTGATCCTCCGCTTGACCTAGCCGGACTTTACCCGCTCCTCGACCGAGCCAACCAGGCGCTGGGGCGGCTGGACGGCTCAACCGCGCTGCTGCCCGATACTCACCTCTTCCTCTACTTCTACATCCGCAAGGAAGCGGTCATCTCCTCGCAGATTGAGGGGACGCAGTCCACACTTTCGGAGCTGCTGCTCTTCGAGCGCGGCGTCGGACCAGCGGCGCTGATGGACGATCTCAGCGAGACCTCCAATTATGTTGCGGCAATGGAACACGGCCTGAAGCGGCTCAAGGAGGGGTTTCCCATATCTCTGCGCCTACTCTCCGAGATTCATGGTGTGCTGCTGCGCAAGGGCCGTGGCGCGGAGAGGACTCCCGGCGAATTCCGGCGAAGCCAGAACTGGATTGGAGGAACCCGTCCGGGAAATGCGCTTTTCGTTCCTCCTCCGCCCGAGGCTCTGATGGAGTGCCTCGACAGCTTCGAGAAGTACCTCTATGACGACCGGTTGCCGCTGCTTGTCAAACTCGGCTTGGTGCATGTGCAGTTCGAGACCATCCATCCGTTTCTTGATGGCAACGGAAGGATAGGGCGGCTCTTGCTCACGCTTCTGCTCTGCGAGAGCCGTGTGCTCCAAGAGCCGCTGCTCTACCTGAGCCTCTATCTCAAGACGCATCGCACCCGCTACTACGAACTGCTGCAGAAGGTCCGCACGGAGGGCGTATGGGAGGAATGGCTGGAGTTCTTTCTTGAGGGAATCGTATTCACCGCCGAGCAGGCGGCAGAGACGGCGGCGAAGCTGCGCCAACTCTTTCGCGAAGACAGCGCGCGCGTACAAGCGCTTGGTAAAGCCTCCGGAACGGCGATGCAAGTACACAGCTATCTGCAAGCCAATCCCGTCAGCGCGATCAGGAATATCGCCTCCGGAATATCGAAGACGTTGCCAGCCGTCACTCAGGCCCTGATGAACCTCCAGCAGATGGGCATTGTGAACGAAGCGACCGGCCAGCGCCGCAACCGCGTCTTCATCTACCAGCGTTGTCTCGATCTGGTTGGCGCGGGTACAGAGCCGCTCCCCGGAATGAAGTAGCGGCTACACCGCCTGCCGCCGCGCCCCTTGCAGCCGGATCGACACATGCACCAGGCTGAGCGCCGCCGGCGTCACGCCCGAAATGCGGCTGGCCTGCCCGATGGTCGCCGGACGCACCCGCTCCAGTGTCTCCCGCATCTCCCGCGAAAGCCCGCTGATAACGCCGTACTCAAGCCACTCCGGAATCCCGACCGCCTCGGCTGCCTTCAGCTTGGCGATGGATTTTTTTTGCTGCTCCAGATAGCCGGCAAACTTGATCTCCGTCTCAACCGCGCGCGCCTCATTGCGGGTACGACCACGCAGAATCTCACTTCCGGCCTTTGAACCAGGGAGGGAATCAACCCCATTGTCTTCGGGCGGGATCGATAGGGCCGCGCAAAACTCCGCCTGCAGCGGATCAGCCGCAAGGTCATCCCGCACCGCCCCCAGCACTGCCTCAATCCCCACCTCCGGCCGCTTCAGCAGTTGCGCCCAGGTCAGTCCGGCCGTCGCCGTCAGTTCGCCCAGCCCTGCAGCCCGTAGGCTCTCCGGAGTCACTTTGCCGGTCGTGAGCAGCCGCTCCAGCGCGCCCATCCTTGCTTGCTTCTTCTCATACTCCGCCCAGGCCGCGTCATCGATCAGTCCCAGCCGGCGTCCGTGCGGGGTCAGCCGCCGGTCGGCGTTGTCGATGCGCAGATGCAGCCGGAACTCCGCCCGCGAGGTGAACATCCGGTAAGGCTCATTGATCCCCTTCGAGATCAGGTCGTCGATCAGAACGCCGATATACCCCTCGCTCCGGTCCATCGTGAACGGCGGCTCGCCCTTGAGCCACAGCGCCGCGTTGATGCCCGCCATGATTCCCTGACCGGCAGCCTCCTCATACCCGCTGGTCCCGTTGATTTGTCCCGCAAGATACAGCCCCTCCATGCTCTTCACGCGCAGGGTGCGGTCGAGCTCGGTCGCGTCCACGCTGTCGTACTCGATGGCATAGCCCGGCCGCAGCATCTCCGCCCCCTCAAGCCCCGGAATCGAGCGCACAATCTCCCACTGCACCTCCATCGGCAGAGAAGTGGACATGCCGTTCACATACACCTCGTGCGTCTTCAGTCCCTCCGGCTCCAGAAAGAACTGATGCTGCGTCTTGTCGGGGAACTTGACAATCTTGTCCTCGATCGACGGGCAATAGCGCGGCCCGATCCCCTCGATCTGCCCCGAATACATTGCCGAGCGATGCACATTCTCGCGGATAATCCGCAGAGTCTCCGGCGTGGTGAAGGCGATGTGGCAACTGATCTGTGGCTGGACAATCTTTTTCGTCCTGAAGCTGAAAGGTGTCGGCTCCGCATCCCCCGCCTGCTCCTCGAAGGCCTCCCAGCGAATCGTCCGGCCGTCCAGCCTGGGCGGCGTCCCGGTCTTCAGCCGGCATGTCCTGAGGCCCAGCGCCCGCAACGCCTCGCCCAGCAGCAGAGAGGCCGGCTCCCCGCTCCGGCCGGCTGGATACCGCTCCTCGCCGCAGTGGATCAGCCCATTCAAGAACGTGCCGGTCGTAATAATCGTCGCCCCGGCCAGCAACTTGCGCCCGTCGCGCAGCGTAAGCCCCAACACTCGCCGGCGCCCCTGTCCCCTAGTCCCTAGCCCCTCGTCCCTCCCTGTTCCCTGTTCCCTGTTCCCTGTTCCCTGCTCTATCACCAGCCCCACCACCTCCGCCTGCCGGATATGCAGTCCTACCTGCGATTCCAGCACCTCGCGCATCTTCACGCGGTAGAGCTGCTTGTCGCACTGCGCCCTGGGACTCCACACCGCCGGACCACGGGATGAGTTGAGCAGCCGGAACTGAATCCCCACCGCGTCGGCCACCTCGCCCATCACCCCGCCCAGCGCGTCCACCTCGCGCACCAGATGCCCCTTGGCCACGCCGCCAATCGCCGGATTGCAGCTCATCTGCGCGATCAGGTCCATATTCATGGTGATCAGCGCCGTCTTCAGACCCATGCGCGCCGCCGCCATCGCCGCCTCGCACCCGGCGTGCCCCGCGCCCACCACGACGACATCGTATTGTTCGACAAAGGCCATCTTCCTCCATTCTACGGACTCGACTTCTCGCGCGCCGCCGGCCGTCGCTTCAACCGGCTGGCGATTCTCGTTTATAATCGTGCCGTCTCCCAAACTTGAGGGCAGGCGAGGGTTAAGGGTCGAAATGAAGAACTGCTCATGCGGCGAATTGGTGGACGAAAACTACACGCAGTGCCCTCGCTGCGAGGCTCTCAAGCATCTCGGCCTGAATAAATACGCCGCTGAGGATGACATCCGAAGCGCCTATCGCATGTTCGCCAAGCTGTGGCACCCCGACAATTTCGAACTCGACGAGAAGTTGAAGGCCGAAGCCGCCAATAAGCTCAAAAATGTAGAGACCGCATTCGAATTCCTTACCTGGACTTCCACCGAGCGCGCCCTGCAGCCACGGCCCATCTATCTCTCCGCGGACGCAGCTTCCCCGGCGGGCGCAGTCTCCCAAGCCGCCTCGCCGGTAACAGAACCCGCTCTAAAACCAGCCGTTGCTTCCGAGCCGGCAACACCCGCCGCGCCCCCGCAGAAGCTAACTCTTCCGCTGCTTTGGCAAAAGACCGCCGATCTTTTTGAGCAATTCAAATTCTTCCTGGTGCTTGTGGTCGTTCTTCTGGTGATTCTCCGCGGCTCATTCATTTATATGAGCCCTCCCCCTGTGCGCCGGCAAGCTGCAACGGCCGGCGGTGCCTCTCAGCCAAATGCGCCGAAGCAGACTCAGGCAGCGCCAGCCGGCCCGGCCGCTCCGCAGACCCCGGCCGCTTCGCAGACCCCAACCGCTCCGCAGAGCGCGAACAGCAAGCAGGCCGACAAGACGCAGGCCGCGCCTCATTCCTCCCTGCCTTTTATCACGGTGGGTTCCACCAAAGACGAGGTGCTCGCGCAGGAGGGAACCGCGGCCACCTCCTCGGAAGATAAACTTGTCTACGGCAAGTCGGAACTCTACTTCAAAGACGGCCGGGTTACCGGCTGGCGCATCGATCCCGGACGCCCGCTTCACGTCAAGCTCTGGCCGGGTTCCTATGTGAATCCGAGGCTGGCGCGTTATTCGATCGGTTCTACGAAGGACGAAGTGCTGACGGTTCAAGGGACTCCCACGGCCTTCACCGACAACAAGTTCGAGTACGGCAAGTCCGAAGTGACCTTCGTCAACGACAGAGTCGTGGGTTGGAAGGAAGACCCCTCATCGACCCCTCTCTGGATCCACTAGGTCTTTGACCGCATCCTGATGTACCACATTTGCCGCCAGGATCGTTGTGCTGCCGCCGAGGCGCGCGGAGGTGGTTGGACCCTGCAATGCATGGACGATGGCAAGGGGCAGGCCGTCGACTCCAAATCGCGCGCTATAAAAGGCGAACGCCGCGAAATCCCCTGGCTTGAAGCCGCCAGCCTGCGGCTCGCTTGTGTAGGGCCGGACAAGGCCGGGGTCATCGACTGCTTGGCCGAAGAAGAGGATGGCGTTGCGGATGCTGCGTTTGTGGGCCTGGTAGCTGTAAAGGTCAATGCCTTGGCGCGAAGCCAATTGCGCGATCAGAACCAGAGGCTGAAGGGCGAAGCCCTGGTAACGGATTGCGTTCTCATGACGCGCCATCTCTTTGGGGAAGGCGCCGCGGCCGTCGATATCGGCAATCGCATCCTTGTAGGCATCGACGCCGAAGCGGAATAGCTTGTCGTCCGCGGCGGCAACGCCAATGGCGGTTGCGGCCAGCCCGCGCCAGTAGTGGTGGTTGTTGCCTGAATCCGTTGGCCTTTCAAAGGAAATGTCCTGGCGGGCCGCCTCGCGGAGCCAGGCGGTGACTCTCTGTTGCCGGGCCGGGTCCAGAGTCGAATCGCCGACCAGGACGGAGTCGGTGATGCCCGCCGCGCTGAGTGTCCACTCGACCTGGGACCAGGCCTGCGGCGACTCCTGACGGTCGTAGTCGAGCAAGGCATGAGCCTGAGCCCAGGCGTCGAGCTGTGCGAGCGCGCAGGAGGATTCGCTGTGACTGCCGGTGGCCAGGTACTGGTTCATGCCGGCCGTGATGCGGGCTTCGAAGGCGGCGTAGACGCGGGTGGCGGCTGCCTCTGCGGGATTGACGGGACCATTTGAGCCGGTGAGATAGTGCTTGGGGATGAACATGCGGCCGGCGGGCGCGGCGACGAGCGGCGTGGCCACGCAGGAGCGCAACTCCTTGATCGCCGCCAGCAGAAGAGGGTCGCTGCTCGCTTTCAAGGCCGCCTGCCGCGATTGAACGTCGACGAGCGAGGCGTGCGGGTCGGTGACGTGTTGGCTCACGGCAGGCAGAGCCAAAGCGAGAACGGCAATCGCGGCAATCTTCATCTACTTCAATTTCACGCCACATCCGGCAAAACCGCAAATCCGTTCGATCTTGCAAGGGCGCCCAAAGAATTGAAATTGACTGAAGTTGAATCTCAAGGGTGTTGCGGCGAGAAGTGGTTTTTCCGCAGCCTGATAAGCTGGGCGCATGGGCAAGCGGGGCTGGGGACCGGAGAAGATAACCAGGGTGCGGGGGCGGTTGCTGGAGTGGTACGACCGCTCGCGGCGCGATCTGCCTTGGCGGCGCAATCGCGATCCCTACTCCATCTGGATTTCGGAAATCATGTTGCAGCAGACGCGGGTTGCGGTGGTGGTGGAGCGCTACCAGGCCTTCATGGAGCGGTTCCCGACGCTGGCTTCGCTGGCTCTGGCGCCGGAACAAGAGGTGCTGGCCGCGTGGAGCGGGCTGGGCTACTACCGGCGGGCGCGGATGCTGCACAAGGCGGCGCAGTATGCAGTCAGCAAATACCAGGGCAGTCTGCCCGCTACGGCTGAGGAGTTGCGCTTGCTGCCGGGGATCGGGGTTTATACATCGGCGGCAGTGGCCAGCATCGCCCACGGCGAGCGGATTGCGGTGGTGGATGGCAACGTGGAGCGTGTGCTGTGCCGGCTGGAGGGCTGGAAGGCCGGCAGCGGCGCGGGCGGCGGCTCTGTGACTCGGCACAAGATCGGGAAACTGGCCGCCGAGCTAGTTTGCCTTGAGCGACCGGGGGATTGGAACCAGGCGCTGATGGAGCTGGGCGCGACCGTGTGCCTGCCGCGCAATCCGCAGTGCCTGGCGTGCCCCGTGGCCTCCGACTGCAAGACCCAAGGGGAGCATCAGACCGCGCGGCGCAAGCCGATGCGGAGCCGCGATGTGGCTTATGCGCTCGCGGTGCGCGCCGGGCGGCTGGAAGACCGCTCAAGCCAGGAGGTGCTGCTGGAGCAGCGGCCGGCCTCGCTGACCGTGATGCCGGGGCTATGGGAGCTGCCCACGCTGGCTGAAGTTGCGATCCCCGAAGAGGAGCTGCGCATGACGGTGCGCCACGCCATCATGCAGGTGAACTACACGGTGCGCATCCGCACGGTATTTGAATACGATATCGACGCGATGACCGTGACAGGGGGCGAACGGCGCTGGGTTCCGCTGGACGAAGCGGCTGGAATGGCGCTGACCGGGCTGGCGCGCAAGGTGCTCACGCGCGCGCATCTGCTGGCTGCCGCGCCGGGGGAGACGATTGCTGCGGAAGGCTGAAAAAGCCACGCTCAAGGCTCGATTGAGGCCCGCCGAGGCGCGAACTCCCACGCTTTCTCTCGCATCCAAAGCACCCCTTGGCGCATCGAATCATCGTAGGGCAATTATCGCAACGAGCCTGGAATTTTCCCTTCAGGCGCTAAGACTCAAACGTCATCTCAAAATCCCATCATCCCCAAGGAGGAACAATGGCAAGCAAGGCAAGTGCGGTTTGGACAGGTTCACTGAAGGAAGGCAAGGGCACGATCTCGACGGCGACGGGCGTGCTGAGCAACGCGAACTACTCTTTTGCCACGCGGTTTGAAGGCGCGGACTCGGGCACGACTCCCGAGGAACTGATTGCGGCGGCGCACGCCAGTTGCTTTTCGATGGCCTTGGGCGCGCAGTTGGGCGGCGCGGGGCTGACGCCAGAGAAGATCGAGACTCATGCAGCCGTCACGCTGGGCAAGGTGGAGGGCGGCTTCGCCATCACGCGCATCGCGCTGACGACGACGGCCAGCGTTCCCGGCGCCTCGCAGGAGGTTTTCGACAAGGCTGCGGCCGACGCCAAAGGCGGCTGCCCCATATCGAAGCTCTTCGCCAACAACACCGAAATCCTGCTTGACGCCAAGCTGGTGTAAGGCTCGACCAGGGCCGGGGCGCAAGGCTCTGGCTCCGGCCAGCCCGTTTTCATGGACGGCGACGGTTGCCGGCAGGCCCGGCTCCATGCCGATTCGGGACCACTATGCGAATAGAGTTGCAGATTCTGCCGATTGAGACTTGTCCGTCTTCTGTAAAATTGAGCCAGTGAAGAACTGCGATTGCCGCGCGGGATGCGGGTTGATTGCGAAGGCGCGAAGCCTTCTGCGGGCCTGTGTGTTCCTGCGGATCAAGGGAAATCTGCGCGGACGAGTTCCGATGCGCCGGCCGGGCAGCCGGGGAGAAGATTCACTCAGGGCCGAGGGCGAAACATTGTCGGAGAAGGCACGCAAGAACCTCTTTGCCGCCGCGGATAGAGCAGTCTGCCCGCCGGAGGGGCGGTTAGCGCCCACGTGGTTCGCCGTATATACATCGCCGCGCCACGAGAAGCGCGTGGCGCAGTACCTGAGTGTACGTACAATCGAGCACTACCTGCCCCTTTACCACGTACGGCGCAAGTGGGCCGACGGCTCGATTGTGACGCTGGATCTGCCACTCTTTCCCGGCTATCTCTTTGTCCGGATCGACCGGACGGAGCGTGTGCGGGTGTTGGAAGTGCCGGGGGTTTTGACGGTTGTGGGCGGCACCGGGGGCGAACCGGCTCCGCTGGCGGGCGCGGAGATCGACGCGCTGCGATCCGGGCTTTCGCTTCGCCGGGCTGAACCGCACCCCTTGCTGATCGCGGGTCAGCGAGCCAGGATTCGATCCGGCGCGCTGGCCGGTATGGAAGGCATTGTGGTGCGGCGGAAAAGCGGTCTGCGCGTCGTGCTGACCATCGACCTCATCCAGCAGAGCGTGGCCGTGGAAGTGGACGCAACGGAACTGGAGTTGTTGGGTGCCGAGGCCGCGGGCGACGCCGGTGGCAATGCGGCCTGGCCCAGGACGCGTACCGCTTGAGGATTCTACGGAAGCAACGGATTGCTTCCCTGGCTCGTCAGGTTATAAATCAGCCCAAACGGGTCTTTGACGTAGCATCGCGGATATTCCGGCTCATCTTTGACGACTTCGCAGCCGTTTTTCACGAGCCGAAGGCGTGCGGATTCGACGCTGTCCACTGTGACTTCCAGGACCGGACCCAGGGCTGGGCCTCGCTCAATGAACAGATTGATGTGGCGGCCATGCAGGCTGATCATCTGGGGTTCTTCGCCGGTGATCTCGAAGCCGAGATGGTCGACATAGAACGCAGCGGCGCGCCTTGGGTCAGGCGACTGAATGAGAATATCTGTGCCAAAGCTGTTTGCCATGCGGGCTCCTTGTTTCGTGTTCAACGATCACGGGCAATCTGCTAACCGCGTTTCTTCCCGCCAGGTTTACCTCCGGAGCGCTTGCCGCCTGGTTTGACTCTGTGGCTGGGCTTGGCGGAGCTGCCGGGCTTGGGCTTGGAGCGCGAGCTTCCCGAGGGCCTGCCGGGGCTGAAGCTGGGCTTCGGTTTCCAGCCGGGGCGGGTGCCGGAAGCATCGCCGCGCGCAGCCGATCCGCCCGAAGGCGCACCGTAGGTCCGGCCCGAATTGGGCTTGTTCGCGTGGGGCCTGGCCGTCTTGCCAGGCTTGCTGCTGGGCCGCGCGCCGCCGGCGCGGGGCTTGCCGCTGCTGGTGGTGAAGGGGCGCGCCAGTCCGCCTTCGCTGCGGAAGGGCTTGGCTGCGCTGGGGCGGACAGGAGAAGCCGGCCTCTCGAAACTGGGACGGCTGGGCCGGTGACGGTCTGCGCCCGGCTTTGGTGAGTAGGGGCGAGACGGACCGGGACGGCTGGTTGCGGGACGCGGTGAACTGGAGCGGGGACCGCTCAGCCTAGCCTGGAATGGGCGCGACGGGCTGGGACGATCGGAGCCCTGAATCTCTTCAATATGAAGATTGGGCAGTCTCACCGGGCTAATATCTTCGTCGAAGACTCGCGCTTCGCGGACAGGCGCTTCACCACGCGGCGCGGGAGGACGCTTGTAGGCCGGCCACTGCTGGCGCTCCGGCTTCTTGCCTGTGGGCTTGGCGGTGAAGGGACGGCCCGCGCCGGCTCGGCCCGTTTCTGCGGAGCCAGCCCTCGGAGCGCCAGCGTTGGGGCGGTCATAGCCTTGCCGATCATGGGCTGGACGATCATAGGCGGGCCTGTCAAAGCTGCGTCCGGCGGGCCGGGCGGAGCCGAAGTTGGCGGGACGGCCCATGCCAGGGCGCGGGGGACGTTCGTCTTCAGAGCGGGAGAAGCTGCGAACGGGATTGGGGGCGGAGGTGCGGCCAGCGGCGGGACGGAATCCCTCGGAGCTGGGTTGGGCTGGGCGAAAGAACTTGTTGGCATCGCCTCGCGCGAAGGAGTCGGCGGGCCTGGTGGGACGGGCTGGGCCGAATCTCTTTGGGCTGAAGGCTGCAGGGCGGCCAGCGGCGGGGAGCGGGGCTGACGGAATCGACTGGCGCGGTCGGCTGCTGGGCTTGGGGAGAACCGTCGGCAACACACCGGCATCGAGCAGATTGCGGCGGCGCAGGTCTTTGGATTTCGGGGTACGCAGCTTGCCTTCGGCGGCCATGCGCAGCCGTTCCAGTTCCTCCGGTTCGAGTTCGCGCAGGTTGCCCGGCTCCTGATCGAGCACCAGCGGGCCGTAGCCGACGCGGCGGATTTTTTCGACGAAGTGGCCGACTTCCTCGAACATTTTGCGCAATTCGCGGTTGCGACCCTCGATGAGAACCACTTCGTACCAGGGGTTGTCGCCCTGGCGTACCTGGCGGATGCGGGCCGGCGAGGTGCGAACCTGGGGCGAGCCGGGCTTGCCGCGTTCGATGGCCACGCCACCGCGCAGAATGTCGAGCTCAGCTTCCGTCGGCTGGCCGGCGACTTTGACCAGATAGGTCTTTTCCACGCCCGATGAGGCTTTGGTGAGGCGGTTGGCCAGTTCGCCGTCGTTCGTGACCACCAGCAGCCCCTCGCTCATGTAATCGAGGCGGCCAACGGGATAGAGGCGCTCCTTCATCCTGTCAAAGAACTGCATCACCGTGGGCCGGCCCTCGGGGTCCTTGACCGTAGTGACGAAGCCGCGGGGCTTGTTGAGGACGAAGTAGCGCAGCCGTTCGGGGCCTTGCAGCAGTTTGCCGTCTACGCGGATGTGGTCGCGGCCGGCGTCGGCCTTGGTTCCCAGCACGGTGACGACCTTGCCGTTGACCTGCACGCGGCCCTGCTCGATCATCCCCTCGGCGCTGCGGCGGCTGGCCACGCCGGCGGCCGCGAGGATCTTCTGGAGCCGCTCCAGCTTGGCCGGTGGGCGAGGCTTGGGAGCGATCTCTGGCTCAGAGTCGTCCTGTGGCTCCGAGCTGTCTTCCGACTCAGGCACGGGAGCGTCTTCGGCTTTGATTTCTGACTCAGAGTCGGGCTCCGCTTTGATCGAAGCCTCTGCCTTGCCGTCGGTCACGTCTCCGATTGGGTCTTCAATCACAGGCTTCGTGATTTCAGATTCGGACGCGGCCTCTGCATTGGGTTCGGTCGATTCTGGGGTGGTCGATTCGGGCTGGAGCTTGGTTTTCTTCTTCGCCATGGGGGATTCTCGGTTTCTGCCTGCTCGGTAGGGGGAGGCGCGGCAGGAGCGGCCTCTGTGGGTGATTAGGGTTCGATGCTGACCGCCGTCTCGGCGGTCTCTGATTCCGTTGCGGGTTCGAGGCCTTCGGCCGGCGAGTCTTCCAGCTCCTCGCTGGCGGCTTCATCGAATTCAGGGCCGAGGGCAGGGTTCGATCCGAGATTGGGGTCGTCTCCGGTTGCGGGTTCCGGCTCGTCGAGTTCCATCGCGGCCATCTTCTCGAACTCCTCCATCGAGGGCAGCTCGGTGACGTCTTTAAGGCCAAAGCGGAGCAGGAACTCGCGGGTGGTTTTGTAGAGGATGGGCCGGCCGATGACCGGCTTGCGGCCGGCGGTGGCGATCAGTTTGCGGGCCAGCAGCGAACCGAAGACGGCGGAGGAATCCACGCCACGAATCTCGTTGACTTCGGGGGCGGTGACGGGCTGCTTGTAGGCGATGACGGCCAGGGTTTCCAGGGCCGGCAGCGAGAGCCTGAGCGCCGGCTTGAGGCTCCTTACAAACAGCCGGACGGCGTCGTGGCACTGGGGCTTGGTGGCCACGCGGAAGCCGCCGGCGATCTCGCGTATCTCGACGCCGCGGTCATCGGAGATACATTCGTCGATGAGTTCGTCGAGAATCAGGCGAATAACGGCGCGCGCCTCGCGATCGCGCAGGCGGGCCTGGCGGCGGGCTTCGAGGCCGGCCTCGGCGGAAGCGGCAGAGACAGCTTCCGCCTGGCCCTGAACAGGAGTCGCCTGATCCGGTTCCGATTCGGGATGCATTGAAGTGTCCGAATTTGAGACAGTTTCCGCGGGGGAGCCGGGGACGGCAGGCGGGGACGCGGCTCGGTCCTCAGCCGGGTCCGCATCTGGGTCTGCGTCTGAGTAGGCAAACTGTTCGACCAAAAACGGTTGGGTATCGGCGCGTTCGCCATACGCAGCCTGCTGCTGCGCCTTCCATTCAAGGGCGTCGGCGGCAAAGAGGGCGGCGAGCTGGGCCAGGGTGACCGGCTCCTCCGCGGCGTAGATGACAGCTTCCAGTTTGGCTTTGAGGCTCATTCTGCAATAGGTACCTCCAATATGGTACCGGAAGCGGAGGCGCCCTGCGCGATTTCCTTCGCCGGGGGCGTGGATTCCCGCCCTTTCCGCGATGAAAAACGCCATCGTTCGACTGGCTCAGGAGCGGAAAGGACGAGGCGCCCGGGCTCTGTCGTTTGTGCGAGGGAGTATAAAAAGGGCGTCCGGCAAAGCCGGACGCCCAGAAAAGCCGGGGAAGGGATATTAGTGGGTCACTTGGCGGAAGGCCCAGAAGAGCGATCCCGAGAGCAGCGCCGCGGCCGGCAGGGTGAAGACCCAGGCCATGGCGATATTGCGGATGGTGGCGAACTGCAGGCCGCTGTTGTTGGCGGCCATGGTGCCGGCGACGCCCGAGCTGAGCACGTGCGTGGTCGAAACCGGCAGGCCGAAGTTGTCGGCGGCGGAGATGGTGGCCATGGCAACCAGCTCGGCGCAGGCGCCTTGAGCATAGGTCAGGTGCTCCTTGCCGATCTTTTCGCCGACGGTGACCACGATGCGCTTCCAGCCGACCATGGTGCCCAGTCCCAGCGCCAGGGCCACGGCTACCTTGACCCACGGCGGAATGAACTTGGTGGCCTTGTCCACCTTGCTCTTGTAGTTGGTGAGGGCAGCGTTCTCCGCGGCGGTGAAAGCTGGATTATGGTTCTTCTGCATCAGGCGAATGGCTTCGCTGGCTACGTACATGTCGTTGCGGACGTTGGTCTGGTCTTTGGCCGGAACGGCCTTGAACTCCTTGTAGAGGGCCACTTCGTGGTTCAAATCCTCAACCAGTTCGCGCAGCGCGAGAACGGTGTCCGGCTGTAGCTGCTTGGTGCGAATGTAGTCCGTGACCTCGGAGCGCGCATCGGCGCCCAGGATGCCGCTCTTGTCCACATGCTGGTCGAGAATGTGCCCGGCTTGCTCCGAGGCGGCGATGAAGTCCTGCACGCCGCCGGCGGAGACGGCGTGGTTGAGCGCGTAAGCTGTGGGCACCGTGCCGATGAGGATGAGCATGATCAGGCCCATGCCCTTCTGGCCGTCGTTCGAGCCGTGGGAGAAGCTGACGCCGGAGCATGTAAGCACCAGCAAGGTGCGAATGGGCCACGGCGGAGGGGTGCTCCCCTTGGGCGCTTGAAAGAGCTCCGGGTAACCTGGGAGCTTAAGCCCGATGACAAATCTGGCCCACAAGGCCACGAGGAATCTGCCGGCGAAGCCAAACGCCGGCATGACGACGATCGCTCCCAGGGGGAAATGCCAGGTCTGCATGAAATCGATCGGCGTGTAGATGGCATTTGCCAGCGGCGCGCTGACAAATCCGGCAATCAACCACAAGATCAAGGAGGCCAGGATAAATACAAGGGTTCCGCCTACGCTCCAGAACAAGAAGGAAAGGACCGGCGACTTCGGCTTTCTATAGTTCTCAAGGTACGTAACAGGCCAGTTCTTATCGAAGAGCGACTTGGAAAGCAGCATGAGAAGCGCGGCGCAGCCGAAACCGATCAGGGGCGAGATCAGCAGCACTCTGAAGACCTTGGTGGCTTGTTCCCAATCCACGCCGGAGGTGCCGGAGTGGCCGTTCATGAACTGGTTGGCCAGACCGACGCCCATGATGGAGCCGACCATGGTGTGGGAGCTGGAGGCGGGCAGACCGAACCACCAGGTACTCAGGTTCCACAGGATGGCGGCGATGAGCAGCGCGAAGACCATGGCGAAGCCGGCGCCGGCGCTGACCTGGAGAATCAACTCGACAGGCAGCAGCGTGATAACCGCGAAGGCTACGGCACCGGAGGAGACGAGAACGCCCGCCAGGTTGCATAGCCCCGACCAGACCACGGCAATGTTGGGGTCGAGGGAGTGGGTGTAGATGACCGTGGCGACGGCGTTGGCGGTGTCGTGGAAGCCGTTGACGAACTCGAATCCGAGAGCGATCAGCAGCGCCAGGCCCAGCAGCGCGTAAGGCCAGATGCTGGTGATGGCGATATTGCCCAGATCCTGGGCGATGTGGAAGCCAATGAATCCGAGGCCGCCCACGAGGGCTACGATGACCACCGCGCCGCTGATCCACGCGGAGGATTTCTTCATCTTGCGGTCGAGAAGCGATGTGCCCTGAGACACCGGTTCCAGCGTTGTTGCCAGATCGGCCATGGAAAGACTCCAAAGAGTGGGATGGATTACGAGTCCAGGCGCGCTGGGGAAGCAAAATCCGGACAAACCTATTGATATAGGAGCCAGATGAAAGGGAGATGAATTGTTGCAAGACGGCAAAAAACCGGGCATCGGCGCAGGCCGCTTACCCAGCAGAATGAGCAGCTAGGCCGGGCGCGGCTGTGCTAGAGTGTTACGCATTGGACTATGAATACACCGAAGACCATTGGAAGGTACGAGATCGTCGATGAGTTGGGCCACGGCGCCATGGGCAGCGTTCTCCGCGCCCGCGACCCCTCGATGGACCGCATCGTCGCCCTGAAGACCATACTGTCGGCAGCGCTGGCCAGCGAGCAAGGCGCTGAGTACCGCCAGCGATTCTTCCGCGAGGCGCGCGCCGCTGGGGCGCTGGCGCATCCCGGCATTGTGCCCGTCTTCGACGTGGGCGAACACGAAGGGTTGCCTTTTCTGGTAATGGAATTCGTCAACGGGCAAACCCTCGACCATGCCATGAAGAAGGGAGAGCGGCTGTCGCTCGATCGGGTCTGCGAGATCGGCCAGCAAATCGCCGAGGCGCTCGGCTACGCTCACCGCAATGGCGTGATTCACCGCGACATCAAGCCGGCGAATATATTGCTGACTTCGGCCGAGTCTTATGGCTTCGAGCGGCCGAGGATCACCGATTTTGGCGTAGCCAAGCTCACCGCCGGGGAGATTACCTCGACCGGCCAGATGCTGGGGACGCCAGCGTTCATGCCTCCGGAGCAGTTTACCGGGGCGACCATCGACGGCCGCACCGATCTGTTCTCGCTGGGGGTTATCTTGTATTGGATGGCGACCGGAGAGCAGCCCTTCCCCGGCGAAACCATGACCACGGTCTCCTACAAGATTGTCAATACCGAGCCGGTTCCGCCCGCGAAGCTGAATCCCGCAATCCCCGCTGCGTTGGAGGGGGTGATTCTGAAATGCCTGGAGAAGAACCCCGCCAACCGTTATCAAACCGGCGAGGAACTGGCTCAGGCCCTCGCGCTGCTTCGCGTCAGCCCACAGTCTTCGGGCTTGCAGGCGACCGCTCCGCTGGCTAAAGGGACGGGAAGGGCATCAGAGGAGACTCTCGATACCGGCCCCAGTTTGCGGCCGAAGCCCAACCCAGCAACGATGGACACCGCCTTGGAAAAGCCGCCTCAGGCGGAGGCGCCGGCAAAGAAGCGAGGCGCGCTGCTGCTCGCGGCGGCCGCTCTTTTCGCGGTCGTCGCCGTGGGCGGCGGGTATCTGCTGCCGCACCGCAGCCAGCCTGCCGCGCCAGCGCCGGCGGCCACTGCTTCGTCGCAGCCAGCGGCGGAAACTCCGGCCCCAGCTGCCGCGCTGGAGCCAGCTCCATCAGCAGCGGAGAAACCTACGGCGGCGGGGCCTGTTGCGGCGAAGCCTACTGCGGCGACGCTAGCCGCGACGACTCCGGCAGTGCCTGAGCCCAGCGCCGAATCCCCCTCCGTAGCCTTCAACCCAAAAACTCTTGCTCCCAAACAGAACACACGTTTGAAGCTGGAATTGGATCACTTTCCATCCGGCATGGCCTTCACCATCGAGATGAATCGCAAGACCTATTTCAAAGGCTCCACGGGCAACAAGGCGGAGTATGAGGGCCTGCTCGTTCCGCCGGGCGTGCAGGAGTTCCGTGTGACAGTGCGTAGCGGCGGGGTGCAAAAGTCCTCGAATATCGTGAGCGCGGAGTTCCTGGCCAACAAGCGCATGACGCTGAAGGTTGAGCTCAGGCCCCCGGCCAAAGGCGGTGTGGGAACTTCGCTGGCACTCGATCCCGCAGCCGAGATTGTTGCTACCCTCAAGGCGGACCACTTCTTCATGTAGCGGAAGATTCGCGGTGGTGCATCGGAATGTATGAAGTTCGCGCAAGCGGGGATGCATCGATGAAATCGCGCAGGATCAAAGCTGCCTGGCTGTCGCTCGTCTGTCTCCCCGCGGCGGTCTTGCTCGTTCTTTGCGCCACACCCGCGCTGTTCGCTCAGCAACCGACGCTGCCGCAAAAGGCCGACTCGATTCTGATTCTCAAGAAAGATCATGTGATGGAGTTGCTCGCCGGGGGCAAGATGATTCGCACCTACAAGGTGTCTCTCGGGCGAGGCGGCCTAGCACCAAAGGAAAGACAGGGCGATGCGCGCACACCGGAGGGCCATTACATCATCGACTCTAAGGCAGCCGTCAGCCACTATCACAAATCTCTTCACATCTCCTATCCCAACGCCGAGGACCGCAAGCGGGCGGCCAAGCTGGGCGTCTCGCCCGGAGGCTCGATCCTGATTCACGGCCTGCCTCAAGGCCAGGGCTGGATCGGCGCGGCGCACCGGCTCTACGACTGGACGCTGGGCTGCATCGCTGTCACCGACGAGGAGATCGACGAGATTTTCAAGCTTGTTCCGGTAGGCACACCTGTCGAGATTCGGCCGTAGGGCCGAGCAAATCGGCCTCACCGCTATTTACAGCGTCAGCTTCGAAAGGCTCCTGCGAGCGAAGAGCGAGCCACTGGCCCCACCGCAGGTGGTCTGCGAAAATAGAGCAGATGCTCTCCCTGCAAAATGCCGGCAAGCGGTTTGGTCCGCGAGTCTTGTTTCTGGAGGCCAACTGGCTGATCCGGGCGCGAGAGAAGACAGCGCTCGTGGGCGCGAACGGCACGGGCAAATCGACGATCATGAAGGTGCTGGCGGGCCTCGAAACGCTGGACTACGGCCAGGTGCAGCAGACGCGCGGCATGAGCATCGGCTACCTGCCGCAGGAGGGGCTGGCGCTTGCCGGGCGCAGCGTCTTCGAAGAGTGCCTGACGGTCTTCGACGAGCTGCGCGAGATGGAGCGCGAGGTGGAACGGCTTGCCGGGCAGTTGGCGGTGCTCGATCACGCCGGCCCGGAGTACGAGTCCGCTGCCGAGCGCTACTCGATGCTCCAGGAGCGCTTTCACGCGCTGGACGGCTACGCGCTGGACGCGCAGGTGGGCGGCGTGCTCACCGGCCTCGGCTTCGGCAAGGAAGACTGGACGCGGCAGACCGACGAGTTCTCGGGCGGCTGGCAGATGCGAATTGCGCTGGCAAAACTCCTGCTGGCCAAGCCGAACCTGCTGCTGCTCGACGAGCCTACGAACCACTTAGACCTGGAGACGCGCAACTGGCTCGAAGACTATCTCAAGGCTTATCCCTTCGGCTACATTCTTATCTCGCACGACCGCTATTTTCTAGATGTGACGATCGATAGAACCGTGGAGATATGGAATAAGCGGCTGAATATCTACCAGGGAAACTACACAAAATACCTGAGCCAAAAAGACGAGCGGCGGACGCAGCTTCAATCGGCTTACCGCAACCAGCGCATCCAGATTGAGCATCTTGAGGCCTTTATCAACCGCTTCCGCGCGCAGGCCACCAAGGCCAAGCAGGTGCAATCGCGCATCAAGGAATTGGAAAAGATCGAGCGCATCGAGATTCCCGAAGAGGAATCGACGATTCATTTCAGGTTTCCGCAGCCGCCGCCTTCAGGGCGCATGGTGGTGGAAGCGGAGGCGCTCTCGAAGAGTTATGGCGCAAAGCAGGTTCTCGATGGCGTTAAGTTCGGCATTGAGCGCGGGGATCGCGTGGCGCTGGTGGGCGTCAACGGCGCGGGCAAGTCCACGCTGATCAGGCTGCTCACCGGAGCCGAAGCGCCGACCGCCGGCCAGGTCAAGGTGGGCCACAATGTGGTCAGCGAGTACTTCGCGCAGGACCAGTACAAGGTGCTGGACGGCGATGCGCGGATGCTGGAGGACATCAGCCGCGCCGCGCTGAAGGTGCCGGAACAGGCGCTGCGGTCGCTGCTGGGCTGTTTCCTCTTCAGCGGCGACGATGTCTTCAAGCCGCTCGGCGTGCTCTCGGGCGGCGAGCGCAACCGCTATGCGCTGGCGCGGATTCTGGTTTCGCCGTCGAATTTTCTGCTGCTCGACGAACCGACAAACCACCTGGACATGCGCGCCAAGGACGTATTGCTCGAGGCTCTGGCGGCCTTCAGCGGCACTGTCGTGTTTGTGTCGCACGATCGCTACTTTATCGATCGCCTGGCAACGCGCGTGCTCGAAGTGGAAAACGGAACCGTCACCAGCCACGAGGGCAACTACGAAGACTATCTGCGCTGGAAAACGGCGCAGGCCGCCGGCTTCCTTTCCCAAACAGCTTGTCATCCTGAGCGAGCGGAGCGAGTCGAAGGACCTGCATTTCAACCGGAGTCCGATGCGCCTTCATCGAGCGGAGTAAATAACGGGAACGCAGCCGCCAAGGATCGTCCGCGACGCCTGAATCCCATCAAGCAAAAACAGATGGAAGAGCGCTGCGCGTTTCTCGAAGAAGAAGTCCCGCGCATCGAGGCTTCGATTGCCCACACCGAGGAGCAGTTGGGCGTCTACGTCTCCGCTGCCGAGACGCAGCGGTTGAGTACGCTGGCCGAGGATTTGCGCCAGCAGCTAGCCGCCTTCACTGCCGAGTGGGAAGAGCTGATGGGGCAGTTGGAAGGCGCTTGATTTTTCGGCATCTCCTGAAGGTGCAGGTGCGGTTGCGAATGGCCGGCATCCTCGGCGCAACGGTCATCGGCCCAACGGCACGCACTATTCCCTGTTCTTCCGCAACATTCTTCTCTATGCTGGGTCTAACTTATTGGAACCATGGTGAGACCTGTGCGCAAATTCGCATTCCTCCAGTTGGCGGCGCTTTTCGCCGCTTTGATCGCCTCAGCCCCAGCGGTCCACGGCCAGTCTGGCGACTTCATCGTCGCGCAGCACGGCAAGCCGGTCGGGACGGCCAGCTTCAAATTTGCTGCAACCCCCAACGGTTACGACTCCACCGCGCTGGTGCGCATCGCCATGCAGGGGCTCGACTACGCACTCTCCAAGACCGAGCGGCTCTCGCTGGCCAACCACCTGCGGCATGTGCAGTTGAGCGCCATCGTGAACGGCTCGGTGGTCAACGTGACCGCCGCGCCCGACTCGGCGCAGATTCTGCTCAACATCTCGGCCAACGGCCGCGCCACCACGACGCGTCTGGCGCCGCACCCGGCCGCGGTCTTTCTGCCCGACTTCGACCCAGGCGCGCTGGAAACCCTGCTGGCCCTGGCCGTAGCAGGCAACAACCGCAACCTTTGGGCGGTCATTCCTAAAAAGGCCGGAACGATCGAGCCGATCCAACTGGCTACCTTGGCCGACGAGCAGGGCGCTCTGGACGGAAAGCCGGTCGTCGTTCATCACCTCGTCGCCACCATCGGCGGGGCGATGACAGACCTCTTCTCTGGCCCCGAAAACCAGCTTCTTCAGGCTGAGTTGCCGCAGCAAGGGTTCGCTCTGGTGCGAAAGGGGTTTGTTCTGACTCCGCCCGTCAAGCCTGGGGCTCCGCCGGCGGCCCAATAGAGCCAGTTCGGCGCTGCGGCGAAACGAAATCGCTGCCCACGGAAAACACCGACCAGTAGCCGTTGCAGTTACTGGTTGACGCCGCTGGCGAGGAAGCCGCCGTCTACGACCAGAGTCTGTCCGGTCACGAACGATGCGCTATCGGAAGCAAGATAGACAGCCGCGCCGACCAGCTCCTCGGTCTTGCCGAAGCGGCCCATCGGCGTGCGCAGCAGCAGTTCCTGGCCGCGCGGCGTTCCGTCGAGCAGACCAGCATTGAGGTCAGTGCGGAAGACGCCGGGAGCGATGGCGTTTACGGTAACGCCCCTCTTCGACCACTCCACGGCGAGCGAACGCGTGAGAGAGACCACGGCCGCTTTGCTGGCCGCGTAAGCAGCCACTTCAGTGAGCGCGACAAAGCTAGTCAATGACGCGATGTTGACGATGCGCCCGCAGCCGCGCTCCAGCATGGGCTTTCCGAATATCTGGCAGGCGCGCAGCGTTCCGGTCAGGTTGGTGTCGAGGATATCGGCCCACTCCTCTTCCGGCACGGTCAGCGTGGGCGTACGCTTGATCTTTCCCGCGCAGTTGACCAGAATATCGACCTTGCCGAAGCGGTCGAGCGTAGCTGCAAGCAGCGTCTCCAGAGACGCGCGATCACATACGTCGGAGGCCTGGCGAAGGGTTTTGCGCCCACGCTCCTCGATCTCGGCGGCGGTTTCGTCCACCTGTTGCTGGCGGCGCGCTGTCGCGATCACATCGGCGCCGGCATCGGCGAGACCCAGGCTCAAAGCGCGCCCGATGCCAGAGGTTCCTCCAGTTACAACCGCAATCTTGCCTTCAAGACTTAGAATCTGAGTCATGATAAGTCTCTCCATTTCTTGTTATAAGTCGAAATCAGACTCGGACCTATTGTTAAGTTACCTCTGGATGCGCGCCGATCCGCCCCTGGCAAAGGCTCGCACTTGTTCGAGAGTTGCCATGGTCGTATCGCCGGGGAAGGTGGTCAGCAGCGCGCCGTGCGCCCATCCCAGCTTGACCGCCTCTTCGGGCGTTTCGTCGGCCAATAGGCCATAGATGAAGCCCGACGCAAAGCCGTCTCCGCCGCCCACGCGATCGATCACATCCAACTCCGCCGTTGGCGCAGTGAAGGTCTTGCCATCGATCCAGGCAACCGCGCTCCAGCCATGGCGATTGGTGGAGTGGACCTCGCGCAGCGTGGTGACCACGGCCTTCACATGCGGATGCTTCTTCGTCACATGATCGATCATTGCGAAGAAGACGCCGGGATCGAGCTTCGACTTAGCCGAAACCTCTGGCCCCGGAATGCCCAGCCCCTTCTGAAGGTCCTCTTCGTTGCCCACCAGCACATCCACGTTCTCGACAATCCTGCCGATGGTTTCGACGGCGCGGTCGCTGCCGCCGGAGATATTCCATAGCTTCTCGCGAAAGTTCAGGTCGAAGGAGGTCACTGCGCCGGCGGCCTTGGCTTCTTTCATCATCTCCGCGGCCAGCGCCGCCGTTGTGGGCGAAAGCGCCGCAAAGATGCCGCCGCTATGCGCCCAGCGGACGCCCGAGGCAAAGATAGCCCTCCAGTCGAAATCCCCCGGCTTCAGTTGCGCCGCCGCCTCGTTTGCGCGGTTGTAAAAGACCACCGGGGCGCGCTGGCCGTAACCGCGGTCGCTGTAAACGGTAGCCATGTTGGGGCCGGTGACGCCGTCGTGCTGGAAGTGCTTGTAGAACGGTTTGACGCCCATGGCGCGCACGCGCTCGGCAATCAAATCGCCGATAGGATAGTCGGCCATGGCGCTGGCGATTGCCGTCTTCAGCCCAAAACAATCCGAAAGATTGGCGGCCACATTGAACTCACCGCCGCTCACATGAATCTGGCACTTAGTGGCCTTGCGAAAAGGAATGATCCCCGGATCGAGCCGATGCACCAAGGCTCCCAACGAAAGGAAGTCTAACTCGCCATCTTTGCGAATCTGCAACCCATGACTCATCTTTCACTCACTCCTTAGTTCTTCGACGAATATCTGCACTTGGTAAACTCACAGTCTGCCGCGGTGCGCCCACAGGCCGAGTCCTGGATTGGCGATGAAGAAGACCTCCTCGCCTTCGACTCGATTGTAACCGTTGCTGAGTTTCTCTGAATTGAACCGCGCCAGCATCGCTTGCGGATCGCCGTAATTGAAGCCAACGCCCTCTACCTCTTCCTTACTCAGTTGGCCGGGGCACCAGGTAATCCTGAATCGTCCTTCCGACGAGCCATGAATCAGGTGCGCCGCTGCGCTGAGTTCGTTGCCAAGATCCGGGTTAGCATCGACCGCTGCGAGCGTCGCAGGCGTTCCGTGGTAGCCGTATTTGCGGATCAATGCGTCGATCTGCTTGTCTTCGCCGAATTCCTTCACGCCCGGCGCCAGGATGATCAGTTCCGCATCGTCTGCGAGCGCCATGCGCGTGCGATAGATCGCTTTGTTACCCAGCCACGTGCTATGAAACTCGCTCGGATCGAGATACACGACGGCCTTCTGGATCGGCTCGTCGAGCATTTCGAAGTTAACTTTCAGGCTTAACTCGGCTGCGAGATTGAAGCACTCAACGTCGTCGCCGATGAACAGGCCGCGCACCGCGAGCCCTCCGTCGGCGCGGCTTGCGACGACCGTGAGCACATAGACGATGGGCAGATGCCGCAGAAAATGGTCGGATGCGTAGTTGAGCACGTTGCGCACCGGGTTCTGCGCGCGGCCCATGATGCGCTCCATCCCGTAGACCGCGCCCAGGTAATGGCTGCGATTGATGCCTTCGCGGCCTCCAGTGCCGACCAGAATGTTCTTGTTGTAATTGGCCATGCCGATCACTTCATGCGGAACGACTTGGCCGATCGAAAGGATCAGGTCAAAGCCGCCGCGCGCGATGAGCCGGTTGACTTGCGCCGGCCACGCATAACTCAGCTTGCCTTCCGACTGTTCGTGAATAAACTCTGAGGGCACCTCGCCGAGCGTCTCAATATCGGTACGCCAGCGATGAACACGAAAGCGATCGAGCGGCACATGGGGGAACATGCGGGCAATTTGGTCCGGCCGCATCGCGGTGTGCGTGCCGAGGGCGGGAAGAACCGCTTTGAGCCGGTCGCCGAAGTACTCCCACGCATAACTGGTCAGTTCGCCGGCATGAGAGTGCGCGCGGCTCTGATCGGGCGGAACCGCAAGCACTTTGTTGCGAGGGCCGAGTTTGGCAAGGCCCTCCGCCAGCAGAGCTTTCAATTGCTCAGGAGTGAGGTCGGTATCGGCGCTTCCCGTTGCGCAAAAGAGACTCATAGGGCGAACTCCGCTCTCTTCAATCCGGGGGCAAGCAGGTAAAGCAGCAGCAGAGCGGTCAGATAAGCGCTGGCGGCGATGACAAAGAGGGTGGCATAACTGCCTGTGATTTGCAAAATATAGCCGGCGTAAGTGGCGAGCAGAAAACCGCCGGCTGACCCGGCCATGCCGCCGATGCCCGCCACCGATCCCACGGCGCTTCGAGGGAACATATCCGACGACGTAGTAAAGAGATTGGCCGACCATCCCTGGTGAGCGCCGGCCGCCAGGCTGAGCAGCGCGATGGCGGCCCACTCCGAGTGCAGGTAGTTGATCAGGCAGACGGGAACGACAGCGCAGGCGCACAAGAGCATGGCCCCCAGCCGGGCGTAACCCGGCGAAGCGCCCAGGCGGCGGAAGGGCGCCGGCAGCCAGCCGCCGCCGATACTGCCAATCGCCGAGGCGTTATAAACGACGATCAGCGGCAGCCCCAAATGTGAAAGGTCCAGATGAAATCTCTTGCTGAAGAAATCCGGCATCCAGAAGAGATAGAACCACCATATTGGATCGGTGAGAAACTTGGCAATCGAGAATCCCCAGGTCTGGCGGTAGGCCAGCAATCGGCTCCAGCGAATGGCGGGCTCCGCCTGCACTGCCGATTCCCGATTGATGTGGCGCAACTCAGCCTCTTTGAGCGAGGGATGGTCGCTGGGCTTGCGATACTTGCTGAACCATAACAGAATCCAGGTTGCGCTGAAAAACCCCGTGACCAGAAAGGCCGCATGCCATCCGTAGTGCAATGTCACCCAGGGCACGAGGATCGGAGCCAGAATCGCTCCAACATTGGTTCCGGAGTTGAAGATGCCGGTGGCCAGCGAACGCTCGCGCTGCGGAAACCACTCGGCCACGGTCTTGATCGCCGCGGGAAAGTTGCCCGATTCGCCAAGCCCGAGACAGAACCGCGCAATGCCGAACTCCAATACGGTGTTAGCCAGCGCATGGCCCATCGCCGAGAGGCTCCAGACAGCCATGATGACCATATAGCCAATGCGTGTGCCGACCTTATCGATAAACCATCCGGCAACCAGAAGGCCAAGAGTGTAGGCGAATTGAAAGGCAACTACGATGTGGCTGTAGCCTAGTTCCGTCATGCCAATGCTATGTTCAAGTGTAGGCTTCAGGATTGCGATGACCTGGCGGTCCATGTAGTTGATCGAGCTAGCGGCAAAGAGCATGGCGCAGATTGTCCAGCGCACACGTCCGAGCCGCGCGCCGGTCGAGGATTCCTCTTCAATCTGGGCGCTGGGCGCCGCCGTTTCAGCCATGCTCGTCTCCTTAAAGCCGGTAGGCTTCCTTTGCCAGCCTGTAAGTCAGATCGTATGCCACTTCGAAGGCCTCGTCTTCGCCCAGGCAATGTTCGCTGACCAGCTTGGCAAGAAAGGCGCAGTCAATGCGCCGCGCCACATCGTGCCGCGCAGGGATCGAGAGGAAGGCCCGCGTATCGTCGTTGAAACCCACCGTGTTATAGAAGCCTGCCGTCTCTGTTGCCAACTCGCGAAAACGCATCATGCCCTCGGGGCTGTCATGAAACCACCACGGGGGCCCGAGCCGCAAACATGGGTAGTGTCCGGCCAACGGAGCTAACTCGCGGCTATAAGTCGATTCGTCCAGAGTGAAGAGAATAATGGTCAAGCCGCGTTCATTTCCAAATCGGTCAAGCAAGGGACGAAGCGCATCCACGTAATTCGTTGGCCGGGGAATATCCGCGCCCACGTCGCGGCCATAGCTTTCAAAGAGCCCGCGATTGTGGTTGCGCGCGCTGCCCGCATGGATCTGCATCACGAGGCCGTCTTCCAGGCTCATCCCGGCCATCTCAGTCAGCATCTGCGCCCGGAAAACCTCCTGCTGCTCCACATTGGCGCTGCCGTCCATCACGCGGCGAAACAGTTCCGCGGCTTTCTGCGCGCCAAGGTCGGCGGTTCGCGCCGTAGGATGCCCATGATCGGTCGCGGTGCAGCCGTGCTGGATGAAGCGGGCGCGCGCGGCGCGCAGCGCAGCCAGATAGCCGGGCCAGTTCCATGTGTCTTCTCCGGTCTGCTCGCCCAGTTCCGATACATTCTCTCTGAATCCCGCAAACTCCGGATCGACCACCGCGTCAGGCCGGAAGGTTGGAAGTATCCGCGCTTTCCAATTTGAATCCTTGATGGCTTTGTGATCGGCCAGCGAATCCAGCGGAGAATCGGTTGTCGCGAGCACCTCCAGGTTGAAACGCTCGTACAGCGCGCGCGGAAGAAACTCCGGCGACTTCAGCCGCTCCGATATCGTGTCGAAGTACTTATCCGCTGTGCTTGCCGACAGACGCTCCTCGAGTTCAAATAGCTCATGAAAGACAAAGTCCAGCCACATGCGCGTCGGCGTTCCGCGGAAGAGATGATAGTGGCTGGCGAAGATATGCCAGACCTTGCGCGCGTTCTTCAGTTCGGGCTGCCCAATCTCAAGGTCCTCAAGGGAAATGCCCTGGCTGTAGAGCATCCGGAAGACATAGTGATCGGGCTGCACCAGCAGCGTCGCGGGGTCTGGAAATGGCTCATTGCGGGCAAACCACGCCGCCTGCGTGTGGCCGTGCGGGCTGACAATGGGCAACGCTTTAACCTGCGCATACAACGCCTTGGCGATTGCGCGCGCGACGGGATCAGGGGGAAAGAGACGATCTTCGTGAATCAGCATAACTCAACCCTCGCGATGTTCAAGCGCGGCCGGCATATCCCATGCCCGCGAGAACCCCTCGTATATAAGCAAAGCTTGCGATCACTCCGGGCATTGGGTCATCGCCGTGCATGTCTCCCCTGGCTCCATTCTGCGAACGCGGCGCGTCAGGCCAATCTGTCTTGAAGAGCGGGCTGGCAATGTCGGTGACCTGGAGATTGTATTTTGCGAGGATCTTGCGGGCTTCGTCGATCTGGGCCGCGCTCAGGGCGGTCACATTCGTGCTCCGCATGGACCGAAGTTCAATCCAGTTCATTCCGAAGTCGTTCGAGGCGACATAGCAGGCGTGGTCGAAGTCCTGCGAGATTTCATCGTTGATAACAGCGATCCTGAAGGGGGAAGTCGATGAGGCGGAGGCGCCGAAGAGCGGGTGAGCGGCGCAGGCTGTGGCTATCAACCCTGCTGCTCGAAGAAAACCGCGTCGCGAAGAACGAACCATATTGATCCTTTTGATTGCGGCGCCGCGCCGCGGTCAACGGAACCTGCGTAGACATTGTAAATGGCAGGCCGCTGCAAGCGCGCGGAGGGCAAGCCAGAAAGGAGGCGGTTGGAAGGGGTGGCTTTGAAGGGAGTCGCAGGACGCTCATGAAGGCTGGCGGGGTCCCACATCTGGCGCGATAGGACTGCGCCAGATAGGAGGTGCGCGGCAACGCAAAAAATTGTTATCGAGCACGGGGCGCGCTCAGCCGCGGGGTGCGGGGCCCCGCTGATGAATGAGCGGGAGGCGCGCACGACCGTGCGGGGCCGCACTGGGGCGCGCGCCGGCGAAGAACAGCGGTGGCCGCCCGTGGGGGCCGCTGGCGGGCAATGGCGCGGTTGGCGCAACCGGCACCGGATTACTTCCCGGCGGTGGCGAAACGCTCTTCCGAAGCGCTGTCTGTATCTGCATCTGCAACTGCTGGCGATTCTTGCCGCAACACATAGGAGTCCTCCTGGTGGTCGTAGGTGTAGGGTAACGGCGGAGGTTTCTCCGGCATCACGCGCTCAAAGAAGATGGCCCCAGCGGAGAGAGCCGGCCACAAGAGCAGGCGCTCGGTCCAACTGCTGCCGATAAGACATGCGATCGGAGCAGCCATCCACAGGCTGAGACAGTAGAAGCAATCGAGCAGGCCGGCCCAGAACCCCGTGCCTGCCGCACGCCTGAGGCGCACGACCAGATCCCAGGGTCCGTCCTCGGCACTCAGCAAGTGCGTCAGGCGCCAGACCGTCAACAGGCCGAGCAAGAGCCAATAGAATTTCATGCGACCTCTTCCCTGCCGTCTGGGGCGTTTCCAAAAATCCGCATCGAGCCATTTATTGAAAAACGCTGGAAGTTCGCGGCGGACCGGTTGGTTGCCCGGTCCGCCGCCGTCGTACCGGCGGACCGTTTCATGGTCCGCCGGGTTGCCGCAAGGGGTATGCCCCTCAGGGCGCTACGGTGATGTTCACCGTCTGGAACGTGGCAAGACCCTCGCTGCACGCGAATGTCTGGCCGTCGGTCGTCCGCTTGCTCACCCACAGTTGGAAGTCGTAGCAGCAGCTTTGCAGGATCTGGACGTAGGTTTCGTCTCCTCCTCCGACGAAACTCCACGCTGGGATCGCAGGAACGGTTGCGGTTGGGGCGGGCAGCGTGTTGGGCAGCCCATAGCCCGCGCTGACGCCGTAAGGCGGAGGCGTTATTGCCGCCGAGAACGACGCGGGCGCCTGCGCGTAATCCCGATCCGAGGGAATCGCCGGAGCATACAACCCATCCCCGTACTGGGTCTGGATGAAGTACTCGCAGAGGTGCCCATTGTTGTCGGTGACGTTGGTCGTAATCAGCGCATACCCGCTCGGCGTCGTGATCTGGTAGGCGGGGCAGGTGTTGCTGGATGCGGTCGTCTGCGCAGCCACAGTCCCGTCCGAGTTGTATACGGTGACCGTTCCGATGCTGGCCGTTGTCAGTGGCGTCGTGTCCACCATCAGCGTCAGATCGGGGCCCATGTCGAAGTTATCAGGCAAGGTGAAGGGAATGATCGGGGTTCCGGTCGAGTCAAACGGGTTGAGCGTGAGCGTCACTCCGTTTGCCGTCGCCGGAGCGATCAGATCTCCGGCAGCCACCTGCAGCACCAGGTCGGGAGCATCCCAGCCGATCACGAAATCCGCGCCGGAAACTGTCGGGAATGTGCCGATCTGCGCGGCGATGGAGGCAGGCACGCCGGCCTGCCGCTGGGTCGGGGTGACGTAGAGGTTGCTGTACCCGTTGTAGTTGAACGGCCCCATCACGATCGGGTCAACCTCCACCGAATGGGTGGCGTCGCGCCAGATGGAAACCCAGTTCACCAACTGCCCAGGCAGCGAAAGCGGCGCGCTGGTAAGCGGAGCCGTGCCGCCCCTGGCGGGGTTGCCGTTGCCGCCCCACTCACCGGCGAGCACCTGGTAGTAGGCCGCGCAGTCGCCGGCCAAAACCCCATTCAGATTCAGCGTGCCGGCAAAGGCCAGGTTGCTGCAAGCGCCCGAGCCGTTGGCGTAGCCCGAGGTTATATCCCCGACCAAAATGCCTCCGGGCATATCTCCAACGGAAGTCCAGGCAAAAGCGCAGTTGTCTGAAGGCGGCTGCTGCGGGCAAGCGCCGATGGCTTCGTTGTTGGCGGTCAGCGAGACGGTCTGGCCGCTGGCAAAGCACCAACGGGTGCTGGTGTTGGGATCTTCGTTGAGAATCACCGTCGCACCCTGCGTTGCGCTGAAGACGATGTTGGGATTCTCACAGCACCACCACCAGTAGGGGAACAGCTCGCGAATGCGGGGGTTGGCGAGCTTGGAGGCGATCAGCTCGGTGCGGGCGCTGTCGGGCTTGAGCGCCGACGCGGCGCGCGTAGCAGCAAATCCAACCCCGGTCATGAGGTCGGCGGCAGCCGGTTGACGAAGCGGCGCTACGCTGACTGGCGCGACGATCGCATTGGCCGCGGATTGCGCCACGATCTGGCGCTCGACGTTTTCGAGCACCGCCAGGATGTCCAGCTCCCACCACCATGGCCAGCAATGCCACCAGATGGGCCAGCAAGGCCACCAGCAGGCGCGCGAACACCAGTTGAAGCTGAAGGTGAAGTTGCCGTTGGCGTCGGTGGACACGGTTTCGATCGGTGTTTCCACCAAACCACCCACGCCGCAGGTCACGTTGTAGACCGTGACACTGGCACCGGCCGGGCAGCCGCCAGCCGTTTCAAGCGTACCCGAAACGGTGTATTCGCGGCACCAGATCCACCACAGGTCGATCAGTTCGTCACTGATCTTCTCCGCGGCAAAGCTCAATTCGATGGCGCCGCTCTCGTGCCTGTCGCCGCTTGCCAGCGCTACCCGCGGCAGGTCGGCGCGGCTTGCCAGCGACTCGCCATCCAGGCCTTTGGGGCCCAGAACGGCGAAGACTCCGGACGCGCCCGCCAGGTGCTTCGCCACGTGGAATTGGAACGTTCCGCCCTCGCCCACCGGGCTTTGGCTGAGAATCGTGTTTTTCTCGACCAGGAAGACCGAGAGCCGCTTGCGGTTCCTGGAACTGATTGCGGGGATTTTGCCGGTGACGGCCACCAGCCTGCCGGCGTGTGCCGGGGTGTTCCGCTGTAACTCGCTCATTGGGGGGAGACCTCTCTTTTGTTGTAGCCCGAGGCTGTTCTTCGGGTCTCAGGGATAGTGCTCAAGGAGGCTTCGCCGTTTCACGAACTTACAAAAAAGAGGCGGGAGGGGCGGCACGCACGGGTGCCCGTGCCACGCGTTCGGGCGAATTTACCGAGGCGGGAGCGTTGTTCTGGTTTCGCCGCGCGAGAGATTCACGGAGTTGGATCGGCAGTGGCGGTTTTTACAGTGCTCAAGTCGAAACCTGGGTCATGCCGGTGGATTCTCAAAGCTCACAATCCAAGCAAAACTTAACGCATGTTTTCATGGATGCCTGCCGTCTTTGCCCGCAACCCCTCTAAAGTCAACTCCCGTCGCTGAATCGCCCTCAACTCCGCCCTCTGTAAATCCCTGGAAGTTGAATGAAAAGGCGCCGCGAGGTGTCGAGCCTGCTTTATGCGGGGCTTGGGTCCGCGGACGCGAGTCCATGGGTTCCGGTCGCTCTTCCACCGATCTCCTTGCGGAAGTTCTTGGCCGCGTACATGGCTTCGTCCGCGGCGTTCAGCAGGCTGTCCCTGGTGGCGCCGTCGTCGGGATAAACGGCGTAGCCAAAGCTGGCGGAGCCGTGCAGGAATATGCCGCCAACAAGAAATGGCGCCTTGAAGCTATGTTCCAGGCGCAGGACGATCTCCTCGATATTTGTGCGGTAGCGCGCCATTGGAAGCAGCACGGCAAACTCATCGCCGCCCAGCCGCGCGAGCATGTCATGGGAGCGGATCTGTTGGCTCATGCGCTTTGCGACCTCCTGAAGGAAGAGATCCCCCACGTGGTGGCCGTAGCGGTCGTTGATCGGCTTGAACTGGTTCAGGTCAATGTAGATCAAGCCAAAGACGTTGGAATTCTGACGCGCCTCCGCAACCAGGGTGTCGAGGCGCGTCCACAGCGCACTGCGATTGTAGACATTGGTGAGCAGGTCAAGCTCCGAGCGGCGTATCAGGTCGGCGTAAAGCCTACGGGTTTCCATAGCCAGCATGGCCAGCTTCGCTCCCCCGGAAAGAACCTCCTTTTCCTGGGCGAAGGTGCGTTGAACGCCGGGGATAGGCGCGGAATCGAGGCCGGCAAAGAGGGTTCCCTGCGGCGGGCCGGAGCGGGCCGGAATCTCTTCCTGGAGGATGTGCAACTGGCTTGCGCTCGGAGGGTATTTGCCAAGCGGCTCTCCATCGTTGATGCCGCACCAGCAGGGAGCGCCACCAAGCATGAAGGAGATCATCTCCGATATCGATTCGAGAATTTCAGCCAGGGGTTTTGAACTGTTGATGTCCGCAAGGATACGGCTACGGCGTTGTTCGAGATAGGCCATTGTGGCCAGTTTGCCGGCCTGACGGCGCACTCTGCGCTTGAGGGTCCACCCCCAGAAACTTACCGCAATCACCACCAGCAGCATCAGGCCGAAGATAATGTTCCGGTTGCTAACGGCGGGCATGGAGGGCTTGGCGACGATCGCGATATCGTCGGGGGAGCGCAGGAGAATCTCGAAGGAAGCTGGGGATCCGAACGGGTTGAAGTTTTCGGGGATGCAGATCCCGGTCACGCGGACACTGGATCCCTGCGGAATCTGCAGCATGGACGAATCCGCCTCGTCCACGTGGTTGTAAACCGCCGTGAACAATTGGCCTTGGGAGGAGAAAACATACTTGTCTTGCAAGGCCGACTGGACCTCTGTCATCCCATCTGCCACGACAGAGACCAGCCCGAATGGATAGCTGCTGGATGCGAGCTGCTGCCAGGTCGCCTGTTGCGTTGGGACGACGGCGGGCGTTTGGCTATCCCAGATTTCGCCGTCGATCAGCGTCAGGAAACCGCTGCGGTTGTCGGGGAATCCGGTTGCGTCCGCTGAATCGTTGACTCGCAAGTCGCTGCTGGCCATCCTGGTTGCGATCCACAGGCTCCTGGAGCCACTCTGCAGAACAACGGCTCTCCCAGGCTCGTAATAAGAGATGGTTCCGCGAACCCGGACCCTAGTAGCGAGATCGCGCGCGCGATTGCCGGCGAGAAGCTTGTCCACGGACGTGACCGGAAGGGACATTGCGCTGACGGCGGCGCGTCTCAGAACCTTCACATCCGCCATGCTCGATACATGAAGCAGTATCCCCGTCGCCTGCATTTTGGCGTCAAAAACCCTGCCGCCGATCCCGATGACTTTCACTTGGGCGTCGAGCAGGCTTGCCAGCGCGCTTGCGTCTTCGCCGCTGTCAACGGACGCCTCAAGACTGCCGTTCCCAGCGAGCAGTTGCAGGTGGGCGCCGGTTGCCATCGGCAAGGTGGAGTCGCGCGGATTCGGCTGCTTTTCCAGATCGGCAGCGCGCACCACGGCATTCACCGCAACCAGCATGCCGTCGCGCTGGCCACGGATCAACTCGTCGAAACTGGCCGGTACCGGCTGGGGTACGGCGCCGTGGCTCAGCCAGGTGATCTTTTCACTGCGCACGTTGGCGCTTAAGTCCGCATCCGTCTTTCCCTCCACCAGAACGCGATCACCGGGAACTAGCCTGGTATCCCGCTTGGTATTCTGGGCGCTGGAGACAAGGACTGCCGCGCCGGCATCCTGCACAAAAATAGTATTTTCATCGTCGCGGCAGTAGGTAACGGTCGCCTTGAAGGCAACGGGGAACTCATGGCTGGCACCGGCATTGCGAAGGGCGCGGATAGCGCGCAACGTGGTAAGCGTGACGGGCGGCGCTGCCCAGGCAGCCGAGGCCCAGCCAAGGACGATCACAACGACTGGGATCAGTCTCTTCACCGGGGGGAGTCCTCTAGAACTGGCACCGAATTGTCTGTCCCCCTTACATTACAGGCGCGACCGTACAGGTAACTACATGTAAGTACGAAATTGATCACTTGAATTCACACTAAAGTAATAGGCGGCGGGGATGTCCACGAGACTGGCGCGCGGTCCTTTTGGGGCTCCCGGCCGGTTCCTCTTCGAGCCGTGACTCACCAAGGCGAGTCAAAATGCTCGTGATGAACTGAGCGGTTGGGGTTCGTGGCTTCCCACTCTTTCGCCAGAAAGAAGGCGAAAGAATGGGGCACGGCGCTGTCGATTTGCGCCAGCCAATCGGAGTATCGATAACCACTGTTCCTGAAGGTCTCTTACCGCCCTTGCCCTCGCCCCGGTAAAATCAACTCCAGTGTCAGACGAGCCATCAACCCTACCTTCTGTGCCGGCGCAGTCCAGATGGGCGCGCGCCATGAGGCTGCTGCACCCTGCGCGCACGCATACCCTTTTTTCCGCAACCATCCTGATGATGGCCTTCGGATTTCTCTCGCGCATCATGGGGCTCGTCCGGACGAAGTACATTGCCTGGCTCTTCGGCCACAACACGGACGCTTTTTACGCCGCATTCCAGCTTCCAGACATGGTCTCTTACTTTCTCGTTGGAGGCGCGCTTTCGGCCACTCTGGTCACAATCCTCACGCGCTACCGCGATACCGGGCGCGAGGCGGAGGGCGAGCGGTCGCTCTCTGTGATTCTCACGACGATGTGCCTGGTGCTGGGCGGCGCCATCGTGGTTGCCGAGTTTCTGGCCCCCTGGTATGTCCGCCACATGTTTCATGGATTCGATGCGGAAAAGGCGCGGCTTTGCGTCCGCCTGACCCGCATTCTGCTGCCGGCTCAACTGTGTTTCTTTGCCAGCGGAGTTTTTGGAGCTGTGCTGTTCGTGCGCAGGCAGTTTACGGTGCAGGGGATCGCTCCGCTGATCTACAACCTGGGCACCATTGCCGGCGGCCTCCTGCTGGTCAAGCACATGGGCATCTCCTCGCTGGCGATCGGCACCTTGGCGGGAGCATTCCTGGGAAATTTTCTCTTGAATGCCTTCTTCGTGCATCGGGCTGGCCTGCGCTTCCGGCCCATTCTCGATTGGCGCGACGAGGGCCTGCACGAGTGGGTGCGCCTGTCGCTGCCGCTCATGGCCGGCGCTTCGCTGGTTTCAGCCGATCCGTGGATCATCTCCTATTTTGCTTCGTCTACCGACGGAGCAATTACGCTGATGAATGTAGCTAAACAACTCTTTGCCGCCCCCATCGCCATTCTGGCGGGCGCGGCGGGCGCGGCTTCGATGCCGTTTTTCGCCAGCCTGTGGGCAAAGGAACGGCACTACGAATTCGCGGTTGGAGTGGCCGACTCCGTTGCCCGCGTAACCGCCCTGGGACTGCTGGGTGCTTCGGCAATGGCCGCGCTGGCGGCGCCTCTGGTTGAACTGATCTATCTCGGCGGACGCTTCTCCGCCGCCGATTGCCGGGAATGCGCCGCCTACTTTGTGGTTTTCTCGATCTCGCTGTTTCTGTGGTCGGCGCAGGCGATCTACTCCCGCGCCTTTTACGCCGCCGGAAATACCTTCACGCCGATGGGAGCCGCAACGGCGGTCACTCTGGTTTCCATACCCATCTACGCAACGCTCTACCGCTGGCAGGGAGCCATGGGACTGGCTATCGCATCGGACCTCGGCATTGCGCTCCAAACCGTATCCCTGGCGACGCTGCTGCACCTGCGGCGGATGGTCTCGCTGGCCAGCCTCGACTATGCGGAGATGGGCCGGTGCCTGCTGGCGGCAGTAGCGAGCGGCGCGGGGGTTGGGGTGACTTTCTGGTGGCTGGGTGGCGTAGCGCACAAGGCTCTGCCTGGACAGGTTCGCTGGATCGACCTGGCTGTGCTGGTGGCCGGGACGGCGCTGTGGGTCGCAATTGTGAAATGGGTGCTGGAGAAGACTGGATCGGCGCTGCCCAGAGTGGCGATGAAGCGGCTGGGGATGGGGTAAGACTCGTCCCGTCATATCCGGCTCATTCATTATTATCTATTTCAATTGAAGAAGTTTACGCGACAGAATGTGCAATTCATTGCCGAATCTTTCTGAAATCTCCGCCGTCAGGGGCGCACCTTCGGCACATGAACGAGCCAATTGGGAGCAGGCCTTCTGAAGACAAAGGCCCCCGTGGCCGCGGGGGCGCTTGTGCCGGAGCGGGAATGAAGACGCGGCTACAGTTGGGCAGGCTTGGGCGGTTCCGGCTTGGCATCGACCACGGAACCCGGCTTGGCATCTGCTTTCTTGATGTCGATGCCGCCCTTGAAGAATGCGCCGTCCTCGATGCTGATGCGCGCCGCGGTCACGTCGCCGGTCAGAGCGCCCTCGGCGCGGATTTCGACCCGGTCGGAGGCCGATACATTGCCGCGCACTTTGCCCAGAATGACGATTTCGCGGGCATTGATGCTGGAGGCAACCTGGCCGTTGCGGCCCACAGTGACGCGGTTGCCGGGGAGGTTGATGCTGCCCTCGACCTTGCCGTCGATGTACAGCGACTCGGTGCCGGAGATATCTCCCTTGACCAGCAGGCCCTTGCCGATTGTAGCCTGATCGCCGGCCGAAACCGGGGGGCGAGCGGCGGGTTCAACGGCGGGAGCGGGCGGCAAAGGGCGGGACGGCTCTGGCAGAGGGGTGAGGGAGGTCGGTCCGGTTTGGGTGGGTTTCCACATTGCGCTCACGATGGTTCCTTTTCTGTCCCTGGGGGACTGGGCTTTCCAAGGCAAAGGCGATTGCCCTGAGCCCAAAATCTGATTGACAGCCGAAGTATACGCCTTTGCCGGCCCCGATGGCGGCCGCGGCAGGATCGCATCCTCCAGCAGGCTGCCTGGAAATCTGCGTTTCCGCCATTCTAATTCAGACAAGGCGGGCGGATCGCCGTTTCTTGCGCTATGATGGTGGGTCCACAACAAAAGGAGATTCACGGTATGGATACGGCAATGGTTGACCTGCTGGTCAGGTACGGATGGATCGCCGCGCTTGTGCTCATTCTGGTCTTGCATAAGGCGATCTTGCGCATTTTCTTTGGGACGGTCATCGTCTCGCAGGACCAGATCGGCATAGTGAATAAGAAATGGGTGCTCTTCGGCAAGCACCGGACCCTGCCCGACGGCGCCATCGTCGCGTTGAACGGCGAGGCCGGGATGCAGGCGGACACACTCGCCCCCGGCATCCATTTTGGCCTCTGGGCGTGGCAGTACGCGGTCTACATGGTGCCGTTCATCACCATCGACAATATCCACATCGGCATCGTCGAGGCCCGCGACGGCCATCCGCTCTCGGACGGCCGTGTACTGGCCAGGACCGTGGATTGCAATTCCTTCCAGAATGCGCGGGAGTTCCTGACGGGCGGCGGCGAGCGCGGGCCGCAGATTTCCATCATTCCCCCAGGAACATATCGCATCAACTCCGCGCTCTTCCATGTGACCATGGGCGACGTGCTGGAGATTCCGGACAACATGGTCGGGGTGGTGACCACCAAGGACGGCAAGCCGCTGGCAACCGGCGAGATTGCCGGCAGAGAGATCCCCGGACATAACATGTACCAGGACGCCGAGGCTTTCATCACCAACGGCGGGCGCAAGGGCCTGCAGGAACAGGTGATTCTGGCTGGCCGGTATTACATCAATCCGCGCTTCGCCACCGTCGAGACCAATCCCATGACCCAGGTTCCCATTGCCAACGTCGGCGTGGTCATCGCCTATGTCGGCGAGGAGGGCAAGGACGTAACGGGAGACAGCTTCAAGCACGGCAATCTGGTCACGCGCGGCGAGAAGGGCGTCTGGGTCGATCCGCTCGATCCGGGCAAGTACCCGATCAATCCCTTCACGCACAAGGTGGAGATTGTGCCCACCGCAAACATCGTGCTGAACTGGGCAACGGGCAAGTCTGAAGCGCACAAGCTCGATGAAAAGCTTTGCACGATTACTGTGCGCTCTTCGGATGGATTTACCTTCAACCTGGACGTGAGCCAGATCATTCACGTTCCGCGTAACGATGCGCCCAAGGTGATCGCCCGCTTTGGGACGATGGCCAATCTGGTGACGCAGGTTCTCGAGCCGACGATCGGCAACTACTTCCGCAACGCGGCGCAGACGTCCGACGTAATCGAATTTTTGAAGAAGCGCAGCGAGCGGCAGGCGGAGGCGAAGATCTCGATTGCCGCGGCTCTCTCCGAGTACAACGTCAACGCCATCGATACGCTGATCGGCGACATCACGCCGCCCGAAGCGCTGATGAAAACGCTCACCGACCGCAAGATCGCCGAGCAGGAGCAGGTGACCTACAAGACCCAGCAGTTGGCGGAAGAGACCCGCAAGGATCTGCAACAGGCCCGCGCCATGGCTGACACGCAAGCCCGCGTCGTCGATTCCGAGCGGAGCGTGACCATTGCCAAGTTCGGCGCCGAAGCGGCCATCGAAGGAGCGCGCGGACAGGCGCAGTCGAAGAAGATCAACGCCGAGGCGGACGGCAACGTCATCACCATCGTGGGCAACGCCGAAGCCTCGAAGACGCTGGCCGTTGGAACCGCCGAGGCGGATGTCATCAAGCTGAAGATCGACTCGATGGAGTCGGGCAACTACGCGCTGGTGCAGGTGGTGCAAGCGCTGGCGCAAAACAAGACCCAACTCGTTCCGCAGATCGTTGCGGGCGGGGGCGGCGCAGGCGGCCAGGGCGGTACGCTGGTCGATGTTCTGCTGGCCAACCTGATCCGCGACAACATGAAGCTGGGCGGAAGCGCGAGCGCCGCGCCACCGGCTGAGCAGAAATAGCGCTGATAACAGCTTTTCCGAAGGGAGCTCCGCGGAGCTCCCTTTGTTTGTGCTCTCATTAGAGATATGACCGATCACGAACTGCTGGCGAGGATTGCCCGCTCCGCCGGCCAAAAAGCCGGATACAAGCAACTGGTGCGCGAGCTGTCGCTGGGCGGCGGAATGCAGCGCCGTCTGCTGCTGGAGCAGCTCGCGCGGCTGACGGTGCGTGGCGCTTTGACCAAGCTGGACCGCGAGCACTGGAGCATCCCCCGTCCGCTCGGCGCGAGCGGTTCGCGCGACAATCTGGCGGCAGGGCGGCTGGACTTGCATCGCGACGGCTACGGCTTTGTCAGGCCCAATGCGCGCCAGGCCGGCCAGGCGGCTGCGGCTCAGGAAGACATCTTCATCCCTCCCAACGAAATCAACGGGGCGATGCAGGGCGATCAGGTGCTGGTCGAGGTCGAGCCGCCCAAGGCCGATGGGCGGCGGATGGGCCGCATTGTTCGCGTTCTGGAGCGGCGCAACCCCACCGTGGTCGGCGTCTTTCACTATGCGCGGTCGGAGCGCTCGCAGGGGAATACGGTTGTGCCCTTCGACGAGCGGATGACGCAGCAGATTTTGATTCCGGAAGGGCAAGAGATTCCGCCGGCGAGCGAAGCGGCCACGCCTCACCGTGTGCTTGGGAATGAGGCTGCGGCGGCTTTGCAGGCAGCGAAAAGAGAGGGGAAGGTGCCCGAAGAACATCCCTCCAGGGCTAAAGCCCCCGCCGATTCTTCTGGCCTCATGCGGGGGTTGAAACCCCCGCCTCCCTCCGATCTGGAGGGCGTGGTCGTCGATGTGGAGATCACCAGTTGGCCGACGCCGACACGTTCGCCTGTGGGGCGTGTCATCGAGGTGCTGGGAAATCCGGATGACTTTGGCGTGGACGTGGAGATGATGATCCGCAAGCACCAGTTGCCGCGGGTCTTTCCTGACAATGTCTTGGCCGAGGCACGGGCCGTTGCCCATCTCGACCCCGAAGAAGCCAACAGCCGCCGGGACTTTCGTGAATTGCCGATTGTAACGATCGACGGCGAGACGGCGCGCGACTTTGACGACGCGGTTCTAGTCCGTGAGCACGACGGCGGCTACGAACTTCAGGTGCATATCGCCGATGTGGCCGAATATGTGCGCGCGGCAACGGACCTGGACCTGGAGGCGCGGCTCAGGGGAACCAGCGTCTACTTTCCCGATCGCGCGATTCCCATGCTGCCGCAGGAGCTGTCAACGAATATCTGCAGCCTGCGCCCCGCCGAAGACCGGCTGGTCGTGAGTTGCATCATGCAGCTCAGCGCAACCGGGCGCATTGAGAGCTACGAGATTGTCGAAGGAGTGATCCGATCGGCGGCGCGGATGACTTACACCGAGGTCCACGCGATTCTCGAAAACGACGCCGAGACCCGCGCGCGTTACGCCAGCCTCGTTCCTGATTTCGAGCGGATGCGCAAGCTGGCCGGCCTGATGAACCAGCGGCGCGAAGAGCGGGGCAGCATCGACTTCGACCTGCCCGAGCCGGTCATCGAGTTCGACGAGCAGGGCCAGATGCGGGGCGTGACCAAGTCGGAACGCACCTGGGCTAATCGGCTGATCGAGGAGTTCATGCTGGCCGCGAATGAGTGCGTGGCCACCTGGCTGGAAGATCTGGGTGTGCCCTCGATTTACCGGATTCACGAGAAGCCGGAGCCGCGCCGGGTGGTGCAGTTTGAGGAGCTGGCGGCGGCCTTCGGCTACACGCTGGGGCTGGGCGCGCTGCCAGTGCGGCGCATCCAAACGAAAGGCGACCGGCGCGACGCGCTGCGCACGGGCCGCGGCGTCCGCACGCATGAGGTTGCGGAAGATATTCCGGTGACGCCGCGCATGTATCAGAAGCTGGCCGCAAAGATCGAGGGCAAGCCGGAGGAGCGGATTCTCAGCTACTTGATGCTGCGCTCGCTCAAGCAGGCGCGCTACTCGGAGACGAACGAAGGCCACTTTGCGCTGGCCGCGCCGAGCTACACCCATTTCACCTCGCCGATTCGCCGCTATCCCGATTTAATCGTGCATCGCATCGTGAAGGCGCTGCTAGCGGAGGGGGTGTGCGGCGAAGGGTTGGTGGCCGAGGGGCGGCACAACTCGCCGTGGACGCATCCGAACGAGGGTCTGCCAGCCGGGATGCGAGTGCTCCACCTTCGGCGCAGCACAACCGCGTCTAAGGTGGGCGGCGGATTCCCCATCGAGCCGCCCATCCCGGAGGCGGAGCTGGCGCAGATTGCCGAGGAGACCAGCCAGACCGAGCGGCGCGCGGCCGAGGCCGAGCGCGAATTGGTCGAGTGGAAGAAGGTGCGCTTCATGCAGGACCGGGTGGGCGAGGAGTTTGCCGCGCTGGTGCTGAATCCGGCGAAGTATGGCCTCTTTGTCGAGCTGACCGGCCTGTTTGTCGAGGGGCTTGTGCCGATTGATTCCCTGCGCGACGACCGCTATACCTGGCGGGAAAACACGCATGAGATCATCGGCGAGCGTACGAGACGCCGCTACCGCGCCGGCGACCGGGTGCAGGTGATCCTGGACCGCATCCTGGCTGCCGAGCGCAGGCTGCAATTTTCGATTGTGGAAGAGGGTATTCCGCTGACCGGCAAGATCGCCGCCAAAGCTCGTCCTAAAGCGAAGAAAAAGAAGGCCAACACAGCGCCGGCTCGTTCCATCAAGGCGCGCAACAAGCTGGGCAAAAAAGGCAGGCGGCGCTGATGTCTCGCGAACCCCGGCGCCCATGCGATGAAATGGAGGCAGCTTAGACACCGGCTTGCTTGGCGGCGAGATCGCCAATCACGGGCAGCCTGAATTGCTTGCCGTTGAAGGCGTTGACGACGCACAGTATCCAGATTCCGAGAAGCGACAGGCTGATGAGGATCGAGATGAGCCAGCCAATGAACGGGATGAACATCAGGATCATCTGTAGAACCCAGCAGCAAACCGCTAAGCCGGTCAGGAAGATCGATTGCCACGAGTGGAATTTGATAGCCGCCTTCTGGTTATAGGGTGCAGTCACCAGAAAGATGATCGCCGGGATGAAGGTGAAGTAGGCGAGGCCAGAGGCGGCGGTGTCGCTCAGGCCGGATTGAGGAGTTTCATCGGGCATTGCTTCTCCTTTGGGATGAGATGGAACTACTTTGAAAACCTTCCCGGCTTCGTGACAACGATGGTCGCTGTAAACGCCGACCGGGCGCGACGCACTGGAATCGGAACACGAGCGCCGCGTGGAGGCCACCCTCGCGCCTGCTTCAGCCATCGGGAATCTACCCGTTGGCCTGCCTTTCGGCGAGCGCGCCGATGATGGGCAGTTTGACGCGCTTGCCGCTCATGGCGCTCATTGTGCAAAAGAGCCATATCAGCACCCAGAAAAGCCCAATCACCCATCCGCATAGCACGAAAAGGGATTCCGTGGTCACTCCGCACCACGCAAGGACATAGCTCATCGCATAGCTGAGGATCAACGCAACAAAGTTGAGGTAGATGCATTGCCAGGCGTGGAAGCGGACAAAGGGGCTCTTTTTGTAGGGGACAAGGATCAGGAAGGCGATTGCCGGGATCACTGTGATGTAGGCTATCGCGCCGGCAGTGTTGTCGGAGACGCCAGGCTGTGTCGATTCGGACATGTCGGACATGGTAATTCCTCCCTTAGTCGAGATTCGATTGTCGCATCGGCAAACCGGGGAAATCCGGAAAGCCATGTGCAAAAAGCGTGGAAATGAGACGAGATAAGAAAAAACCCCGGCGTAGCCTCTTGTCAAGCGGAATCTATATGCGGGGAAACAGGACGTATTCTTTTCATTTCTCTTTCCGGCATTTGTGGTAGATGAAGGCAGGAGATTTGCGCGGGGCAGGACATTTGGGTTCAAGGGACAGCAGAAGGCCGACCGGCTGCACAATGCATCCGATCCAATACAATGGGGGATGGGAGCATACGGAATGGCACATGTGGTGTTTTGCGTTCGCAACAAGAAGGAGATGGAGGGCTTGGATGAACCGCCCTTCGACTCGGAGTTCGGCCAGAAGATTTACAAAAACGTCTCCAAGGCGGCCTGGGGCGAGTGGGTAGACCGGCAGAAGATGCTGCTGAACGAGTACCGCTTGCAGCCCTGGACCCCGCAGGCGCAGCAGTTCCTGGTCGAGCAGATGGAGGAGTTCTTCTTCAGCGAGGGCTCGGCTTTGCCGCAGGAGTTCGTTCCGCCGTCGCAGTGAGGGAACAGAGAACAGAGATCAGATATCAGGGATCAGGGATCGGTCGCGAACGGCTGTGGTGGGGTTCTTCGGGCGATTCTCAGCGCAGGGCGGAAACGGGGAAGGCCCGGCTGGTGTAAACTGATTCAGACCCTAAGCCGGCTCCCTCCGAGCCGGCTCGATTGTGTCGGGACGTGGCTCAGCCTGGTAGAGCACTCGCTTGGGGTGCGAGGGGTCGGCAGTTCAAATCTGCCCGTCCCGACCATTTATTCTCCACATTCGACGCTGGAAGGCCGGCGTTCCGCGAGCCGATGCAAATGCGCGAGGCGGCCTCTCCGGATAGGTTGTCTGCGCTTACTTGGCAGCCTGAACAGCCGGAAAAGCACTAAAGTTAGCCACGAAGATGGCAGCCCGCTGCATCCATTCGCAAAATTTGATAGCTTGATGACATGGCTGAATCCGCCGTTCAATCCGACCTGACCGCGCTCGACCTGGAATCGCTGGCCGCCGATGTCGTCGTGCTGGCCGTCAGAGGCGGGGCCAGCGACGCCGAGGCTGTAGCCCGCGAGGGCGACGAGTTCTCGGTCAACGTGCGCATGGGTCAGGTGGAGACGCTGAAGGAATCCGGCTCGCGGGGGTTGGGTTTGCGAGTGTTTCTGGGCACGCGCTCGGCCTCGGTTTCGACCAGCGACCTGACCCCGGACGGAATCCGCCGGCTGGTCAAGGGCGCGTTGGCGCTGGCTAAAGTTACCGAAGAAGACCCCTTCACCGGGCTGCCCGAGGGCGCCGAGTTCGGCTCGTGCATTTCGATCATTGGCGACCTGCGCCTCTACGACGAGGATGTGTATTCGCTGGCAGGCGCGGAGCGGATCGAATGGGCGCGCCGGGCTGAAGCGGCGGCGCTCGAGGCAGACCCGCGCATCACGAACTCCGACGGCGGCAGCTTTGACGCGGCCACCGGGCGCAAGGCGCTGGCCAACTCGCGAGGCTTTGCGGGCAGCTACCGCACCAGCTATGCCGGGGTTTCGGCCGCGCCGCTGGCCAAGGACGCGAACGGGGCCATGCAGCGCGACGGCTGGTGGTCGAGCGCGCGGCGGCTGGCGGACCTGGAATCGCCCGAGGCAATAGGGAAAGAGGCGGCGCGCCGGACCCTGCGCCGGCTGGGCGCGCGGCGCGTGGCTACGCAGCGGGTTCCAATTGTCTTTGCGCCGGAGGTGGCGCGCTCGCTCGTCGGCTCGGTCTTCGAGGCGGCCTCCGGCGACGCCATCTGGCGCGGCGCATCCTTTCTAGCTGGCCGCCTGGACGAGCGGATCGCTTCGCCCGCACTGACCATCATCGACGACAACACCATGCTGCTGCCCTCGGGCATGGGCGGCTTCGGGACCTCTCCGTTTGACGGAGAAGGGCTGCCCTCGCTGCGCACCGTGGTGGTGGAAGCCGGCGTGCTGCGCAACTACCTGCTCAACACATACGCCGCGCGCAAGCTGAGCATGAGGTCCACGCACAACGCCTCGCGGGGTCTTGCCGGCGCGCCGGGCATCGGCTGCGGCAATCTCTATCTCAAGCCGGGAACGCCGACTCCGGAGGAGATTCTGGCGGGAGTCCCGGAGGGGCTCTACGTCACCAGCCTGATGGGCTTCGGCGTCAACGTGGTGACCGGCGATTACTCGCGCGGCGCCACCGGCCTGTGGATCGAGAAGGGCCAGCTCACCCACGCCGTCGAAGAGGTGACCATCGCCGGCAATCTGGCCGATATGCTGATGAATGTGACCGCTATCGGCAACGACCTGGAGTTCCGTGGCGCGGTCGCCTCGCCCACGCTGCGCATTGACGGCATGACGATTGCAGGAGCTTGAATCCGCCGTGCCCCATCCATTCGCCTTTTTCTGGCGAATGGGTGGGAGGCTACGAACCCCGCATCGCACGAACGGTGAGAATGCCATAAGGGAGGCTCGGTAAAGCAACCCGCAACGAGTCGTCAGGCACTTTCCCAGTCAATAGCGACGCGCCGCAGCCCGCGCACGGCGTTGGCCAGATAGACAGCGTCGGCCTGGCGCAGATCTTCGAGCAAAAGCACACGCTCTGCGATGGTCGGCCGCGTCTCCAGCAGATGGCGGCGGAAGACGCCGGGCAGCAATCCGCATTCGATGGGCGGCGTCGACCATCGGCCGTCATTCTCGACAAAGAGATTGCTGATGGCTCCCTCGGTAACCTCGCCGCGCAGGTTGAGGAAGAGCACATCGTCAAAGCCGGCCTGGGCAGCGGCCTCAAAGGCTGCCGCGTAGAGAGGCCGGTGCGTGGTCTTGTGAAAGAGCATCCGGTCGCGCGGATCGGTGCGTTCCGAGGCGATGCGGACGCGGACAGGGTCTGTGGCCGCGGCGATCCCCGGTTCGGGCAGAAGCCCGCTGGCGATGCCGAGGCTGCCGTCGCTGTCGAGGAGTAGCCTGACCTTGCGAGGCTCTTGGCTGGGGAATGTGCTCGCGTGGGCAAGCAGCGCGGCCTTGACCGCCTCCCGGTCGCAGGGAAAATCAAAATACCCGGCCGAATCCACCAGGCGGTCGAGGTGCAACTCAAGCAGCGGATAGCCGTCAAGCCACAGCAGCGTCTCCATCAGTGAGAAGCTTTCAGGCAATCGATTGGGCGGGCTGGTGAGAAACTCCGCCTTCAAGAGACATTCGCTGAATTCGGCGGCCGCATCGGAGTCGGCGACGATGCCCCCGCCGACGCCCATGACGCCGCGCCGAAGAGCGGATCCCCCGCTTTCTCCTTGCAATTCCAGCGTGCGAATAGCCACATTGAAGACCGTCTGCTCGCGCGAGAAGAATCCGATAGCGCCCGTGTAGATGCCTCTCGGCTCCGGCTCGAGTTGCGCAAGCAGTTGCATGGCGCGCACCTTGGGCGCGCCGGTAATCGAGCCGCAGGGAAAGAGCGCCCGGAAGATCTCGTGGAATCCGGCATCCGGGCGCAGTTCGCCAGTGACCGTCGAGGTCATCTGCCACAGCGTCGGGTAGCGCTCAACGGCAAACAGACTCTCAACCTGGACGCTTCCGAAGCGGCATAGGCGGCCAAGATCGTTGCGCAGCAAGTCGACGATCATGACGTTTTCGCTGCGGTTCTTGGCGTCGTTGCGGAGCCACTCGGACCGGTCGCGGTCCTCGCGGGAGGTGCGTCCTCGTGGCGCGGTGCCCTTCATGGGGCGGGTGACGATGCGGCGGTTCTCGCCCTGACGATCCATGCGGAAGAACAGTTCGGGCGAAAAGGAAAGAATGTGGCTGCCTGGCTGCCAATGCAAAAATGCGCCGTAGGGAACGGGCTGGCGATTGCGCAGCCGGGCATAGAGCGCGGCCGGAGCGGCTGCCGTTTCGACGCGCAGTGGCACGGTGAAGTTGAGTTGATAAACGTCGCCCGCGCGAATCCACTCGTGGATTGCCGCGATGCGCTCGCAATACTCGGATTCGCTAAGGCCGAAAGCTGCCTCGATCTTCGCCTGGGGCCCTGCGTCTTCGCTCGGGCCGCCTACGCGGAATTCGGCTATGCCGGGAGGATCGCCGCCGGCAAATGCTCCGGTGAGATGGTCGAATCGATAGCAGCGCTCATAGACGCCAAACCAGGCCAGCGGCTTTCCGGATTGGCAGGGGGTGGAGACTGGCCTCGGGCCCGCCTTGGGTTCAAAGCAGACGCCGCACTCGTAGGAGAAAAATCCTGCGGCACACGAGCCGTCGGCAACCGCGCTCTCGATCTCGGCAAAGAGCCTGGGAATCTCCGCAGGCTGGTCGGCAACGAGAACGCGCGCGGGGGCGGTGAACAGGCGGGTCCAGGGTTCTGAAGCGCCCGGCTGGGCGCACTCCAGCAGAACCGTAAGCGGCGTATGCTCCACCATTGCGTACAGTTCCACGGGAAGGGAATGTCGGTGCTTCATGCGGACGGCGGTTTCAAGCTACTTCACCGTCAGCTCAAAGGAAGTGAAGTAAGTGGTGGCGGTGACGCCGTTGCTGGTCTGCGCGGCCACTTTCACCGTGTACGTTCCAGCCGGGGTCGGCGGGTTGGGCTGGGGTCCGTGGTTCTCGTAGTAGTAGCGCGGATTGCAAGCGGTCGTGCCCAACAGGGTAACGAGGCCAACCAGAGCCATCAGCGAAAGCCGCGTGGCCCAACTCCGGCGGCGCGCGCCCCAGCCAAGACCGCCCAGAACCAGCGCGCCGGGCAGCAGAAACGCCCAGGCGATTGGACTTGAGCCTCTTCCGGGCCGGGATGCCGGCTTGATGGAGGTGGTGTTGGCCGCGTAGGTCTGAATCACCATAGAGCTGACGACTCCCGCACTCTGGCCGGGCAGGATCTCGACATTCTCAGGCGTAAAGGTGCAGGATGCGAGATCGGAAAGTCCTGAGCAGGAGATCGTGACAAAGGCTGGACCCGTCAGCGAGGATACAAACTCCTGCGAGGGCGTAACCGTAATCGTGGCCGTTCCCGCCTGGCCGGGCGTGAGGGTGATGGTGGGGTCGGTCGCAGAGGTCGAGGTGGAGACGTTCACGACAAAAGCGGAATCGCACTGAGAAGTGATGGATACGGATGCGGCTGCGGAGGCGGAGGTATTGAAGGCAGTGCCATCGCCTGCATAGACGGCGCTCAGAGAGTACGAGCCAGTCGGCAAGTCAAAGACGAAATTGGCCTTGCCCGTGGGGTCCAGAGGCGCGCTGGCCAGTTGAACCGCGCCGGGCTCGGTTCCATCCTCAATTGCGACGGTTCCGGCTGGCACGCCCTCTGTGCCAGTGACAACCACCGCGAGGTTGGTCAATGTACAGGTTGCCGAAGGGCCTATTTCGGCGGCCTGCGTGGCCGTCGCGGTCAGAGTGGTCGTTGTGTCGACGCCTGTTGCGTGCGCCGCGGCCACTGACAACGCGGGCAAAGCCAGCGCGATCGCCAGTCCTCGAACCAGCTCAAGCCGCGGACTGCGGCGGAAAATGCCTCTCACGTGCTCCTGCTCCAAAGTTCAAAATCGTGCGCCGCTCATCTGCCACGTCCCAAAACCCTATTGTATCCGGCGGGGCCGGACCGGAGCCAACACCGCGCCGATCTTTGGACGGGATTGCGCGAGATTGGTGCTCATTTGCCGGCGAGGGCTTCTACAATAAGGCCCATGATCGCTCACTTGCGCGGAAAGCTCATCCACATCCAGCCCGGCCAGGCCATCGTCGAGGCGGCCGGGGTGGGGTATGACGTCACCATTTCAGTGCCGACCTTTACGGCGCTGCCCTCGGTGGGCCAGGAGGCTGCGCTGCATATTCATACCGTGGTGCGCGAGGACCAGATCGCGCTCTTCGGCTTTCTGGAGCGCGAGGAGAAGCGGCTCTTCGAGCGGCTGATCACCGTCACCGGCGTCGGCCCCAAGCTGGCCATTACGATCTTGAGCGGCCTATCGTCGGAGCGGACGGTACAGGCCATCCGCGGCCAGGACCACGCGCAACTGATGCGCATCCCCGGCGTGGGCAAGAAGCTGGCCGAGCGGCTGGTGGTCGAGCTGAAAGACAAACTCGACGACTTTGCCGTTGCGCCCGCGCCATCGTCCGTGCGCGGGCCTGCGGTGGACGATGTACTTTCGGCTCTGGTGAACCTGGGTTACCAGCGCCTCGCCTCCGAGAAGGCCGTCGAGCAGGTGGTAGCCAAAGACGCCGCGCTGGGCGCCGATTTCGATGGACTCTTCCGCGGGGCGCTGAAGGTGATCCGGTAGCCACCTGCTGCGGGGAACTGCCTTCGGCACGAATTCCGCTGGCGGAAGACTTCGTTTAGCGCGATAATCAGCGTATGCCAACTCTGCCCATCCACGAAATTCCCCCGACGGAGTTTATTGCAAACGGGAAAACCCTCGGCTCTCTCAAGAATCAACGCCGGCCATCTAGCCCTAACCGCGGAATCATAAGGAAAAAATGGGACGTATTCATCTGCCACGCCAACGAAGACAAAGACGAAATCGCAAGGCCATTAGCGCAGGCTCTAATACACGAGGGGTATTCGGTTTGGTATGACGAATTTATATTGACGCTGGAGACAGCATATGAAAATCGATCGATCAGGGGCTTGCCCAATCGGATTTTGGCGTCGTGATTTTAAGTAAGCACTTCTTCGAGAAGCATTGGCCTCAGCGGGAACTGAACGGCCTGGCAAGCAAAGAGATAAACGGCAGGAAGGTAATACTTCCTGTCCTGCATGGGGTAGCCGTTGAAGGAGTTCGCGGTCTCTCGCCCATGTTGGCAGACAGAATTGGTGTCCCGACAAACAAGGGCCTTGAATTTGTGGTTGAACAGCTTCAATTGGCTATGAAGTAGCCGCCGTCCAGAGGGGAACTGCCTCGGTGGAGCGGCCTACGCAGCATCCCCAAAGACCCGCACCCCTGCGGCTCTTGCGGCGTCGGCGAGTTTGCGGTCGAAGGTGGCCAGGACAGCTGCGCGGCGCATGGCCAGTTCCAGATAGGTGGCGTCGTAGCCTGTGAGCTTGTAGACGCGTCCAAGGTGGATAACTTGTGCCTGGCACAGTGCGGGCAGAACTGAATCCTGCACAATCTCCCACATTGAGAGGCTGGATAAGAAGCTTGAAGTACTCTCTGCCATAATCACTCGCTGACGCTCCGCCAGCAAGAGAGCGTTCGCTACCTCGGAATACCAGAGCGCCGGAACCATCGCCCCGGAGTCACGAACAAAATCCAGAGCTTGGCCGGACTGGGTAGCTTCAAAAGGGTCGTTCCGCCTCAGAAGCCAGGACAGCGCCATCGACGCATCAAGAATCAGGGTCACGGACGGCCTTCCTCAATCCAGGCCCGAATCTGTTCGTGCGAGATACCCTTGATGCTCGGGTTTCTGAGGCGTTGATAAGCCGCTTCGATCTCTTCCGGAGAATGGACAGGGGTAGGCGCCGGAATTGGAACGACCTGGGCCTTCGCCTCTCCGTTAACAGTGATCGTGAACCGCTCTCCGAGCCCGACCTTGCGCACGATCTCGGAGAGCTTTGTCTTTGCCTCGAATATCCCAACAGTAGCCATTGCCTCCTCCATCCAAAGATCGATTCAGCCAACTAGTCTACCAACTAGTTTACTCCAAATCGTGCGAAACGCCAACAGAACTTCCAGGCAAAGATTGTTTGTTAACCATCCGGGCCTGCGGTGCGTTCTACCGGTGTAATCAAATCTTCAGCCTGGAGGCAAGTTATGGTAGACATTCTGGTTCCGCTCGGAGCATTCACAATGATTGGGTGGATTGTGTGGGTCATCTTCTCGTCGGTTCGGCGCTACAAGACGGCCTGGGTGCAGGCGGAGGTGGCCAAGGGTCTGCTTGCCCGCTTCGACTCGGCGCAGACGATGCTGGCCTACGTGGAGACCGATGCCGGCAAAAAGTTCCTCTCCTCGCTGGCGCAGGAGTCGGGAACCGCATACGGCGGTATCCTTGACTGCATACGGTGGGGGCTGATCTTCCTCATCGTCGGAGGTACGCTTTGCTGGATGCACGCGGCTGGGGTGGTTGAACACGACGTGCTGGTGATGGGCATTCTGGCAGTTGCGCTGGGCGTGGGATTGGAAGCGGCGGCGGCGGTTTCCTACTACGCTTCTCGCGCGCTGGGGTTGGTAGCGACAGCACCGAAGGCTTGAGGCAGGGCGGCGGAGATGGAAGATGCGCGCATGATTGCGGGCTGGATTACACCCGGCCGCGAGCAGACAGCAGCGGGCGAGGAAGGCTTCAGGCGGCTCTATGAAGCGACTTCCCGCCCGCTGTGGGGCTATCTGCAACATGCCAGCGGGCGCGCCGACGTGGCCGACGATCTGCTGCAAGAGACCTATTGCAGGTTTCTCTTGCGCAAGGCGCCGGCGATGGATGAGGCGCGGACCCGCTCGTATCTCTTCCGCATAGCATCGAACTTGCTGCACGACAGGTTTCGCAGCCGCGACGATGCCGCCCTGGAAGAGCCTGCCGAATCTGGTGTCGAGACAGACCAGGATGTCAGGTTGGATGTGCAGGCGGCGATGCGGCAACTGAGGCCGCGCGAACGAGAGTTGTTGTGGCTGGCCTATGTTGAGGGAATGAGCCACGCGGAGATTGCGACCGTCACAGGATTGAGCGCCATGAGCATACGCATCTTGTTGTACCGCGCCAGGCGGAAGGCGAGCGAGATGCTGCGTCCGCATCCACAGAGGATAAAATCATGAAGCAAATGAGCTGCGAGCATGAGAAGGCCGTCATCCGGACACTGCACTCAGGCGAGTGGACGCCGGAGCTACGCCTGCATTTGGTTGATTGCCAGGATTGCAGCGAGGCGTTGCAACTGGCCGAGGCGCTACGCGAAGGGGCCAGGCGCGCGGAGATCCATTGCAATCCGCCCGACGCGCATTGGGTTTTGCAGCGTTCGCGGCGGATGGCGCGCGAGATCGCCATGCGGCGCGTGGATTGGCTGCTCAAGGCGATGCGTACTCTGGCGGCGGTCTACGTGATCGCGGCGGCCGTGTGGCTCCTGCGAGGCTATGCGGAGCTTCAATTCCGCGGAGTAGCCTCGGCGCTGCACGGAGCAGCCGCCGGGTTTGCACTGATGGGAGCGACGGTTGCCGCTGTGTGTGTGGTTGCCGGCCTGTTTCCTATTCTGCGCCAGAGCGCCGTCAGTGCTGGCCTCTATCCGACCAAGGGCAAGAATCGCTGAATCCGCTCGTCGTACTGCTCGATGCGGCCGGTCAGTATGTCGTAGTACCAGCCATGCGTGGTGAGGCGGCCCTCGGCGACGGCGCGCTCGACGGAGGGCTGGGCACGCAGATTCAGCAGTTGCGCCACGACGTTGCCGCGAATCAGCGAGGCCAACTCGGCGCTGTCGCCGTCGGCGGGATTGAGCGGCTGGCGGTGGAGGAAGGCCGCCTCAACATGGCTCAGCCAGCGGCGGGCCTTGGGCAGGTTCTCCAAGCTCTTGTGGTCCAGCGCGGCCTTGAGCGCACCGCAGTCGGAGTGGCCGCAGAGAATGGCCTGCTTCACCTTGAGCACCTCGACAGCGTATTCGATAGTCGCGGTCACGCCGTCCACATCGTTGGTGGTAATCGGCACCACATTGCCGGCGTTGCGCGTGATGAACAGGTCACCGGGTCCGGTGCCGAGGATCAGATCCGGAACCACGCGCGAGTCCGAGCAGGTGATGAAGAGCCACTCCGGCGCCTGCATCTCAGCCAGCAGATGAAACTGGCTCCGCCGGCCGGGAAAGACCTCGGCCAGAAACCGCTTGTGCCCCGCAATCAATCGCTCCATTGTCCCTGCTTGTCCCCTCGTCTAGAAATAACTTCCTAGTAACACAAGCCTATCGCATCGACTCTGCGATATAGTTAGCTCGATGCGTCCCCGCACCTTTCGACCGCTCATTCTTGTGCTTCTCGCCGCCGTGGCCTGCGCGCCGTTGGCAGCGTCCCAGGCCGCCGCGCCAGCACCGCCACTGCCGACCCGCGCAACTTCGACGCCAGCAGTTTCGGCGATTTCGTCCCTCTCAGCCCCAACTGGCTCTTCTCCCCCGGCGACAACCCCGCCTGGGTCTCGCCCTCCTTCGACGACAGCGGCTGGAAGACCGTCTCCGCCGAGAAGCCACTGCTCGACTACGGCTACCACGATCTCCGCTACGCCTGGTATCGAATCCACATTCACCTGCGCCCCGGCGCGCGCAACCTGACGGTGGGCGTGGCGGGCGTGAACGGCAACTATGAGGTCTATGCCAATGGCGTGCGCATCGGCGCCAGCGGCAAGATGATTGGGCGGCTGCTATCCGCGCAAAGATCGCTGGTCTCCTATTCCGTTCCCGACAGTCTATATTCCCCGAGGGGCGATCTCGTTCTGGCGATTCGATTCGCGGTCAATTGGGGATCCACCACGGGCGTTGGCGCCGGCACACCCCTCCATTCCGGCTCCGTCTATCTCATCGGTCAAGAGTCGGCACCGATCGTCGCCAGCTATGTTACGGCCCATAACTCCGGGGTTGCGCTCCTGCTCTGCGGCCTAGCCCTGCTCTCCGGCCTGATTGCGTTCGCACTCTATTTTGCGCTGCGCACGCAAATGGAGTATCTGGCCATCTCGATCTGCCTGATTGCCGCCAGCCTTGTGATGGCTATTCTGGTCTGGCTCGAACTCAGTTCCTTCTCTTTCCCCGTTTTCTTTGCGCAGTTTGTTGTACTTGGCGTGGAGAACTTTGCGCTCATCGAATTTGTTCGCCTGGTGTTGCGCCGGCCGCGCGAGTGCTGGCTTCTGGCTTTGGAAATCGTCTCTTCTTGCGCCTTCCTCGCTTTCCCGTTTCACCAGTTGGGAATCACTTCGCCCGAGGTCAACCTGGCTCTATTCTTTCTCCCGGTCCTGACTGTCAAAATTGTTCTGCCGGTGTTGCTGTTCAGGGCTGGGCGTAGAGGCAACCGCGAAGCTGGCTTGCTGCTGCCGGCGATCTTCATCGGCAGCTTTGCCGACTACTTGAACTTCGCGCGCGATGTTGCCCATTACTTTTTTCACGATGCGCTGCTGCAATACATGCCCTTCAGCTTTAACTTTGGCGACTACGATGTCGATTGGTATCGCATCGGCGATTTCATCTTCTATATTGCGATTCTGGTTTTTCTGGTGCGGCGCACTGTCTGGATTGCGCGCGAGCGCAACCGCGCCGCGGCTGAGCTGGAAGCCGCCCGCACCACGCAGCAGTTGCTGCTGGCCCGCTCGTCGCACCCGACTCCGGGCTTCCATGTCGAGACGGTCTACCATCCGGCCAGCGAAGTGGGCGGCGATTTCTTCCTGGTTGCTTCGATGCCCGGCGGCGGGCTGATGGCCATCGTCGGCGACGTTTCCGGCAAGGGACTGATCGCCGCCATGCGCGTCGCCATGATTCTCGGCGTGCTGCGCCGCGAAGACTCATGGGAGCCTGCCCATGTGCTCCACAATCTCAATGAAGCTCTGCTGACGCGCGGCGAACCTGGCTTCACCACCGCCTGCTGCGTCCATGTTGAGCCCGCAGGCAGCTTTACCCTGGCCAACGCCGGGCACATCTCCCCCTATATCGACGGCCGCGAAGTGGAAACCCCGCCTTGCCTGCCACTCGGCGTTGCCCCCGATCAGCAATACGCCACGGTCATCGGCAACCTCGCGGCCAACCAGAAACTTGTCCTGCTCTCCGATGGCGTGGTCGAAGCCCGCTCAATGACCGGCGAACTTTTCGGCTTTGATCGCCTCGCCGATCTGACGCTCAAGCCCGCCCGGGAGATTGCCGACACCGCCAAGGCCTTCGGCCAAGACGACGACATCACCGTACTCGCGCTGGCCCGCACGGCCTGAGGCAAAGTGTTACGCTAAGACTCTCGTCGCTCCGGCTCCCACTGATCTCGGCGCTCGCGTTCAAGCCGATCCTCGCGGTCCTCTCGCTCTTCCAGTTTGCGGCGTTTCTCACGCTCCTCTCGCTCTTCGCGACCGTCGCTCATCACTTGCTCCTTCCTCCAGTCTAAAAGAGCCTCATGGCGCGCAAGCGCCGTCTGCCCCACCGCAGGTGGCGCGATACACTGGGAGAGATCATGTTTGAAAACCTTACAGAAAAACTGCAACGCGCCTTCAAGTCCCTTCGCGGCCAGGGGACGCTCACCGAAGAGAACATCGCTGAAGCCCTGCGCTTGATTCGCATGGCGTTGCTCGAAGCCGACGTCAACCTCAACGTGGTCACCGACCTGATCGAGCAGATTCGCGTCAAGGCCGTGGGCACTGAGGTGCTCACAGCGCTTTCGCCCTCCGAGCAGGTGATCAAGATCGTCCGCGACGAGCTGATCACCATGCTGGGCAAAGACACCGCCCGCTTCAAATTTGCCTCGCAGCCGCCCTCGGTGATTCTGATGGCCGGGTTGCAAGGCTCGGGCAAGACGACCACATCTGGAAAACTCGCGGCCTGGCTCAAGAAAGGTGGCCATCGGCCGATGCTGGTCTCCGTTGACGTCTACCGCCCCGCCGCGCGCGAGCAGCTCAAAGTCGTCGCCAAATCCGTCGAAGTCCGGCTCTACGAAGGCGACCAGAAGGGCGAGAAGGCCGGGTCGGCTCTGGTCGAACGGCTTGCAGGCGAAGCCCGCCGCGAGGCCCGCAACATGGGCTGCGACACGCTGATCGTTGACACCGCCGGACGCCTGCACATCGACGAAGATCTGATGGGCGAGATGGAGCGGCTGAAGAAGCTGCTCAACCCGTCTGAGATTCTGTTTATCGCCGACGCGATGACCGGCCAGGACGCCGTCAACTCCGCCGCCGACTTCCATAAGCGCCTCGGCCTCACGGGCGTCGTGCTGACCAAGATGGACGGCGACGCACGCGGCGGCGCGGCGCTCTCCATAAGACATGTAACTGGCCAGCCGATCAAGTTCATCGGCGTGGGCGAAAAGCCCGACGCCTTCGAGCCGTTTCATCCCGACCGCATCGTGGGCCGCATCCTGGGCATGGGCGACATGATGTCGCTGATCGAGAAGGCCGAATCGACGCTGGATCGCAAGAAGTCCGAGGAGTTCGCCAAGAAGGCGCTCTTGGGCGACGGCTTCTCGCTGGAAGACTTCCGCGAACAGTTGCGCCAAATCAAGAAGCTCGGCTCGATGGAGAGCATCTTGAAGATGCTGCCGTCAGTGGGACCGTTTGCCGGGTTGCAGCAGGCGTCGAAGAACGTGGATGAAAAGCAGTTTGTGCGCCTGGAGGCGATCATCAATTCGATGACCCCACGGGAGCGCCGCAATCATGAGATTATTTCGGGCACGCGCCGCAAGCGCATCGCCGCGGGCTCCGGGACGACGGTGCAGGACGTGAACCAGTTGTTGCGCCAGTACGCGCAGATGGCGAAGATGTTCAAGCAGATGGGGAAAGGCGGCATGGCGCGCAACATGATGCGCGGCGGCATGGGCGCGATGGGCATGGGCGGCAAGCAGCGGTTTGGGCGGTAAGGAAACTGGCGGGAGAGACCGATTGCGCGGTTGACAGCTTCACAGTTTTACAGTTTCAGTGGGCTGTGAAACTGTGAGGTAGATGTGGTTTATTTTGAATTATTTAATGGGATGTCCACCGATTCACTGATTCACAGTTTGCGTGCTTCCGTGAGTGGGGGTCTTGTAAGTGGTTGATTTTAGAATAGTTGGATAGGGCTCCACAGATTCACAGGCAAAAACGAGAAAAAAAACGGGGCCGGGAGTGGAGAATTTGCTGGTATCCGGCAGATTCCGCTTAGGTTGCGGCTGATTTGCGGCTCTCGCTGACGGTTCGGAGGGGCGGGTTTTGGTCGTGTTGCGCATGGATTCCTTTCGGAGAACAGGGAATAGGGAATAGGGAGTAGCGGTCAGTAAAGCCCCATCCTGCTGACTACTTTTATTGTCTGCCAACGGGCGGTAATTATCTGCAAAAAATCGGGAGGGCGAAGTGGGATTTTTTGTTGTGTGCCGGGCTGGGGTTTTAAAGGCAGGGAACAGGGATCAGGGGTCAGGGGTCAGAAAAGGGCGGCGGGTTGGGGTGCGTGGCTTGCCTCCCCGGTCCCCAAAAGCGAGGGACCGGTGGCACCCTCACTGTGGTTAGAGACCGGGGCCACCCGCCAACCTAACTGCTTTATTTTCAACGGTTGCCATATAGCAACCGGTAAACACCTTATATTTCGAGCATTTCCCCTTTAGCCAACTGATTCTAAACACGTTCCCCCAGAGTTACCCAAGGTTGCTCTACAGCAACCTTTTAGGGGTGACGTGTCCACCCTATAACCGATGCCGTAGGCAGCGTGCTCTTCGCCCGATGCGCGAACGGCGCCGGAGGAGGCCCGTGCATTGCTTCAGTCACCGCCCGTGGCACTCGCGCACGCCTGCCCGTTGGTTCATGCCCACCTACAGGTCTTCTTCTCGCAGCACGGAACGCCCTGGGTCGCGCGGGTCCACGTGGACCTTGACGGTTTCGCCCTTGTAAGAATTCGCCCAAGCCTTGGCATCATCTTCGTTAGCGAAATCACGGCTGTAATCACCCATCTGCTGCTCGGAATTGTTGTAGGTATACGTGAGCGTGGCCTTGTAGTAGGGCCTGTCACGAACGGCTAAAGAAGATATACCATTACCCCCGGCGACAGTAACACTTACAGCGTCAATGAGGGCAGAAACTGTCGGCCAGTTGCGGCCGCGAATGCGCTTAACCAACGCCGCCACGACGTCCCAACAGATGGCCACAAGCATAATGGCCCCCACGACTAACGAGAATAAAATGATCTCGAAGCGGGTGATCGGGGCGCCACCGCCGCGCATGAGGATGCTAGCAATTAATGGAGTCATTGTTGAGCTCATCTACTTTCGTCCTCACTCAAGGCCTAGGCTTTGCATCGTTGTACCAGGGTGCTCGAGCATTTCGCCTAGCGCATTGCCCACACAACCTGCCAGTGCTGTAATGGAATCAGTAATCTGGACACCGTTTGCCGTACCTGACAATTCGGCATTGAGATCGTTGACGAAGTCTCCGACATCGGCTGCGCATGACCCCCAATCAGCCGTTTTGGCGACAAATTCCAGAGCTGCTTTTGTGACCTTCGCTCCCGATTCGGCA
>JBEKPI010000003.1:0-55517 GCA_049520855.1 Occallatibacter sp.
CGACGCGGGCTTCAGAAGCTGGTTAGCGTTGTCGCTCGAGTGCGGATCGTGGCAAGTGAGGCAGTCACGAACCGCGGGGGGGTGCACCGTCCCCTTGATGTCGGCCGCCTTCTTTTCCGCATGGCAGGTGAGGCAAAGCGCCACCGGAGTGGCGGTGATCAGCTTGACGCGCGTGATGTCTTTGTTGACCCGGATCTCATGGCAGGTGGTGCAGCCCATGGCGACGGCGGTATGGACGTGCTTGCCCTTCCCTTTATCGTCGTGGCACTCTAGGCACTTGGCGGGGTCCGTGTCCTTGTCGAGCGGGACGGGATGCACCGCGGCCTCGGCGCGCGTCCCGAGCAGCGCGGCTAGGACAATGCAAATCCAGACGCCCATGCCAGGTCGTCGGCTGCCGTGGAGGTCGGTCGCCTTGCGGAACCAGACGCGATGAGGGAGCAATCCCATAGGCCTCCGAAGCAGGATTACTGCACGAATGTCGCCGTAACGCGATTCGACATACGCCAGTTGAAACCCGCGTGCAAGCATCTGAACAAAAACACTTTCACACCAAGATTAGACAGGACGGCGGAATCCCGTGACGGTGATTTAGATCACAACGTGGGCCTTCTACCGCAGCGGTCTTGGTGAAATGCCCCAAAACGGCCGTAGATCGGTCCTGTCGGTATATTTGCGACGGATTCGGAATCACGCCTTATCCTTGCATGGGGGATTAGCGGGGCTTCGCGGCTTTCTTCACCGGAACCTCGTGCAAGCCGACACAGACTCGATTCCGTCCAGCCCGCTTTGCCGCATAGAGCGCCCGGTCGGCGGCTTCAATCAGGGTCTCTGGGGTGTAACACCATTCCTTTGTAGCTGTTGCCACGCCCACACTCACCGTCAGAAACGGCGCGACCGAGGATGCGGGATGCGGCAGATTGAGATCGGCGATTGCCTGGCGCACCGATTCGGCAAATCGGAGGGCCGTGGCAGCGTCGGTTTCAGGAAGGATCAACGCGAACTCCTCCCCTCCGCAGCGCGCGGCCAGGTCAATCTGACGCCGGGCGATCTTGACTAACTCCGCGCCCAGCAGCACCAGATACTCATCGCCCCGCACATGGCCTTGAGAATCGTTCAGCGCCTTGAAATGATCGACATCGATGGTCAGCAGCGAGAGGAATGTCCCCTTTCTCCTCATCCGCGCACACTCCCTTTTGAGTGTCTGGTCAAATTCCCGCCGGTTCGCCAATCCAGTCAGAGAATCGGTGAATGAGAGGCGCGATAGTTCCTCATTGGCTCGGCGCAGATCCGCGGTCCGCTCTTCGACAAGCCGGAGCAGTTCTCGTTCTCTTCTGCGCGCTCCCAAAAAACGGAGCTGCAGAACGATCGCCGCCAGCGAGAGCGGGAACAATGCGCAGAGGATGCCAAACCACCATGTCAAATACCACGGAGCGAGAATCCTGAATGGGAAGACCGCGCTCCGCCCGCTCCACGGCCCACCGCTCTCGCGCGCATCGACTTCCAGCCGGTACGCTCCCGGCGCGAGGCTGGCGAAGTGCAGTTCCCGCTGAGCCGTCTCTGTCCAGCTTGAAGTCGCGCCGCCCAACCGGTAGCGAAAGATAACGTCGTTCTCGCGCGGAGCGTTAAGCGCGGAATACCGTGCGACGAGAGAGCTGTCGTGGACGCCGAAGGATGGATTGCGAAGCGCGAAAACGTCCGCCTGTCCCGCCGCTAGCCGGGTAAAGACAACCTCAAGGGGAGCATCGGGCGCGGAGCGCGGGAGCGGCTTGAAACGCGAGAGTCCGCCGCTTGTTCCAATCCAGACGGCGCCGTCCGGCTCTTCGGCGAATGCGTTCAGATTGCAATCGTCCCAGGCCAGGCCGTCGCTCATATCGTAGTGGCTCCAGCGGGCGCCGTCCCACATGTCCACGCCCCGCTCGGTCCCAGCCCACAGCCGTCCTCTTGTGTCGAAGTCAAGGAAGTAAACGAGCCCGTCGCTGCCGCTCCTCTGAACGCCTTTTTCGATAGCCACGCCGACCCCTTGCGGAGAGACACGGTCGATGCCGCCTCCAAAGCGATAGCCTACCCACACGGCGCCGTTCGGTCCCGCGCCCAGCGAAAGCACCTCCGTGTTGCTGAGACCGTCGGCGCGCGTCAGTGTCTTCCACTTGCCCCCGGCGAATTCGTAGAGCCCGCCGATGCCCCCGGCCCACAGCGTGCCATCCGTGCCTTCGGCAATCGCCCACATGCGCTCAGACGGCAATTCGGCGATGCGGGAGAATCGCCGGTAAGGAGCCTTGGCCATAAAGATCCCTGATTCGGTGGCCGCCCAGAGCCGATCTTCGCGATCAAAGCGCACGGTATACGCAGCCTTGCCGATCAGGCCTTGACCCTCGCCAAACCACTCAGGCTTGCCGGTTCGCCGGTCGATGCGGGCCACGCCTCGCGTTTCGGTTCCTATCCAAAGCTCGCCGTTGGGCGCCCTGCTCAGGCTGTGCAGAGCAAAACCACCCAGTCCCTTGACAGGCTTGAAGGACATTCCGGATGGGCTAGGCTCCGCGCGGAACAATCCTGCCTCGGTGCCCACCCAGAGCGACCCGTCGCCGGATGGAAGGATCTCGTACACCAGATCGTTGGTGAGCCCGCTTTCGGCCGAGTAGCTCTCCCATTCCCGGTACCCTCGCCACTGCGCGACTCCCCGGCCAGCCAGACCGATCCAGAGAGAGTGCTGGCGGTCCTCGAAGACTGAGTAGACTGCTCCGCGCAAGCCGACGGAGCGGTCGATCTTTTGCCATCGCTTATCGTCCACGATCAGCAACCCCTCTGGATAGGCAAGCAGAACCCGTCCATCGCTATCGAGAGTAGGAACTCCAACCATGTTTTCGGAAGGAAAGGGCAGGTCGGGCCGTTTGAATTTTGCCTGACCGGCGGGCCATACATAAACCCCCTCATTGCGCGCGCGCACCCAGAGATTACCGGCGCGGTCCTTTTGGATGCCGAGCAGCGGCTGGTCCGGCAATCCGCTTTCGCGCCCGAAGACGCGAGTCCCATGGGCGTCCATCCGGCAGAGCTGCTGCCCGCAGCCGTACCACAGCAGATCGCCTTCGACGGAAACTCCATAGGCGCTCGGCCCGGATGTTCCTTGCGGTTGAGGAAACGCGCGCATCGCAAAGCCAGCCTGTCCCGGTTTGGAATAGAGTTCCACCAGCCCGGCGTCGGTGCCGAGAAACGTGTGGCCTTTGCCATCCGATTGGATGCCCTGGGCCCAGTTGATCGTTTTGAAGCCGCCAGGCAGCTTTTCAAAGCGGTTGCCCGAGAGATGGTAGAGTCCGAAATTGCCACCGGCCAGCAGAGACCCATCGGGCGCGTCGCCAAAGGCCGCGCCCGAATTCGACGGGAGCCCCTCCGCCACGGCAAAGGCCTCAAAGCGATCCCCATCATAGCGGAAGATGCCATTTTCGGTGCTTACCCAGATGAAGCCGATGCGGTCCTGGTAGATGCGCCGGATCGCGAGGTTGTTCAGCCCTTCCGAGACCCCAAAGCTGCGGAAGCTATACTCCTCAGTGCGGAGCGGCTCAACCGCTAGCGTAAGCAGGACAAGAGCGAGCGGGATTGATTTACGGAACACTGGTGGAAAAATCGGCATTTCCGTTCGCACTCATTAATTATCGACCCGCGAGCGAGATTCGATGAAGTTTATTGCCCATCGGAGAACTCCCGGCTTTGCCGAGGTGGCACTAGAAGTCCCAACGGGGCTCCAGATGAATTGTTGGTTTCGCCAACCCCAAAATGAAGCGCTTTCAATTACCCGCCATTCTGTCTTCCTTTTCAATCGCTTACAAAATAATCCGCGGAAATGCCCGATTCGCCCCGACACGGACCATTGGGGCCGCGGCGGCTGAGTCCATCGCCGTCTGTGCCTGGCGTCATCACTGCGTGAAATCCCTGTCGAACCGGATTGTGTTGCGCGATTTAGCCCAAGCAGGGCAGTTGCCGGACCATTTGCCTCTCTCATAACGTGTGTAATATCTATTATTTACATTCATGATCGCCTGTGGAGCGCAACTTGCATGTCTAGCTTTAGAATATGGGGAAGATATGCTTGCGGAATTACGCACCCTTGTCCACAAAATATGGCGCACCATGGTTTCCGTTGAGACCGGCGTCGTTTTGTTGATTCTGGTCGGGATTCTTTCGGCGGTGGGAACCATAGTCTTGCAGCGGCCGGTGACCCGGCCCGACGAGATGCAGAGCGCCTACTCCCCCATGGTCCTGCGCGTCCTCGACGCGGCTGGACTGACAGACGTATTCCACTCGTGGTGGTTTTTGGGGCTGGTATTCCTGGTGAGCGTTTGCATCGTAGCGGCATCTATTGATCGCCTGCCGAGCCGGTGGCGCTACTTCTCGCGCCCCTATAAATATCCAGACGAACGATTCCGGCGCGCCAACCATCCGCAGAGATCGCTGGCGCTCGCCAGCCGGGAAGCCGGCGAAGAATCGGGCCTCGCAGCCGCCGAGCGGGCGCTGCAATCCAGAGGATATAATCCTGAGCGTGTCGCTTGGCAGGACCACCTGGGAATCTTCGCTGAAAAGCATCGCATCTCGGAGCTGGCGGTCTACATCGTCCACTCCAGCCTGCTGCTGATTTTCTTTGGCACCATCGTAGACGGGCTTTGGGGCTGGCGGGGGACGATCAATCTCAATGAAGGGCAGTCCTCTAACATCGTGGAGATGCGCGACGGCCAGACGCGCGCGCTTCCATTTTCCATTCGCTGCGATGCGGCGGGCCGGGAAAATTACAAGGACGGCACTGCGAAGAGGTTGTGGTCCAGACTGGCGGTGGTAAAAGCCGGACAAGATATGCAGACGAAGGAGATTGTGGTCAACGATCCGCTGCTCTACGGCGGCGTTCGCTTCTACCAGTCGAGCTATGGCGCGAACGGACATCTCACGGGGTTGGAGGTTTCGCATGAGCCGGGGCAGTGGTGGGTCTGGTCCGGCTTGGCGCTGTTGGGCGTCGGACTGGCCTTCGCGTTTTACTTGGTACACATGCGAATCTGGGTCGTGCCGGTGCGCGATCCGAAGACCGGCAAACCGTCACTGTGGATCGGCGGAAGCGCGAACCGCAACCGGGACGGGTTCGAGGAGCGCTTCAACGATCTGGCGGCGTCGATCGAAAAGGAATTGAAACGCATGACGAGTTCCGCTCCGAACGCGCAACTCGCGATGGCAGCCGATAAGTGAAGGGGCGGAACCGGCCAAGTGGAGGACGCGGATGGCGCGGGCTAGCGAAGTCGAGAGGCAACCGGCAGGCGGCATGACCTTGATCGTCATGGTCGGGCTGGCTATCGCCTTCCTGCTGTACATGGCGTTTCTCAACGTCGTCAAGAGCGGCAATCTGTTCAGCGAGACCAACCTGGTCTTTGCCACTCTGATTTTCTACGCCGGCGCGGGCGCGCTGTATCTGGGATTTGGAGTCACAGGCAACGAATCGTGCGTGAAGTTTGCTTCGCTCGCGACCTGGCTGGGGTTGATTGCCAATAGCGGGGCCGTGGCCCTGCGCTGGATTGACGCGGGGCATCCGCCCTTCGCCAATGTCTATGAAATGCTGCTGAGCTTCGTGTGGACGCTGGCCGTGCTCACGCTCATCGCGGAAAAGAAATTTGGCGTCAAGGTGATTGGCACGGTGACCATGCCGGTGGCGATTGTGGGCCTCGTGCTAATGCAGTTGCTGCGGACCGAGGTCCATCCGCTGGCGCCGCTGTTGCAATCGACCTTGCTGGATGTGCATGTCGCGCTGGCCATACTGGCCTATGCCGTCTGCGCGTTGAGCTTTGCTCTGGCTATCATGTTCCTGATCCAGGATCACGTGAAGACCGAGACCTTCCTCGCCCTGACCAGCGCCGGCACGCTCGTGATCTACGCGAGCATTGCCGCGACATGCTTTGAAGAGCCGGGCGGGCTGAGCCGGGCGGGATGGAATCCGGGGTGGCTGATGACGCTGGCTCTGGTGGCGATGGCAACGCCGCTCGTCTGCTATGGCCTGTCGCGCTGGAAGAACAACGACCGCTTCCTGACGCTTGCCAATCGCGGCGTCCTGGTCAACATTGTGCTGCAAGGGTTGACGCTGGCTGTGCTTCTGATGCGCGCGCGGGAGGGCGGCTCCGCTGCGTTCGGCGGCGGCGGGTTATTCACGGCGAGCCTCGCCGCCGGGCCTTTCCTGTTGACGGGCCTGGTGGGCGGCATCTTCATCTCGCTGCTCTACCTGCTGCTGGTGTGGCGCCGCACGGATCTGGAGCGCCTGCTGCCCACTGCCGACCAGTTGGACCGTATCACCTACAAGACCATCTGCCTGGCGTTTCCCCTGCTCACATTGACGATCGCAACCGGAGCCTTGTGGGCCAACCAGACCTGGGGCTCGTATTGGAGCTGGGATCCAAAAGAGACCTGGGCGGCGATCACATGGCTGGTGTACGCGCTCTATCTGCACATGCGCATCACGGTTGGCTGGCGCGGACGCCGGGCAGCTTACTTCGCCATCGCGGGCTTCGTCGCGGTGATCTTCACCTTCATCGGCGTCACCTACCTTTTGCGCGGACTGCACGCTTTCAAATGATGCTTCATTCGCCGGCTCAACGGCTCGGCCGGCAGAGGATTTCCAAGTGGATTCAGTTCGCGTCAATTGGCAGCTCAAAGCGCTCTTGCCGGTGGTTCTCGTGCTGCTGGCGGGCCTGCTGCTGTTTGTTTTCGCGACTGTCTCTCTTCGCGATCCGGAACGCCATGCCGTGCTCATCGTTGCGGGAGCGGGAGCGGTGGTCATCTGCGCGGTGTCCATCGGCGTTCTGGCCTATTTGATTCATCGCCCGATGGTGGAATTGCAGGAAAAAGTCGCATTGATCAGCGAGGGCAACCTCGATGTTTCGGTAAGTTTTTCGCGGCGCAACGACGAAATCGGGGACCTGGGCCGCAATTTCAATCACATGATGCAGCAGTTGCGCGAGAGCCGCGAGGAGATTGAGACCATGCATCGCACACAAATGTCTCGGGCCGAGCACCTGGCGACGCTGGGCGAGCTGGCGGCGGGCCTGGCCCACGAGATTCGCAATCCTCTGGCCGGAATCGCCGGCGTCTTTGAGATCATCGGCCGCGATCTGCCGGCGACGAGTCCGGCGCGGGCGATGGTCAAGGATGTTCGCATGGAGATCAACCAGATCAACCGCATCCTGACCGATCTGCTGGAAACCGCCCGGCCGCACCCGCCGCGCATGATGCGCAGCAACCTCAACACCACGGTGGAGCACGCGGTGATGCTGGCGCGCCAGCAAGTGCTCTCGCGGCCCATCAAGATCGAGTTGCAAAAGGCGCCCGATCTGGCCGAGGTCGAGCACGACAGCGATCGGATTCACCAGGTGCTTCTCAATCTTCTGCTCAACGCCGTGCAGGCCATGGAGGGCGCGGGCACGGTGCGCGTCGCGATCGGCGAGCGGGGCGATAGCGCCCGCGTGACGGTCAGCGACACAGGGCGCGGCATTCCCGAAGAGCAGTTGCCGCAGATATTCCGCCCCTTCTACACCACCAGAGGCAATGGCACTGGTTTGGGCCTGTCGCTGGCGCGGCGCATCGTCGAGGATCACCATGGCCGGATCAGCGTGACCAGCGTCGTGGGCAAGGGCAGCACCTTCGAGGTGTTGCTTCCCTTCAGTGTGCCGGCCGCGCAGAGCGAAGCGTGATTGCCGGGATTCCGGTTCAGAGAGCCTCTTGCAAAATTGTCTTCAGTTAACTGATAAGCGTCAGGGCACGACTTTAAGTCGTGCCGCAAAAGGCCCACTCCGATTCCGGCTTTAGCCGCCGCGGAATGGCAAACAACTGAAAACAAAGAGACGCAGGGGCTAAAGAGGCTGCGGAAAAAGCCCTGGTTTTCGGTCGAAAATTCAAAAACATCCCGCAGGGGCTGAAGCCCATCCTTTTTTTTGGTTACATTTGTGGCCCGACTGAAGTCGTGCCCTTGTTACAAAGCGGGCCCGATTTGAGTTTTTCCGCAGCCTGTAAAGCCCAACATCTTCTTGCTGAACTAACGGCACGACTGAAGTCGTGCCCTGACGCTTCTTGCAATCTCCATGGAATTTTGCAAGTTGCTCCCAAAAAGGCCGCTTTGGAGCGAAAAGACCCGCTTTTCGTGGCGAAAAAGGCTGTTTTTGCGGCCCCAAAAGGCTGGCGTTTAGGGGCTGATTTTCACGATGCGGGAAAAATTGTGCGAATTCGCGCACATCGAGTATTTCTGGTGAAAGTGCGCTTTGCTCAGCAATCACTGGGGGATTCGGGTGTTTCTTGCAACTTTTTTCTTTCTGGCGGTGAATTAATCTGCAAGGTCTTGAAAATAAATATAGGGGGGGTGGGGGAGTTAATTTTAATGATAATTTTGACTGTCTTTTTGTTGTCATTCTAGTAATCATGGCAAGGGACAATTCTTCTCCTCCAGATTGATTGTGCGCTCAAAGGGGGAAATCTTCTGCAAACCTAAAGCTCTCGGCGCTCGATCAATTCGGTTGGTATAGAAACGACCTTTTGGAGAATGCCAAACTGCGACTGGAGAAACAGCCATGACCAAGACGATGAGCATCCGGATGGACCGGGACAATTATTAGCATATCCGTATATAGGTAGCGCCGACCTCCAGGTCGGCTGTTGTGTGGGCCTCCTGGCCCGCACACGGATTCTGGCGGCGTGGACGCCGCCAGCACAGCCGCTCTGGAGAGCGGCGCTACTCAAATGCGCAGCTTACGGATAAGTTCTAAGAATTCCTGTCCGCGATGACGGTGGAAGAGCAGAGCGACCTATCCAAGACTGTGCGCGATCTGGTGACGCGAGGCAGAATTTTGCTTGCCGTGGAGAAGTACAGGAAGGGCGAAGCCTCCCTGGGCAAAGCAGCGGAGGTGGCCGGACTGCCCTTGGGACAGATGATGACGCTGCTTGGGGAATTCGGAGTGCGGAGCAGGATCGACCGGGAAGACTATCGCCAAAGTCTGGCGAACCTGGCCAAAGTTTGGTAGGGCGGATTGGGGTTCATCGTCTCCCACCTCTCAGAGTCGAGAGTTGGTCCACCCGCCCGCTCATCGTGAAAAGGCGATGAACAGGGGCGCAGCTTCTCAAGGCTCATGGTGATTCTTCGGGGCTGATGGGCGGGCCACCTGCCAAGTTGCCTATTTACAACATGTTGCGTTTCGTGTAAAGTTAAATCATGTAAAAGAGGCATGATCTCACGAATTCGGACCTTGCTGAGCGAACTCCGCTCGCTTGCTGCAACGAACTGGCGGCGGTTGAATTTTTTGAGAATCAACGCTGGAATGGAAATCCTTGTTGCGTCCGCTGTGGTAGTGCGGACGTATATAAAATGAAGGATTCAAAGGTCGGAGAGCGCACTAGGCGATTCTTGTGGCGATGCAGAGACTGCAACCAGCAGTACACAGTCCGCATCGGAACTGTGTACGAGGAGACGCGACTCGACCTTCGGCATTGGTGCTACGTGTTTTGGATAGCCAGTACTTCCAAGAAGGGGGTCTCGGCACTTGAACTCAAACGCCATTGCCAGATCAACTACCGGTCGGCTTTGTTTCTAATGAGCCGCATCCGGTTCACAATGGCCCCTGACGTGCTGGAACCTAAACTGACGGGAGCTGTGGAGTGCGACAAAACGTACGTTGGAGGTCGGCCTCGGCATAAGGGGGTCAGCAGACGTGGGCGTGGCACGAAGAAAACACCGGTCCTTGCGGCTGTCCAGCGGGACGGGAAGATTCGGCGAAGAGTAGTGGCAGACGTGACGGGTGAAACCTTGAAAGCAGCCATTCGGGAAGAAGTCGATAGCCACGCTCGGATTGTGACTGATGAAAATTCAGCATACAGAGGCATCGGTTTAGAGTATGCTGGTGGTCATGAAAGCGTCTGCCGTAGTGCAAGAGAATATGCTCGGGGCGACGTTCACACGAATACGGCTGAAAGTTCATTTGCTCTCGTGAAGAGAGGCATCATGGGTATTTTCCACAACGTGAGCCGAGAGCATTTGCACCGTTACCTCTGGCGGTTTGATTTTCTCTGGAATCACCGCAAACTGAACGACGGCGAGCGTACCGTACTTGCTATTCGTCAATCTGAGGGAAGGCGTCTCATGTACAAAAGCCCAAGCGATTTAACCACTCGCTAACAGGAGAGAGTCTATGGCAAATTCAGCGGTTGCAGAGCGCCCGAAAAGTGCGCCAGAAAACAAGCCACGGAGTAAGAGAGAAGAGAAACTCCGTGAAGCGGTAGAGCGCGTGTACCGCAAATACGGTACCAACTTGACTGCGTTCTACCGTGATGCACATCGCGAGGCCCAAAAGGATGCTGAGAAGAGAGCGCACTAGAGGCTGGTAACGCACGTTGATTACTCCGAATCCAGATTATCGACTGAATCCGAAGAGAGCCGTCTACGTGACCGGCGAATTGAACGATGCGTTGGTTGCGCAGTTGACTCCTCGGATTCTTCGTCTCCAAGCCGATGGCCGCGAACCGATATGCGTATATATCAACAGCCCTGGAGGCAGCCCGCGTAGCGCGGAGGCTTTGCTTAACCTTCTGAGGCTCTCGAACCAGGATATTGCGGAGCCGTGCAGGATCATTACAGCCGTTACCGTACAGGCAGCTAGTGCCGCAGCTGATCTTCTCGCGTCTGGGGATTACGCGATTGCGTTTCCGAAGGGCACGATTCTTCATCATGGGCTTAGGCAGTTATCGGGCGCCCCGTCCACACTAGAATCAACCGGACGCCTGAATGACTTCTTGCGAATTAGCAACTCCATGTATGCCATGCAATTGGCCAAAAGGACGGAAGATCGCTTTACGTTTCGCTTTTATTCTGTAAGGAATGAATTTGCGTCGGTACGCGACGCAAAGGTGGACCCAAGCCTGAGCGATTATGAGTGCTTTGTTCAGGTGATTCGCGAAAAACTCTCGCCCGATGCAAAGAAGATATTCGAAAAGGCCGTTAAGAGAGCGGAACGATACAAAGCGCTGATCACTAGCGTTGCAGGTGGCACCGGGCTTGCTGAAGCGGAAACTCCGGCACAGATTCAGGCAGTCATCATTAAGGCCATAGTTGATTTCGAGGTTAGCACTGCAAGTGGCCCAGAGGCGCAAGATTTTCTACTCGGCGGTATGCGCCGATTGGCGGAGGACTTTTATCTTCTAAACGAATATATTACAAACACCAGCCAGAAACTAGATGAATGGTGCAAAACGCTTGGAAGATTATTTCTTACCTCGGAGCAGGAAACAGAAATAGAGGGGATCACAGATTCGGAAGAGCGCTCGAATAGGCTCGTGGAGATAAACAAGCCAATCCTTCAGCCGATGCTTTCGTTTTTTATCGCATTATGCCATGCACTGCAAGAAGGGGAGAATGAATTAACGGCAACGGATGCATACTGGTTAGGGCTCGTGGACGAGGTCGTCGGTGAAGATCTGTGGAATCTAAGACTTCTGTACGAGTTTGAAGATGATCCAGAGGAAAAGGCGGAGCCTTATGGAGAAGAGAGTGCCGGAACTCAAGCCACAGGGGAAGGAACCGAAAACGCCGGGGCCTGAACCAGAAATCCTGAAAATCGACATGGAGTGGAAAGAAGCGATCAAAAAATTCATTGGAGAAACGGAAGCCAACGGTTGGCTGGCCAAAATAGCGCATTCCACTCCACCGAAGCTCGCCGCTTTCATGTGTATCCCGCCCTTGCGTAAAGTACATACTTCCGAAAAGAAACAGGCTGGGCTGGGAGGCCGGCGATACAGTTTCATGCACTGCGGGTCGGCGAAGCCGGTGGACAACTGACATAATTTGCGATCTCAATGGAGTTTTGCAAGCGGCTCTACAAGCGGGAATATACACGAGATACAGTTGACTGCTTCCCCGCTGGTAACGACATTCCGCTTACGGATGAGAGGGCCGGAAACCTTCTGCAAGCCAGCCGCTTCCCTTGCATAGTAGATTAGGAACAGATGCCTGCCGAGAAGATCATGATCGTGGACGACGAGCGGCTGGTGCGCTGGTCGCTTCGCCAGAAGTGCGAGGAGTGGGGTTATCTGGTCATCGAAGCCGAGGCCGGCGAACCGGCGCTGGCGCTGGCCCAGCGGGAGACCCCCGATCTGGTGCTGCTCGATGTGCGCATGCCCGGACTCACCGGCATCGAAGTGCTCGATCAGCTCAAGAAAAGCGGCGACGCCCGCGCCATCATCATGATCACGGCCGATCCGCAGCTCGACGATGTGAAGGCGGCGCTCAAGCTGGGGGCGTACGACTTTGTGGGCAAGCCGATCGATTTTGACGAGCTGGAAGTCGCCATAGGGAACGCGCTGGAAGCGACCAGCCTGCGCAGAGAGGTGCAGGCGCTGCGCGGCGAGGTGCGGCGCGGCGTCGGCTACGACAGCGTGGTGAGCGTTTCGCCCAAGATGACGGAGTTGATGCACTTCGTCAGGAAGGTTGCGGCCAGCGAGGCCACGACGATCCTGATTCAGGGCGAGAGCGGCACGGGAAAAGACCTCATTGCCAAGGCGATCCACTACGAAAGCTCGCGCCACGAAAAGCCGTTTGTGGCGATCAACTGCTCGGCCATCCCCGAGACGCTGATGGAAGCGGAGCTTTTCGGGCACGAGAAGGGCGCTTTCACCGACGCCAAGCAGATGAAGAAGGGCCTGTTTGAGGCTGCCGACGGGGGCACGCTGTATCTGGACGAGATTGGCGAGCTGTCTCCGCTGCTGCAAGCCAAGCTGCTGCGCGTGCTGGAAGATCAGGTGATCCGCCGCGTGGGCGGGCTGCGCGATATGCAGGTGAATGTGCGGGTGATCGCCGCCTCCAATCGGGATTTGGAGAAGGCTGTGCGCGAGGGCCAGTTCCGCCAGGATCTGTATTACCGGCTGGCCATTATCGCGATCTTTATCCCGCCGTTGCGGGATCGCAAGGAAGACATTCTTCCGCTGGTGGACTTTTTTATCGATCGCTACAATCGCCGGTTCAGGAAGTCGATTCGCGGCATTACGGACGACACGCGCGCCCTGATTCTCGGCCATAATTGGCCGGGCAATGTGCGCGAGCTGAAGAACACCATCGAACGCGGAATGATTTTGGAAGACGAGAGCTTTTTGCGGCCGGAGTATCTGCCGTTTTCGGTGGGAGAGTCGGGCGGGCGGACGCTCTTCGAGCGCACCTCGCCGGCCGACGGCGGACGGACGCTGCCGAACGGGCGAACCCTGCCGAGGCTGTATATTCCCGAGGGCGGAACGTCGCTCGAAGAGGTCGAGCACTCGATGATCGAACTGGCCATGAGCCAGACCAACGGCAACCAGACCAACGCCGCCAAACTGCTGGACATCAGCCGCGACGCTCTGCGCTACAAGCTGAAGAAATTCGGGCTGGTGCGCGGCGACGACGAGGGCTAGTGTCTGGGCTGTTTGATTTGGTGCTTGCGCCAGGACGAGAGTGCGGGCGAGGACGCCCGCACGACAGCCGGTCTGGAGACCGGCGCTACGCTCCGACAATTTCAATTTTGCGCGGACTCGGTACTGGCAGTCCCGCGCCGCAGGAAGCGAATGAGAACCGTTGGTCAACGCCGACCTGCATTGCCTCCTCTTCCGCAATTATGTGCAGTATTGCCCAGACGGCGGGCAGTCATGCGTCTACTCTGGGGCGAGCATGGGGATGCTCTCCCAAATGAAGCAAGGTATTCGAGAAGCGTTGCAGCCTCCAAGGGCCAGAACGACCGGCGCCCTTTATCTGCTCTACTTTTTGACGGCAATCCTCGCGCAGACCCTGGTGAGCCGCGGGCTTGCGGTGCCAGGCAATATCGTCAACATCGTCGGGGCAGCACTCTATCTCGTCGTAACGCTTCTCTTCTATGGACTGTTCAAGCCTGTGAGCCGCACGGCTTCTTTGCTTGCCGCTCTGGTTGGCGCGGCCGGATGCGTCGAGATGATTGTCGGCTTCGTTTATCCTGCCTTCGCAACGATAAACCTGCTGTTGTTCTTCGGCCCTTATTGCCTGCTGATCGGCTATCTCATCCTCAGGTCGAGCTTCCTTCCGCGCGTTTTGGGCGTGCTGATGGTGCTTGCGGGCTTGGGCTGGCTGGCCTTTATGTTGCCGGGCCTGCCGCATTTTTTGTCTGTCGCCATTGAGGCGCTCGGCATCGTCGCGGAGGCATCGCTGATGCTATGGCTCCTGGTGATGGGCGTGAAAACCGAACGATGGAGGCAGCAGGCTAGCGCGGCAAGGGCGTCCGCGCGGACAGCGGAGCCGCCGTCTGTCGTTGCTAATTAAGTTCCAAGCTCTGGAGTTGCTTCTTCTTGCCGCGCCTTGGAAGATCTGCGCGTTTCCGCGGGGCGCGGAGAGTTCTCTCACACGCATTCATGATCACCTGCCGCACTGAATTGACCTTCGAGACAGGATTGCTTGCCGGTCTGCGGTCGACTTCCGGCACCGGCACCGGCTCCGGCTCATTCGATTCACTGGCCAGAATCCGCTGCAGGTGCCATTGGCCATCCTCACCCCTCACATACGTAGCACCCTGGTAGATGCGCGGTTCGCTCCGCGTATTGCGCACGATCGTATCCCAAGCGTCCCTGGTTTCGATGTGGCGGCGAATCCCTTCTTGCACCGCCTCAATTTCCACGTTCAGCCGCTCCGTCTCAGAATTGGCAAGATCCAGACAAGCGGCGCGCAATTCGCTTCGCGCGTTGCCCACGATCGTATCCCAGGCATCCTTGGTTTCGATGTGGAGGCGAATTCTCCCTTGCAGTAATTCAATCTCCGCGTTCAGCCGGTCAGTCTCTCGCTTGGCAAAGTCCAAATAACTATCAGCCATCTCTCAGCACCTCTTTCGCGAGTTTACCCGCGTCATCCCTTGTGCCGCAACCGGGAACAAAGGGCCGGAATTCAGCCGTCCGCTTGCCGTGGCGTGATCCGAGCGCCCGCCAAGAGGAATCAGGAGTTCCGGACGAACGACCGGCTACCGGGAAGTTGGTGATGGGTAATTACCCGGCACACTCCGTCGCGACGCCAGTCCTGATCTTGCATCCCTCCGCGGGAATCGCGCGTAACAAATCAAACCGCCACACGCAGGCAGTCCCCCGGTCACATTCGGAGAATCTCATCTCAAACCCGCTTCTGATTACCACGGCGTTGCCGAAGGCGATGCTGGCGCTCCCGCCACGGGCACCTTAGCCGATTTTCAGAATTAAGGCCAGGAGGCTCTCATCAATGAGGAAATTAACATTCGTCGCGTTGACGATAGCGGCAGGCGCCGGCTTGGCGGCGGCGGAGTCGGGATATGCGCCATCGACGGACGTTCTCGGCGCTCACCTCAACTCCGGACGTGGCTGCGCGGCCTGCCACGCGCCGCACAGCGGCTCAAACGGCAACGGCAGCGCCCGCAACGCCGACCCCTCCTCGGGCAATTCGATCCTCTGGGGCGAGGATGTGAGCAGCTTGTACGGCAAGACCATCACAACGGGCGGAGGCAAATTTGTTGAAGTGCTGCCGACCAGCATGTCGGCTGCGACGCCCGATGTGAACGGCATGTTGACCTGCCTGAGCTGCCACGACGGCAACTATGCGTCGAGTTCCATGATGAGGAACAAGGTTTATGAGACCCTGCCTGGAAGCTACGGAAACCAGAACTCCGTCCCGACCCTGCTCGGAACGAACGGCACGGGCGCCGGCAGCTTCGTCAGCGAACACCCCGTCGGCCTCAGTTCCAAGATCGGCTGCGGCGGGTCCAATTGGGATTGCACGCAGACGAACGGCGTGATCAGCATGAAAGGCGCGCGCTCCAGCCGGTTCGTCGCGAACTACGGCTTCTTTGTCAAGCCGGGAAGTTATAACAACGCTTCCGTTGTCGTCTGCACCACCTGCCACGAGCCGCACGTGATGAACGTGGTCACAGTGACCGCCAGCTCGACGTCAGGCCTGCCGGCCGGCACGTACCCGACCATGTTTTTCCTGCGCGCTCCCTACAACCCGAACGACTCCAACCCCTTGTCCAACCAGACGGCGCAATTTTGCCGCCAGTGCCATGCCGACAAGTCGAACGAGATGAATGGAAGCAGCGCGGGAACCGTGTTTTAGGGCGTGACTGTATGATTTGGTGCTTGCTGATGGACAAGCGCGGACGAGGACGTCCGCGCTACAGCCGGCCTGGAGGCCGGCGCTACCTTCTGGCTCACGCGGTCTCGGTGCTAGAGCAATGTTCTGGCCGGGCAACGCTTACTTCTTTACGCCGATGCCCCTGCGCAAGATGGCCGGCGTGACCGTGCCGTCGGCATTGTGCGCCGTCTGATGGCAGGTCAGGACGCAGGAATTCGCGGCGCGATTGTAGGAGATAGGCTGGCCGCCGTTCGAGGCCACGACATTCACGTCGAAGTTGATGAGCCGCTCGCCGCTGATGGTTCCGCTGGCGGCTCCCATGCCGTGAGCGGTGTGGCAGGTGGAGCAGGTGAAGCCGTCGTTCATATGGTTCACATGCCCGCTCCAACTCGCGGCGCTCTGCACAACCGATAGATTATGACACTTGGCGCACAGGCCGTATGGTCCGGCGATGGTCAGATCGGGATTGGGAAAGAGATTGGAAATCTGCTGCCCTGGAACCATGGCCTGGCTGAATTCATAGCGGCGTTCCAGGATGTGCGTCCATTTCGATCCATGGGGGCCGTTCGGGCCCCCGCCCGCGCCCCCGAATTCGCGATTGTCGTCGCTGTTGTGGCAGTCGGTGCAGAGAATCTGCACACCCATCGCGCGGCCATGGGTTGTGCCGCCAGTCAGGTCGAGCATGATGGGCAGCAGGCTGGGTTGCGGCAAAGCACTGCTGCTGATATGCGTGACGGGATGGCTCGACGTGGCCGTGACGGCAAACTGCGGGATCACGTTCAGAGGATCGCCCGCCGAAACCGCCCGCACCGCAAAGTATCCATAGATCGGCTGCACTTGTTTGCCTGCGCTTGTGCCGTGACAGCGCAGGCAGTTCTCATATTGATTGATGGCGGGCGCAAGCACGCTGGTTCCGTCGCTGGCGCTGATGCCGGCGATGTCCTTCTGAGAGATGCGTATCAGCGGCGGCGGAGGAAAGACTCCGACGATTTCGGAGCCATGTCCGTTGTGGCAATCCACGCAGGTAGCATGACGATTGTTGTTGAGCAGCGTGCTTTCGGCGGCGTCGTGCGGGTTGGTGGCGGCGGGAAATGGGTGCCCTACCTTGGGCACTGCGTACTCTGAAAACACGTTGGCGTAAGGCGGCATGGGAGAGACGTTCGAGCCGTTATGGCAGGCAATGCAATCCTGCTCATTGAGACCGCGCAAGAGGCGCGCCGTGCCGCCGGCGTTATGCGGCGCGTGGCAGGAGATGCAGGCATCAGCAGCCACGGTGCTGTAACTTCCAAGCTGGGCCTGGGGCGAAATCTTACCCGTGGACAGCGCATGAGCGCTCGTGGCCCAATCGGCCAGCGGGTTCACCTGACTGCCCATCTGCCGCGTGGGGTCGTGGCAGGCCAGGCACATCTGGCCGCTGGAACTATCCTTCACCAAGAAATTCAACGACACCTGATCTTTGGCTTGCACGTGCGGATTGTGGCACGACGTACACTCAACGTTGCCTCGGATCAGCCTCACCGCTCCGGTGGGGTCAGCGGTCTTGTGGCTCGCTACCAGCGAGGCGGCCAGATCGATGTTGTCCTTCAAGGGCAGCCCCAGACTGAACGGGTGGGACGCCTGCATGTTGCTGCCGAAGACGTCCGGGGCGTTCATCGATCCGCGCGTGGTTACCTGGCCATAGGCCGCGGTGTTCCCGACGGCCACGCTGCCGTCATGGCAGCTCAGGCATTGATTGCTGTCTTCGCCGAGCCTTGGCTGCCTGCCGCGGTTGGTTTCGGTGTCGCTGCCGTAGATCGTGTAGCTTTGAGTGGTGAGCTTCTGGTTCCAAAGGCCGCGGTTCAATCCAGAGTGCGGCGCGTGACAGTAGGCGCAGGAGTCGGGACGTGCGCCGGTGATGGGCGAGCTGCTGCCCGGACCCAGATTGTGCATGCCCATCACGTCGCCCGATATTTGAGCAGACAGCGCGCTCGCGCTCAACAGCGTCGTCAGCCCGGCAAGCAATTTTCCAAGCCTCACTGGATTGCCTCCCTGGCCGGCTGCTTCAGAGCAACGTACTGGAAGACCTGGACGCGGCGATTGAACGAGTCCACCACAAAAACTTTATCGTCGCGATCGATGGTCAATCCCGAGGGCAACTGAAACTCTCCCGCATGGTCGCCCCTGGAACCGAAGTAATACAGGAGCTGACCCTGGCGGTTGAAGACTTGCACCATGCCCCACAAACCATCGACCAAGTAGAGATCGCCTTCCGAGTCGACGCCGATTCCCTTGGGGCGGAAGATGGCCCCCGGACTGTCGCCGATCTTGCCAAGCGCGTACTGAAAGGCGCCTGAGCGGTCAAAGACCTGCACACGGAAGTTCATCGCATCGACCACGATCAGGCGCGGCCCATCCAGCCGCAGCTCAGTGGGCAGATTGAATTCGCCATCGGCTTCGCCGGTCTTGCCAATGGTCTTGAGTACGCTGCCCTGCATGTCGAGGATGAAGACCTCGTCTCGCAGCGTGTCGGTTACATAGATCCGCTGCGCTGCCGAGTCCACGGCAATTCCGGTGGGCCGCTTGAAATAGCCCTCGCCCCCCTTGAGGCTGCCGATGGCGCGCAGATACTTTCCGCTGGGCGCGAAGACAAAAATGACGCCCGCATCCGAATCGGTGACGTAGATATTGTCCTCGGCATCGACGGCGACGCACTGCGGCGTCCGCATCGCGTCTTTGTCTTTATCGCCGCGCTGGATGAATTTGTATTTATGCCCGGCAAAATCGAAGATATGCACGCCCGCCGCGCCCGGATCGGTCACAATGATCCGTCCGTGGGAGTCGGTGGCGATGCTGTAAGGGCGCACCATGGAGTGGTATTCGGGCGCGCCGGCGATGACGTCCACCAGCTTGTTCCAGAAGCCGCGGTTGGGGTTGACTTCAAATTCCGAATTGAAACTGCGTTCCCAGGAGAGCTTGCGCCCGCCATCCAGCGACATCTCCCATTGCTCGGGCGCGGACGCTTGGGCCTTGGTTTTTGGGGCTGCCCAAAGAGGAGCCGGCAAGAGCGCGACGACAGCCACGAGTCCGGCCATGGTACCAGCCATACCCAAAGCCGCACTGCGCCAGAGCCGCCGCACTTCTCTTAAAAAAATTTGAACCAACGCGATACCCCGATGTAGAACGATGATATAACCTCCGGTGGCGTGCCGGACCCGCTGAAGCCCTGCTCCAAGCGGGAGTATCCGCTGTTAAAGCTCAACTTGCGAAGCTGATACTGAATCAGCGTGTTGAATTCATCGTTCCGGTTCGTCGATGCGGCCCCGCCGCTGGAAGTACTGCTGTTCGAATTGCTGTAAGAAGCTGTGAGGATAAGCCTGTTTACGGGAGTACTGGATACCCCAAAGGAATACCCGTCTCCGCCATAGAGGCTCACCAGATTCGAGGGCAGAATGGGCGAGGGCACCGGCACTGGCACCAGGCCCGCTCCCGTCGCCAGCGCCTGCCCGCTTGATCTGGAGTAGCTGCCGCTGGCTGTGAGCCAGGCGCCATAGCCCATGCTGGCGTTGTAACTTTGGCTGCTGTTGGCTGTGCCGGCCTGTTGGGTCAGCGCAGTTCGCGCTCCGCTGCCGCCCACGCCGACGCTGAATCTCCCCCAGCGCCTTCTGGCGTTGCCCGAGAAGTTATAGAACGAATTCATGTAGGTGACCAGCAAGGTCTGCACGTTCTGCGCGTAGCCGAACGACCCGCTCACTTGCCACCCTTTTATCTCGCTGGAGTAATTCTCGTTGGTGGAAAAGCCCAGCGTATCCTCGCCCCCCTGGTCTGCCTTATTGGCGGTTACGGTCAACGCGGCGTTGAAATTGCCGTCAAAAAGCTTGTGCCCGTATGTTGCGCTTCCTCCGTATGAATCCACTCCATAGGTCTCTCCCAGGAAGGTTTGGGTGCGACGCTCGGCGGTGGCCGAGGCTTGCAGATTCGCTTCAGAGGCATAACCGGCAACCGCCATGAGGTCCAGTGAATTTGACGCCTCGTTCGTGTTGAGGCCGGGAGCAACGCCCCCCGCGGCGACTACCGACTGGATCAGTTGTCCGCTCAGATTATCGGAGTAATTCGCGCTCCCCGAGAGCGACAGCTTGCGAGCCGGGTGCACCGACGCGACCGCGTTGATCGTGTCAATGGTTCCGTTGGTGCTGGCGCCCAGATAATCGCTGTCATATTCAGACCGGTTGATGCCGGCCGAAAATGAGCCTTGCAGGGGAAGCTGGTGCGAGAGATTGAATCCGTACCCGCTGTTGCCGGAGTGTGTTTCCGTCACCTGTTCGCCAGCCACTGTTTGCGGAATCAGCGAGTGGCCGTCCCCCAGCAGATAGTAGGCGCCCATATTGAAGCCCGCCGCTCTATAAGACGAATGGAGGTTGACGGAATGAAATGCATTGTTCCCGTCGTCGTTCGTCCCATACACCGAATACTGGCTGCTGCCCATCTGAAAGCCCGCCGAAAAACTGGGCGCGTTGGGAAGGTTTTCGCTCCAATTGATGCCAAACGTATCGCTGTCGCCATGGGTCACGTAATTGGCGAGGCCCGGAACAGCGTAATTGCCTTCGCTGTCGTACGCCTTCGAATAGCTCACCGAACCGGGAAAGCGGCTGCCGCCGAAGATGTTGGTGGAAACGTCGACCCCGCTGGCATTGGAGATGGATTGGAAGTTGGAATTGGCCCGCGATTGGTTCAAGTAAAGAGCGGCATTAAAGTTTAGAAAATTGGGGCTGTAGAAAGATCCAGAGAGATTGGCGTCGCCTCCAAGCGCCCAGCCATGGTCCGAACTCGTCGCGTTCCCGAAATCCGCGGTATATCCCGTGGAGACGGTGCCGCTCAAGCTCGTGCTGAGATCGCCGGCCCGAATCTGCGCGGAAACCGGCCACGCCATGAGCAGAAGCGCAGCCGGCACGAACCACGCAACTCGCAACGAATCCGCCACTGTGTGCCATCCAGACATGCTGCCAAGAATCCCGTTCCCGTATCAGGTATCGCTTCAGCCATGCCGCCAGTCCTTTGAAACCAGTTGGCCTTTTTCGGCCTGGGCCTGGAATTCAGACTCCTTCCGCAGCCTCTTACAGTTCTTCGATCTTTGCGTTTTGCCGCAACTTCTTATCCAGCGCGGCGCGAAGCTGATTTTTCTTGTTTTGCGGCAGCTCTTTTTCCAGTTGCGCTTTCACGTCTTCAAATCTCGCCTCGCCCGCCAAAGTGTGCTCCCCCAGGCGCACGATCGTGTAGGCCTGCTCGACCTGAATCACATCGCTGACATCGCCCGGCTTCATGGCGAGCAGCGCCTTCACAACCTGAGGCGCCAGTTCGCCGGCAGGGATGGGCTTGTGCTGGCCCATCATCACGCGGTAATCGTCATCGGAGATCTTCTCCGCCAACAGTCCGAAATCTTCCGCCGTCTTAGTCGCCTTCGCCTGGCGCAGCGCCTGATCGGCCCGCGCGCGCCCCTCCTTCAACTGATCGGCGGTGGCGTTGGCCGGAGGGAGGATGGAGATCGTCTGGAAGGTAAACGACTCTGGATGTTCAAAGCGAACCGGGTTCTTGTCGTAGTACGCCTTGAGCTCGGCCGGAGAAACCGCAGATCTATCGTCAACTTCGCTCCGCAGAAAAGCGTCGATCAGCAGCGAGCGCCGGACCTTCTGGAGCAGCAACTGCCGCGAGCCGTGAAACTCGCTCTGCATCAAAGCATTGAATTCTTCCGGCGTTGCGAACTGTTTGCGGAAGTCCGCCTCGGCGCGCTGCATCTTCGCGGCTGGAACCGTCATCTTCCGGCGCACCGCTTCCTGATAAACCAGTTCTTCGAAGATGATCATCTTCAAAGCGCCGCCGCGGATATCCGGCTCCAGTTCCTTGGGAATTCCGTTGTGCTGGCGAGCGTAAGGGAAGATCGAAAGCTCTTCGCGCACCAGGTCGGTGTCGGTCAGAACCGCGCCGTTCACGCGCACGATCGGCTTGCCCGTCGCTGCCAGCGCCACCGTCGCCGACTCCGTGGCAGGTCTCGCGGCGGGCGCCTGAACGGCGGGCGCCTTGGTGAAGACCGTGGGCGCATGAGAGGCTACTTGCGCCCCGGCTACCGCACAGGCCAGCAGAAGAAACCCGCAAATTGAGAGACCGTGCTTCATGATCGCCATCCTGGATCGGAAAAAAAGGGGGGAGGGGAATTGTTGTCCCCTCCCCATTCATGCAAACGAATTTAGAACACGGTTTTAGCGGTACCGCCATTCATTTCGTTCGACTCGCCACCATGGCACTGGCGGCAGAATTGCGCCGTCTGGTTGGTCAATGGGTTGGCGTCATTCGGGTTGTAGGGAGCGCGAATGAAGAACATAGTCGCGTAGCTGCCGGCCGGCAGACCGGAAGCCCCGCTCTTGACCGCAACCGTGCCGCCGGTGTAGGTTCCCGGGACGCCGCTCACACTGACCACGTTCATCAGATGCTGGTTGTGGCAGGTCGTGCAAACGACCACCGGCTGCATGCTGGCGTTGACGCCTGGGCTGACAAAGAAGCCGTAGTCGTTGATGAACTGCGTCATGATCGGCCCGGGCTGAATCTGGCCGGTGGCGCTTATGGTGCAATCCCAATTGTAGGAGCCGCCGCAACCGATCGTGGCATTGAGTCCGACCGGGTGGTTGTTGAGGTAGTTTCCGGCGCCGGTGCCGTTGTTTCCGAGCAGAGTGGGGATGCTGGCGACGGTTCCGTAGGTGCTGGGCAGGCTCTCATAGACCTTGTCCTTCATCATGGCGCCCTCTGCAAGGTTGCCGTCGTGGCAACTCAGGCAGGTGAGCAGGCCGTTCACGTCGGGCGTCGTATCCCCCATGGTTGTCGGCAGGGTTTCAGAGTAACTGCTTTGCGTGCCCGTCTTGGAGACTGTGCCGCCTGTAAGGATGGTCTTGCCATACAGGTTGCCGACATCCTCACCCCAGAGAATCTCATTGCCTGTAGTCGTGTCGCCGGATTTGTTGATGCCATTGCCGTTTGCGCCGCTGTGCGGCGCGTGGCAGGCCGGACAACCGCGGCCGTAGTTGAGGTGAGCGCCGAGTACGTCGGTCGTTGGCGCCTGGATCTGGGCCGCCGCGAAGCCCGCGGTCGCCAGAAGCATCAGAGAGATTAGAGAAATCCTTTTCATTTGGTAGAGCCTCCTAGTGCCCATTTCTGCTGCTCGACTGAACCGGGACCGCGACCTAGCTGGTGTTGTGTTCAATTCAGCCTTCATACACGGTGTGTGCACGACTGATTCCGTTGCCATGGGATGGGCCGATTTCTTGGCCGCATCCTGTAAGTGATTGCGAAGAAATATGGTTCGACGTTCTCCAAGACTCGGGATTAAGACACTTGCAGGGATTCGCCATGCCGCGGTGGGCGTTCTGGCACAGTGGCGTTGGTGAAAAGCCCCAAAGGAATCCGATCCCGAGTGCATCGTTTTCATGCGTGAGAACCCTCACTCTCAAGAAAGCAGATTGGCCTGTTGCAAGGCGTCTGCGGACGCTTGGAGTTACTCTTGCATAGTTGCAGGTGACATGCGTCACACGCTGTGATACCAGTCACATGGCACAATGTGACCGGTATCACAACGTGCGAGCGCCGTGATGCTTCACCGTGGTCCAGAGCGTCGCCTGTTCTTTCTTCACCGCTGGAGTGAATGAGCAATGGGCCGGGCTGCGGAAGACCTTACTGTTCGGCGGAAAATGTGCAGAGGCAACGCCTGTCGCTCCGAAGTTGAAGATCGGCAAGGTGAGATTCGAAAGCAAGTTCGGTCCTGGGGAGAATAGGGCATGGCAAACCAACCAGATACGGCACCCAATGCGAGTCGATCCTTGCAGACGGCGCAGGTCTACGGGATGGCATCCCTCTGCCTCGTCGCAGGGCTGGCAACTGGATACCTGCTCCCAGGCTTGCGCTTGCCCGTATCTCCGGCGCAACCGGCTGCCCACACCGTGGTGGCCTCAGCCCCCGGCGCGCTGGGGAGCCGGCAGATGCCCAGTCTGGAAGAGATGAAGCAGATGTCGGACAAGCAGGCGGCGCCACTGCTCGAAAAGCTCAAGAGCGATCCTACCAACAGCGCCCTGCTCGCCCAGGCCGGAGCCATCTACCATACCACGCACCAGTTCAAGGCAGCGGCCGCCTATTACGGCAAAGCAGTGCAGATCGACCCCGGCAATGTCGCGCTTCGCACCAAGCTGGCCTCAAGCCTGTACCGCGACGGCGATGTCGATGACGCGATCGCGCAGCTGAATGAGGCTTTGAGCTATGACCCCAAAGACGCCAATGCACTCTTCGACCTTGGCATGATCAAGCTGCAGGGCAAGCAGGACGGCAAGGGCGCCCTGGCCGCCTGGCAGCGATTGTTGAAGACCAATCCGCAGTTGAGCGCGGACCGCAAAGCCACGGTGCTGAAACTAATGGCCGACGTGATGACAACGCTGGGCGATCAACATGGGAATCAAGGAGCGCGGAGCAATGACGGGGACCAATAAAAGTCCTAGAGAGCCATGGACCCAAAAACAGGCCATCCTCTTGTCGGTCGTCTGCCTGATCGTGGGAATTCTCGGCGGCTGGTTCATCCGCTCATTGCAAACTCCCACGGCAACCGGATCCGCGCAAGCCGAGCCTGTCTCGGAGCCAACGGCGAACGCAGCCGCCCCGGCTCCCCAGACGCCTAATCCCTCCCGATTGAAAGAGATGGCCGACACGCAGGCGGAGCCGCTGCTCGATAAACTCAAGTCCGATCCCAACAATCCGGATTTGCTGACCAGCATCGGGAACATCTATTACGACGCGCAGCAGTATCCCATGTCCGTCGAATACTACGGGCGCGCCCTCAAGACAAAGCCCTCCGACGCAGCCGTGCGCACCGATATGGCGACGGCCTACTGGTACATGGGAGACGCCGATTCCGCGATTGCGGAGTTCAACAAGGCGCTCCGCTACGCGCCCAATAATCCCAACACGCTTTTCAACCTCGGACTGGTCAAGTGGAAGGGAAAGATGGACAGCGCGGGCGCGATCGCCGATTGGCAAAAGCTGCTGGCGGCCAACCCAAACTACGAGGCAAAAGACAAAGTCGACCAGATGATCGCCGAGGCGAAGACGCAGTCGGCAGCCAAGCTGGGAATGAACGCAAAGTAGGGCCGGAAATGCATTACACATGGCGCAAGTCAAAGCGCCCGGTCGTGCGGCCAGGCAGTCTCAGGCGAATGAATGGATCGGCTTCCGAGGGTGGCGGGAGATGATATTCGCGTCCGCGCAGGCAATTTGTTTTGATAGCGGATGACTGCAAAATCGAAGTCTGGAGCCGAAGATCGGACTTGAACCGATGACCTGCTGATTACGAATCAGCTGCTCTACCAACTGAGCTACTTCGGCCTGCCTCTCAGATTGTATCGTTCCGCCCATATTCGGTAAAGTTTTCAAATCACCGCAGGCAGCTGTTAGCCAGCCAGGTTTCAGTGCGGGCGCGATGTTTTGCTCCCAGAGCAGACCTCCGATGCGGCTTTGGCCCGCTGGCCGTACAATAAGCCTTGAGGTAAAATCGGTTCTCTTATGTCATTCAATGGTTATCCATCGCGCTCCACGCGGTCGCACGGTCTCCGCTCGCTCTTCAGCATGTTTTCCAGCGACCTGGCCATCGATCTAGGCACCGCCAACACCTTGGTCTTTGCGGCCGGCAAGGGCATCGTTGTCAACGAGCCCTCCATCGTGGCCGTCAACAAAAACACCGGCGAGGTGGAAGCCGTGGGCAAAGAGGCCAAGGATATGCTGGGCCGCACCCCCGGCAATATCGTAGCCATCAAGCCGATGAAGGACGGTGTCATCGCCGACTTCAAAGTCACAGAAAAGATGCTCAACTACTTCATCCAGAAGGCGCACAACCGCAAGATGCTGGTGCATCCGCGCATCGTCATCGGCGTGCCTTCGGAGATTACGCAGGTGGAGAAGCGGGCGGTCGAGGACTCGGCCTATCGCGCCAAGGCCAGCGAAGTCTATCTCGTCGAACAGGCCATGGTAGCGGCCATCGGCGCGGGACTGCCGATTACCGAGCCCGGCGGCAATATGGTGGTGGACATCGGCGGCGGCACGACGGACATCGCGGTGATCTCGCTGTCAGGCATCGTCTACTCGCGCTCGGTGCGAATGGCCGGCAATCAGATGGACGAGGCCATCACCAACTACCTCAAGCGGAAGTACAATCTGCTGATCGGCGAACGGACCGCCGAAGCGATCAAGATTCAAATCGGATCGGCCTTCCCGCTGGACAAGCCGCTGACCATGGAGATCAAGGGGCGCAACCTCATCGAGGGCGTTCCCAAGAGCATTACCATCGACGACAGCGAGATTCGCGAGGCTCTGGGCGAATGCATCGCGGTGATCATGAATGCGATTCGCGTGGCCCTGGAACGCACGCCGCCAGAGTTGTCGGCGGACATCAGCGACCGCGGCATCGTGCTCACCGGCGGAGGAGCGCTCATCAAGAACCTCGACAAGCGCATCCGCGAAGAAACCGGCCTGCCCGTCTCGGTGGCTGACGATCCGCTGGCCTCGGTCGTGCTGGGCACGGGCAAGATGCTCTCCGACTTCAAGCTGCTGCGCAAGATCAAGATCGACTAAAGCAGTTTTCAGTGGACAGTGGACAGTGGACAGTGGTTTCCCAAGCCGAGAAATCCGGACTTGGCGCGCACCATGAGAGCCGGACCAAATTGGTCCGGCTCTCCCTCTTTCGCTTGAAACCCTTTCGGCGCGCCGGACTATTTCACGTCACGCACAACCAGCACCCGGCTCGCGTTATCGATGAACTCCTTGGCGGCCGGACGCGCGGCGTCGTTGCCGGAGTGAAAATCGAAGACGGTCGCGGAGCCCGGCTTGTCGCTGCGTTCCTGCGAGGTCCACACGCGGGGGCAGGTCAGGTGGATCGCATCCGGCAGATGGATTTCATCCACAAAAGCGCCCAGCTCGTCGACAGCAGCCGGACAGTAGCTTCTGCGCGTTTTGGTCTTGTCGAACAACCCAGATAATTCGGCCAGCGTCGGCAGGCGCCAGTCCGAGTATCCCGCCTCGCGATCATCCGCCGCATACTTCTTCGCATCCGGCCAGCTCATCGCCACACTATTGTCTCGATTCATCCACATCAGCTTCGTCTTGGTATCCAATACGGTTCCGTCATTGTACGAGGTGAACTGGCCCTCCTTGCCGGTCTCCTTGGGCGGCCCCTTCACGGCTGGAGTCGCGGGAGCCTTCGGGGCAGGCAGTTCCTTGCCGCCCTTTGCGGCCAGAAGATCTTGAATCTCCTTTTGGCCTCCTATCACTGCTGAGTGCATAGGCGACCAACCGTCATTGTCCAGGGCATTAATATCCGCATTGTTGGCCAGCAGCAGGTCCACGATGTCTTTGTTGCCTTTGGCTGCCGCCAGGTGCAGGGGCGTCGATCCGTTCTTGGCCTTGGCATTGACATCCGCCTTGCTGGCCAGCAGAAACTCCGCCACGTCCTTGCGGTCATTGAAGGCTGCAATGTGCAGAGGGGTCTGCCCGTATTGGTCGTCCTTGCTCGAAACCAGATCGGGATGCGCTTTAACCAGCGATTTGACCTTTGCCAAATCGCCCGCGCGAGCCGCATCGTGTATCGGGCCGCAGAAGCCCGGAGTGACTGCGAGGAGCGCGGCCAGCCCGAGCAGCAAGATTGCAAATCGGTTGGAAAGGTTGAGGCGAAGCAGATGGTGTTGAAAGGTATTCATTTCAGAAGAATCTCCCAGTGATTTGTTAATTTCGACCGTATTCTATCAAACTGGCAGACTTTTGCAATACCTGTGCGGGAGGGAGACAGGCGGGCAAATTACGTCTCAATCTTCCGCCGAAAATGGGTGCGCAAATCCCGATTCTGGAACCTGGGAGTACGGCAGCAACAGCTTATTTTGCCGCCGCTGCCTTGAGCGCCGTCAGCATCTCGCGCCGAAGAATCGCGTTGATGCGCGACTGATAGCCCTTGCCTTGTGACTTGAGCCATTGCAGCACGTCGGCATCGACACGCGCGGTGATCTGCCGCTTCACAGGACGATAAAAATGGCCGCGCTCCGCAGTCTTCCACTGCTCATCGGTAATCTCGGGAATGTCGCTGAAGTCGATCTCGCTGTCAGGCCGCGCGGCCAGCGCTTCCAGAGACGCAATATCCTCCTCTGTCAGTTCCGGCAACGTCTCCAATGTGTAACTAACCATTTTCGTCTGCATAATCTCTTCTCTCCTTCGGCGAGGCTTTTCGAGCCGAAATAATGCGAACCACCTCGACAATCCTGCCCAATTCCAATTCTTCCCGAATGGTGTGCGCCACCGCCATTAATAGGATTCCGCCCGAAGCCTCGCTCACGAATCCCAATACATTCCAGCGCTGCTCTCCGTCCACGACACGGTCCATCAAGAGCACGCGCGATGGGTCGCGAAAGACCTGACTGGCTAGCTGGAAGCTGACACCGTGCTTGCGCTGATTGGAGAGGTTCTTCGCCTCGTCCCATTCAAAACGGATGCCGCTCACTACAAGATTATAACTACAAATTCGCAATTGCGCAATGAGGAGACACTCCGCGAAAACAAGGCGGGCGGGGAATTCACCGGATGCACGCTTCGATCGCGGCACGCGTGCGAGGCAATCGGCCCTCGTCCGTCAGTATACTGAGATTACTCTTGCTTTCTGTGCGATTCCGCCCCAGCATGAGCTTTCGCAATGGAATCGTTCTTTGTCCGCTATCGGAATCTCCTGGTGCTGCTGGCCCTCCTGTTGGCGCAGATCATCGGGCTTGCCATGCAGGTGCGGCGCGGCGGCAATGGGCGCAACTCGCTCGACCAGCCGGACGGAAGGGGCGTGCGGCTGATCCGGCTGTGGGCAGACGCTGCGATCACTCCTCCGGAGCGATTGTTTCACGGCTCGAAGATGGGCGCCTTGAGCCTGTGGCAAAACTACCTGAACCTGCGCCACGCCAGGGAGCAGAACGTCGATTTGCAAAAGACCATCGACCGGCTGCGGCTGGAGCAGGCCGCGCTGCTCGAAGACGCAAAGCAGGGCGAGCGGCTCCAGGCTCTAGTCAACTTCCAGCAGAAGTATATCTACAAGACCCTGGCCGCGCAGGCCATCGGCTCCAGCGGCAGCGATCAGTCGCGCGTCTTCTATATCGACAAAGGCACGGACTACAAGCTGGAGCGCGATATGGCTGTGATCACCGCGGACGGCATCGTGGGCAAGGTGCGCGACGTCTTTCCCCACACGGCGCAGGTGCTGGCCATCAACGACCAGACCAGCGGCGCGGGCGTGATTCTGGAGACGACGCGAGTTCGCGGCATTCTGCGCGGCAACGCCGCCGGCCGGCCGCAAATCGTCGGCATCCTGGCCGACCAGCGCATCCAGCCCGGCGAAAAAGTGCTTACGGCCGGGGGGGACCAAATCTTCCCGCGCGGCTTGCCGGTCGGCGTGGTCGAGAAAGTTGTGCCCGACCCGGAGCGCGACTCGTTCATCGACGTCATCGTGAAACCAGCGGCCCATCTCGACCAGTTGGACGAGGTGCTGGTGATTACCTCCACCGAGCCGCGCTTCTCGGCTGACCAGCAGCAGGACATGGCCACCAGCGAAGCCGAGAAAGGCGCCGAGGCGGCGGCCATTCGGGAGCAGCGAAAAGCATCGGCGATCATGGCGGAACGGCTGCCGGGGCTGACCGACCCCAATGCTCCGCCAGCGAATCCCGCGGCAACGCCGACGCACGGCCAGACGGCAGCGCCAGGGCAAAACCCTGCGACGCCCATAGCACCGCCCGTGCCCAAGCTGCTGCCAGCGCGGCATCCCGACCGCTTTACGCCCGGCGCAAATCCCGAGACGCCGCAGACAGAGGAAGCATCCCCGCCTGAAAACCCGGAGAACAAGTCTGCTCCGACGCCTGAGGGCAATCCGGCTTCGCAGCCCGGCCAGCCGGCCAGTCCCCAGTCAGACCAGCCACGGAGGAATCCATAACCATGGCCCTCTTGGACGCCAATTACGGCCGCGAACTGGGGATTCGCCGCTATCCGATGCTGGTGTATGCCCTCGCGCCGCTGGCGGCGGTGGTCCTGCAAGCGCTGCTGCCGCGCTGGCTGGGGGGATATGCCTGGTTCGACCTGCCGCTGGTGGTTACCGTCTACTTTGCCCTGGTCCGGCGCGACCCCATCCAGGGAACGCTGATGGGAGCGGGCCTAGGCCTCTTTGAGGATGCCCTCACCCATCACGCCATCGGCGTCAACGGCGTCGCCAAGACAGTGGCCGGGTTTCTGGCCGGATCGGTGGGCGTTCGCATCGACGTCGAGAACCACGGCTTCCGCCTGACGCTGATCTTTCTGCTTTCGCTGCTGTCGAGCGCGATTTACCTCTTCGTCTACCGCATCCTGCTGGGGCTCGACCAGGAGTGGAGCTGGCTGGCGGAGCTGATGAGGGCGGTGGGAAACTCGTTGATCGCTTTAGCGCTGTTTCCGCTGCTGGACCGTCTACAGATGAAAGACTAAAGGGACAAGAGACAGGGAACAGGGAATAGGGAATAGGGAACAGATTATCCCGGCGAGAGTTTATGTTTTGAAAGGGCACGACTTTAGTCGTGCCGAAAGAGCAACAAGAACATGTTGGGCTTTAGCCCCTGGGGGAATGTTTGATGGCAATACAATCCCGATCAGTGATTCCCTAGGCGTTACGCAACCAAAAGGGCTGTATTCTAAGGCGCAGACAGAATGTATTCGAGCAGCGGCACACACGGCATAAAGCTCTCCACCCTCAAGCTGACGGTGGTGCAATACGGAATTCTGCTGATGATGCTGGCCCTGGTGGCCGGACTGTGGCGGCTCCAGGTGCTGGGAGCGGAGAACTTCCGCCAGCTTGCCGAGCAGAATCGCATCCGCAAGGTGCCGCTGATGGCCGGCCGCGGCAAGCTCTTCGACCGCGAAAACCGGCTGATCGTGGACAATTACCCGTCAGTATCCTGCTTCCTGGTCCGCGAGCAGAACCGCAATGTGGACGACGACCTGCCGCTGATTGCAAAGGGACTCAACCTCGACCTGGAGCAGTTGCGCGCCACTCTGCGCCGCTATCGGGCCGCGCCCGGCTATCAGCCAATTCCGATCAAGCTGGACATTACGGCTGACGAAACAGCCTTTATCGAGGCGCATCGCAACGAGCTTCCCGAACTGGAGACCATCGACGAGGAGCGCCGGCTCTATCCGCGCGACGGCTTTGCCGCGCACCTGATCGGGTACGTCGGCGAGGTCAGCGAGGAGGATCTGAGCAACCCACGTTTTGCGGCCTACGAGCCGGGCGACGTGGTCGGCAAGGCGGGCGTCGAGGAAACCTACGATCAGTTGCTGAGAGGCCAAGACGGCTCTCGCGATATGGTGGTGGACAGCCACGGACGCGAGGTGAGCTACCTGAGAACCCAGCACGCCATCCCCGGCCAGGACTTGAAGCTGACCATCGACATCGACTTGCAGCGCACCGCGGAACTCGCGCTGGGCGACGCCAACGGCGCGGTCGTAGCCATGGACCCGCGCAACGGCGAGATTCTCGCGCTGGTCTCGCACCCCAGCTACGACCCCAATGCCTTCTCCGTGCGCATCAACCGCGCCGACTGGAACCAGCTCATTACCAACCCCAACCACCCGCTGATGAACAAGGCGATCCAGGCGCAACTGGCGCCCGGCTCGACCTTCAAGATCATCATGTCCGCCGCTGGCCTCCAGGAAGGCGTGGCCCAGGATATGCACGTGAATTGCGTGGGCGGAGGCACATTCTATGGGCGCTTCTTCCACTGCGACAAGCACCACGGCGTGCTCAATATCAGCCAGGCTATTCCGCTCTCCTGCGACACCTTTTTCTATACGCTGGCTCAAAAGCTGGGCATCGACACGATTGCGAAGTACGCCACCGACTTCGGCCTGGGACAGAAGACCGGCATCGACCTGCCCAACGAGATGGCCGGCGTGATGCCCTCCACGCAGTGGGAGATGAAGAACTTCCACCAGCGGTATTACCCCGGAAACACGATTTCAGTTGGGATCGGCCAGGGTGAGACCCAGGTAACGCCGCTGCAACTTGCTCGCGCCCTGGGCGGAATCGCTTCCGATGGGCACTTTGTGCGGCCCCATGTGGTGAACTCCGACCAGCTTCCCGCCGATTTCCGCCAAGCCGTCGAGGACAGCTTCCCCGGTTCGGGAGACAAAGAGGTGCCAATGAATCCCGACACCTGGCAGATCATCACCGACGGCATGGCCGCAGCCACCACGACCGGCACGGCCGCCGCCGCGCACATCGAGGGCATCGACTTCGCGGGGAAGACCGGCACAGCCCAGGTCGTCGGCAGCGGCGACACCCATATCAAGGGAGGGGAAAAGACCCCGAATTCCTGGTTCGTGGGAATGGTGCCGCGCCGCAACCCTGAAATCGTGATTGCCGTCCTCCAGGAGCATGGCGACTGGGGTGCGAACTCCGCACACATTGCCCAGGCAATGGTCGTCGAATACGTAAACAAGAAGCGCATGGCGGACCACAACGTCAACGACCAGGCCAGCCTCGGCAAGCCGGTTGAAATGGGAGCCGTCTGGTCCGACCCTGCGCCGGCTGGCCGCAAGCGCTCTGGTGCGGAAGGCCTACCTGGGCAGGATTCTGTCCTTCATGCTGGGCATTTCATGGTCGACGCGGCTCCGCTCCCCGGAGCCAAAGCCGTGGCTTCCAGTCAGTTTCCCCTGCCGAAGTGGCTGCTAGCCTTCCCGCTGCGCTTCAAAGAAGGACAGCCCTGATGCGCCGCTTCCTGAGCTTCCGCGACTTCGACTGGGCGCTGTTGGGCATGGTGCTGCTGCTCTGCACTATCTCCGTCCTTGAAGTCTATTCGGCCACGCTGCACACCAAGTACGCCGGATACCCCGGCTTCTTCAACGATCAGAAGGTCTGGGTTCCGGGGCACATGGGCTTCCACATCAAGCAGATGTTTTGGATCGCCGGCGGCCTGGCTGCTATGTTCCTCTTCTCCAAAATCGACTATCATCGCCTGATCGACTGGGCTCCCTGGGCCTATGGCGTCAGCCTGGTGGCGCTGGTAGCCGTCAAGCTGGCGGGAACCAAGGTGCTGGGAGCGCGCCGCTGGATCAAAATCGGCCCCATGCACTTCCAGCCCTCCGAATGGGTCAAGCTGGTCTTGATTCTGCTCGTGGCCCGCTACTTTGCCAATTTGGGCGGGCGCTCGCTCACCTGGAAGGACGTCTTCAAGGCCTTTGCGCTGGTTGGCCTTCCCATGGCCCTGGTGCTCGTCCAGCCCGACCTGGGAACCGCGCTCACGTACACGCCGATCCTGGTAGCAGGCCTGTTTCTGGGCGGAATCAATATCCGCCAAGGACTGATTCTATTGGTCTGCGGGACGGTGCTGATCGCCGGCGTCTGGACCAGCGGCAAGGTTCTCAAGCCCTACCAGAAAGCCCGCCTGACCAGTTTCATCAATCCCGATAACGACCCCAAGGGCACCGGCTACCAGCTCCTGCAATCCAAGATCGCCGTAGGCTCCGGCGGCATCTGGGGCAAGGGAGCGGCCAAGGGAACGCAGACCCAGGGCGACTTCCTGCCCATCCCCCACGCCGACTTCATCTTTGCCGCTTTCGGCGAGGAACACGGGTTCGTCGGCGCGCTTTTCGTCCTGCTGCTATACTTTTCTATATTGATGCGTTTGATTCAAAACGCTCAATTAGCCGCGGACCTGTCCGGCTCTCTGATTATCATGGGGGTGGTGTCTGTGTTGACTTTTCAGATTGCGGTCAACGTAGGCATGGTTATCGGGTTTATGCCCGTCACCGGAATCCCTTTACCGTTAATGAGTTACGGTGGATCTTCGGTATTGTTTACGTTCCTGGCGCTGGGTGTGGCGATGAATGTCCGCATGCGCCGGTTCGTCAACTGAGCGGACTATGGGCCGGTTGGCCCGGATGAGCACTCGCAAGTTTACCTCTTGCCACCCCGGAACAGTCCGGCCCGCAAGAGATTTAGTTTCAGGCATTTCGCCGGCCAGGTTCCGATGGACCGAGCGCCCGGCAGGATTGGGTTCATGAGCACGCAGAGACGGGAAAACCGTTGGCGGCGTAAGAGTTGCGCGGAGGGAACGGGAGCATCGCGGCTGGAAAGCCTCGCTCGGCTCGCGTTCGAAGTCCGCGCAAGCGCCAACGATGGAACGGCCCCGCCGCGCATCGCGGCAGGTTTGGCCACAAACTCTCCGCAATTGGGTGACCATATCGTACAGCTTGTTCAATTTGTCCAGTTTGTACTGCGTATTACGCTTGTACAACTTGTTCAACTTGCACAACTTGGTTCGCAGCAGGACGACCGCATTGGCTCGCCGCCCCCAGGGGCAGAGCGCCTTGCGGTTTCCGGTACGCCAGCGACTCGCAGGTCATCTCTTCCGCACATCCCCTCCCCTTCCGGCCTTGCGCGCCTCCATCCCTCCTTGCCGCGTGTCCCAGCAGGCAGACGCCGCTGGGCGGAAAGGTACGATGGCAAAGGAAATTTGTATCTCCAGCACGCCGCATGAGACGCGGCTTGCAATCCTTGAAGACGATCAACTCGCGGAGATTTACTACGAACGCGAAAACGAGTACACCCTCGCCGGGTCGGTTTACAACGGCCGTGTCACCCGTGTGCTGCCCGGCATGCAGTCCGCCTTTGTGGATGTGGGCCTGGAGCGGGACGCCTTCCTGTATGTAACCGACTTCCTCGAGCTCGAAGACCAGGAAGAGACCGATGAACTGGAAAAGGCCGCGGTCAGCGGCGCGAACCAGCCTCCGCGCGAGGTTCGCCACACAGCCGCTTCCGACAGCAATAGCGGCCGCGGCGGGCGCTCCAGCCAGAAGTCCGATCAAAAACCTGAGCAGAAGCAGGAACCGCGCCCCGCGCAAGAGCGCGTTGCCTCCGAAAAACCACCCAAGGACCGCCATCTCTCTGTCGAGGCTCTCCCAGAGGCCGAGAGCGCGTCCATGCCCGCATCCGGCACTTTGTCCCTCTCCGAACAGGCAGGGGGCGGTGAAGAAGATCCCGGCGCGAAGCGCTGGCGCGGACGCCGACGCCGCCGCGGCGGCCGGGGCGCATCGGCTTCGCACGAGGGTCAGCCCACCCAGGGCGACGAGACTTCGGCGCCTTACGTCGAAGAGATCACTGAGAGCGAAGCTGAGGTGGCGCCGCGGATTCAGGCAGCCGCTGGCGACCGGTCTGCCGCTCAAAGGCGTGCAACTGCCGGGGATCCCGGTGAAAGGCCTTCGGCCTCGGAGTGGTCCTCCGAGCCCACGACCCGCTTCGAGCGCGCTTCAGCCGCCTCACCGGCCCCGTTTGTAATGCCGGGCGAGTCGCTCTCCAAATACGGTGGCGCTCCGGCAGACAGCTCGCCGGCAGAGGATGCGGCAAGCCCCGCGGCGCCGGTCCGCCCGCGGAGTACATTCAAGCCCGCCACGATGATTGTGTCTCCCATCGAGTGGGACGGCAGCGGCCCGCTGCCCGGCGAGTCGCTCTCAAGGCATCGCAACGTGCCGGCCGAACCGGTCGAGCACGAGCAGGCCAAGCCCGCCGCGGAAGCCATGTCCGAGCCGCAGGGAGTCTTTTCCGATGCTCCGGAATCCGGCAGCCCCGCCCCGGATTCGATCGAAGAGGAAGATTTCGTCGAGGAGAGAGAAGCCGAGCCGGAAGAGTTTGCTCCCGATGCGGAAGAAGACGAACTGGTTGAGGAAGAGTTGGTTGAGGAGGATCTGCTCGAAGAAGAGCTGACTCCGGATGTGATCGACGAGACGGACGGAGCCGCGCCTGAGCCGCCCCTGGCCGAGATAGCGCCGGAAGCCGCGGTTCCTGCCGAAACAGACGATTACGCCATCAAGACGCCAATCGACGAGCCCTCGACAGACGAGCCGGTGGCATCCCCGGTAACAAGGCAGGACGAGGTGGTCGCCGAAACTGCGCACGACGAGCCTCCTGTCCATGAATCGATTGGGGAATCGATTGGGGAATCCATAGCCGACGAGCCGGACCCCGATGCAGCCGCCTCCCACAATGTTGACCCGCTGCCTCCATCCGGATTCCGGCTCTTTGGCTTGGGCGGCAAGAAGAAGAAAGAAGAAGAGGAAGCCGCGAAGACGGCGGCCAGAATCGCAGCGGTCACCTCCGTCCCTGCTTACGCTCCCGGCAGCGGCCTCATCGTGGAAGAGACCATCGAGGAAGAGGAGTTCGATGCTCCGCGCCATTCTAACCGCGCCAAGGGTGGCGACCACGAACTGGACGATTTTGAAGAGGAGACGCTGCCCGCCCAGATGCGCTCCGGCGACCTGGGCGAGATGTTCCAGGAGGCCCACCTCGACCACCGCATCCTGTTGAATCTCGACTCGAAGAATGGCGACGAGGAAGACGATGACGACGAGGACGAGCCAACCGCCGAAGGCCAGTCTGCCTCTGGCGCCTCATCGCAGCAGAGCCGCGATCGCGCCGCTCGCGGACGCCGCGGACGAGGAGTTCCGCCGGCGGGCGGCCAGGCCGGCAAGGGCCGCGGCCCCTCGCGCCGCTCCATGCAACTCTCCGACCTGCCCATCATCAGCGACCTGCTCAAGCCGGGCCAGGAGATTCTGGTCCAGATCGCCAAGGAGCCTATCGCCAAGAAGGGCGCGCGCATCACCTCGCACATTGCGCTGCCCGGACGCTTCCTGGTCTTCATGCCCACCGTCTCCCACATCGGTGTCAGCCGCAAGATCGAGTCCGACGCTGAGCGCCAGCGCCTCAAGCGCATTCTCGTCCACGAGCGCGGCGAGGCCTCGGGCGGCTTCATTGTGCGCACCGCCGCCGAAGGCGCGTCGGAAGAAGAACTCCGCGCCGACCTGCGCATGTTGCTGAATTTGTGGGCCGAAATCAAGAAGCGCTCCGACGAATCCAAGTCCCCGGCACTGATTTATCACGACCTGGGGCTTATCGAGCGCATCCTGCGCGATCAGGTCAGCAGCAACTTCTCCTCGATCTGGGTGGATTCAGCGGCTGACTACGAGCGCATCGTCCGCTTCCTCAACCGCTTTTCGCCGTCGCTGGTTCGCCGCGTCAAGCTCTACACCAAGGAGACGCCGCTCTTCGAGCACTTCGGCATTCAGGACGAAATCTCCAAGGCGTTGCGCTCCAAAGTCTGGCTCAAGTCGGGCGGCTCCATCGTCATCAACCAGACTGAGGCGCTGGTGGCCATCGATATCAACACCGGCAAGTATGTCGGCAAGTCGGCGCGGCTCGAAGACACCATCGTCAAGACCAACCTTGACGCCGTGCCGGAGATCGTCCGCCAGATTCGCTTGCGCGACCTGGGCGGCATTATCGTGATTGATTTTATCGACATGGACGACCGCAAGAACCGCTTCCGCGTCATGGCCGCCCTCGAAGAAGCCCTCAAGTCCGACCGCGCCCCCACCAAGGTTCTCCAGTTCAACGACTTTGGCCTGGTCGCCATCACCCGCAAGCGCGTCAAGCAATCGCTTGAGCGGACCCTCTCGGTTCCTTGCCCAACCTGCCAGGCCACCGGCATGGTCAAGAGTCCAACGACGGTCTGCAATGAGATCTATACCGAGCTGCGCAAGATGAAGAAGCACTTCGAGGGCGCCGATGTGCTGCTGCGCGTCAACCCGGAGACAGTCAAGACTCTCAAATCCAACAACGCCAGTTGGCTCACCGAGTTCGAGGAACTGGTCGGCAAGAACATCCTGGTCAAGAGCGACGCCACGCTGCACCCCGAGCAGTTCGACATTCAGGGATAGCGGGCCAGTGAAAAAGTGAAGAAGTGAACAAGTGAAGTATCAAAGGCCGGAGCCACCGCTCCGGCCTTTGGTGTCTATGGGTGTCTCCGCTGCTCATCCGTCCTGTCGTGGATATCCGCTTGGCCTCTCTGGATTGCGGCGAGTATGTCAAGGCGCGGATGGCTCGGCAACGGCTTGAACAAGAATCCCGCGAGCGGGGAACCTTAGCTCGTGAGACCAGGGGTTCCGTGCTAGCTTGTCGCGATGCGGCTGCGCAGCCGCTTGAGGACGTTGGGCGGGACCAGGCCGCTCACGTCGCCGCCGAAGCTGAAGACTTCTTTCAACATGCGCGAGCTGACAAACGAGTAGCGGCCGGCGGGTTGCAGGAAGACGGTTTCGATCTCCGGGGCGAGGCGGCGGTTCATCAGGGCCATCTGGAACTCGTATTCGTAGTCGGAGATGGCGCGGATGCCGCGCAAGACAGCCTTGGCGCCCTGCTGGCGCGCGAACTCGACCATGAGGCCGTCGAAGGTCGCTACCGACACATTGCCCAGTGACGCGGTCGATTCCCGCAGCATCTCCACACGCTCTTCGACAGTGAAAAGGGGATTCTTCACCGGATTGTTGAGAATGGCGACGGTAAGGTGCTCAAACAGCTTTGAGCCGCGCTGGATCAGGTCGATGTGACCGTTGGTGGGCGGGTCGAAGGTGCCGGGATAGAGGGCGCGTGCGCTCATGAAGGCTCTTGAGGAGATTCTAGCAGCCACCTGCGGTGGGGCCAGACGGCGCTTGCGCGCCAGTAAGTTGGCGAGTTGGCCAGGATGGTCGTTAGTTCGGCTACCGCTGGAGCAGGTCGATGGGCTGGGTGAAGTCGGTGACGCGGATGTGCCGGGCCAATGCCGGGTGCTGGCGCTGGAGTGCCAAAAACATCTCCCAGGCGACGCGGCGGTAGCTGAAGTGGCCGGCGGGGCCAGAGCGCAGTTCGCAGATGTATTGGGCTTCGGCGAAGTCCATCTTGAAGAGCGAGCGTATGCGGGTGGCAAGCGGCAGCAGGTAGAGTGCGGATTGGGGAGCTTCTGGGGCCGAGCTAGCATTGATGCGGGCGCTGGCGGCGTGGGCGGCTTCAATGGCGGATTGAAACTCGGCCAGGATGCCGGCTTCGGCGAGGATGTTGACCTCCGGGCCGAGATCGCCGGAGGCGGGGGTTTCATAGCCATGCAGGGCAGTGAAGGGCTGAATGATCTGCGTGCAGCGGCGATGGCGGTGCATATCGCGGAAGCCGCCGATGTCCATGAGGATGTCAAAGCGCAGGGCGGCCCCGGCGTGGAAGGCGCGCAGAGCCTCATCGTGCCTGCCGCGATGGCGCAGGCCCAGGGCAATGATTTCCGCCACGCGGGCTTCTGGCAGCGCGGCCACCAGGTCGCTAATCTGGCGATAGGAATGATGGCTGGCCGAGTAGAGCAGCGTCGCGGCCAGCTCGACTTCGAGGGACTCGGTGTACTCGACCAGATCGACCACAGGGGCGGAGGCGATGGGGAGGTTGGCGAGGAGTTCGGCTGCAGCTTGAGCCAGTTCGGCGCGGGATTGGATCTCGTATTCGTTCGGCTGGGCGTATTTGACCAGCGTGGGCGCGGTGCGAACCTCGCCGGTGAGCAGGCCGGCGGCTTCTTGGGCGAGGGAAGGGTCCGCCTCGGCGATCTTCTCAACCAACGCCGCGCCAGCCTGGGAGTTGACGTTCCAGGCGGGGCCAGTGGCGGCTTCGCGCAGCTTTATCCCCAAATCGCGCACCTCGGCGACAGGATGGGAGAGCAGCCGCGAGACCTGGGTCTCCAGCGTGCGCGCGTTTACGATTTGGCCGAGAGACGTATTCGTCGCCAGCGGAAGCAGGTAGCGGGCCACGTCGAAGGCGCGAGCCTTGAGGGTTCGCTCGTAGGCCTCGGGCTTCATGGCTTCGGGGCAGGGGACGCGCCGGTGCAGGGCTTCAAGAACCGCCGCCGTTGTCTTCTGGTAGGTCGAAAACAGGCTCGCGATGGTCTCGGAATAAAGTTGCCCCGAAACGGAATCCGCCCCAAAATCGGGAAAATACCAGCCGGATTTGAGGAAGTTCTGGTAGCGCGTGGAGCGCTCCTGGCCGTCCCACCTCTGTTCGTCAACCAGCACGATGGCCGCCAGCAGGCTGAGCCGTTCGAGGGCTATGGCGACGTGGGCCAGATCGGCGATCGAGCGATGGCCGTATTGAAAATAAAAGGTATTGAGAAACTGTTCGGCGCGCTGGCGGCTGATCTCGGCCAGCGACTCGCGCATCGAGAGAGCCGAGCGGGAGTACTTGGCCATGGCGTAGGCCAGGACCTCGGGGTCCGCGCCGTGGACGGCGAAGACTTCGGTTTGGTTGCGGGCTGCGGGGGGCATGAAAGATTCACTGGACATTTTGGATGCTCGCGAACAGAATACGGCATGAGGGCGGATTGCGGGTGTGCATCCCCGGTTCCGCTCCCGGCGCCCAGCGAAAGTGCCGGGCTAGCCAGGGCCACTCAGAGTCGGGCGTCACAGGAGCAGTCCAGCCATGCGGGAGTATCTGATTCGCACATCGCACAAGCCGCGGCCTCTTCCGCCGGGCCGCTGGCTGATGAGGCAGCGCTGGAACGATCTGCTCTTTGCGCATTGGCCGGTGCCGGTCTCATCGCTTGCGCCGCTGGTGCCCGAGGGCTTGCAGGTGGATACCTTTCAGGGTTCGGCGTGGCTGGGGGTGATGCCCTTCTGGATGGACCGGATCAGGGTTCGCGGCCTGCCGCCGATTCCAGGGGCGCGCAGTTTTCCCGATCTGAGTCTGCGCACCTATGTCCGCGAGGAGAGGACGGGCGCGCCGGGGGTGGTCTGTCTCTCACTTGACGCCAGCAACCTGCTGGCGGTGGCTGTGGGGCGCACTGTCTATCGCCTGCCCTACCACTGGGCCGAGATGCATCTTGAGCAGCGCAGCGAGCGGGAGTTTTCGTTTTATAGCCGAAGGCGGTTTGCCGGTCAGCCAGTCGTCTTCACAGCGCGTTATCGCGGGCTGGGCCCAACGGCAAAGCTAGCCGAGAACCGGCCCGGTACGCTGGAGAACTTCCTCATGGAGCGCTACTGCCTGTTCTCGAGAAACGGCGACGGACAGCCCATCCGGGCCAATCTGCACCACGTCTCCTCGCCGCTCGAAGAGGCCGAGGCGGTGATCGAGCAGAACGATCTGGCGGCGGTGCTGGGCATCCGGCTGCCCGCTCTGGAGCCGGTGTTGCATTACACGCGGCGGCTGGCGGTTTATGTGTGGCCGGCTGAGTTGGTGCGGCCGGCGCTGGCAGGACGGCCCGTAACGGTGGCAGCTACGCCGTCGGGGTAGAGAACCAGCTTTTAGCCTTTAGCTTTCACACCCTCTCTTTTCAAATCCTGGCGGCTGGTCTTCGTAGACTGATCAACTTTGGCTAGAAGCTAAGAGCTAAAAGCTACCGCGCCATGCGCTGACTCCTATCCACTTATAATGGAGAGCGAAAGGGCGCTGATTTGCGCGCGGGTTTGACGTGGGAGACAGATTGGATTTGCAGGGAAGAATTGCGCTGGTCACCGGGGCATCGCAGGGAATCGGGCGGGCCTGCGCGCTGGAGCTGGCGCGGGCCGGAGCAACGGTTGTGCTGGCGGCACGCAATGAGATCAAGCTGGCCGAGGCTGTGGCGGAGATCGAAGGGGCCGGCGGGCAGGCAGCGGCGCTTCCGCTGGATGTGGCCAGCGAAGAGTCGATCAAGGCCGGCGCAAAAGCGGTGATTGAGCGCTTTGGCAAGGTGGAGATCCTTGTCAACAACGCCGGCATCACCCGCGACGGGCTGATGATGGCGATGAAGCGGACCGACTGGGACGATGTGTTGAGCACCAACCTCACGGGAGCGTTCTTGCTCAGCCAGGCCCTGCTGCGGCCGATGATCAAAAACCGCTGGGGGCGAATCGTGAACATATCGAGCGTGGTGGGCCGCACGGGCCAAGGGGGCCAGGCCAACTACGCTGCCTCCAAGGCCGGGCTGATCGGGCTCACGCGTTCGATGGCGCGCGAGCTGGCCTCGCGGGGGATTACCGTGAACGCCGTCGCGCCGGGGTACATCGAGACGCCGATGACCGCGGTGCTGGACGAGAAGCAGCGCGCGGCTATGATGGCCGCGATTCCGCTGGGCCGGCCGGGAACGGACCTGGAGATTGCGCAGTCGGTCAGGTTTCTGGCCTCGGATGCGGCGGCCTACATTACCGGCCATGTGCTCGATGTGAACGGCGGGATGTTCATGGGCGGATGAGGCTGGGCCGGAGCCGCAGCTGAGGAAACACGCCACGAGCGCGGCGAATGACACACATCCGATGCGGCGGCTCAGGCTGAATCTCTTGACAAGGAGAATCCGCTGACATGCTATGCCGAAGCCGTGCAGTGGGCGGAAGAGGCGCTGCAATCGGCCGTTTAGCTACTTCGGTTGCGGAGCGGGCGCGGGCGCTGTAGCGCGCGGAACAGTCGGCGTTCCCTCCGGCGGCATCTCGCGGACATTCACCGACGCAGCCACAAAAACTCCGCCCTTCACGGCGCCCTCGACGCGCACCGTGTCGCCCACCTGCACATCGGCCAGCGTGATGGGTTCGCGATGCTTGCGGAAGGTGGTGTTCTCGTCGGCTTGAAAGATGTGGGCAGCGTTATCCACTATTCCGAGCAGCGTGACCTTGGTCTCGGCGATCGCGGTCACCTTGCCCATCAACCAGGTCTTGCCATAGTTGGCCTGCATCTCGCGCATCTGCTTGGCGCGCTCGGGATCGATCAGCAGAATGAATGCCGCGCCGACGGTCTTCGCGGCGGCATCGGTTTCGCCGACGGCCAGGATCGCGTCGCCGGCTTTGATGTCGGTGGACTTCAGCGATTGCGGGGGAGCGTCGCCGCCTTCACCGCCTCCCTGGCGGCCTCCGCCGCTGCGCTGGGCGGTCTGTTTTTGAATGTGGGTGTTGGCGCTGAAGTGAACCACATAGGTCTCGCCGGCATCGGTCTTGAGGGTGTAGCGATCCGCCGCGACCCCCGTTACGGTTCCGGAGATGCCGTGTCCCGCAAGGCCGGCGCCGCCCCATCCGCCCTCGCCTCCACGCTGTCCGCCGCGCTGTCCCTGCCATCCGCCTCCGCCCTGAGGCTGCGGCTCCGCCGAGGCCGAACTTGGGGCTGGGGCCTGAGCCGCGGCCGGAGCAGTGGGCGCATTTTGAGCCGAAGCAGTGGCGAGCGCGAGAACAAAAACGAATGCGGACATCAGACGGAATTTCATAACAGCTCCACGGGTCGAAACGAGAACCCTACTCCCATAGACGTTGGCAGCGCCTCAGAAGACGACAACCGCCGGCCTCAGATTGGAGAATTCATTGGACCAAGACCTTCGGCGCGCCGATCCGCACCAGCAGCACATCGTGGCTTGTCAGTTCCAGCGGCATATTCTCGGTCAGCTCCACCGTCCTGCCCGTCCACAAATCCTTGCCCGTCTGCCTTCCGGCGAGGCCGAGTTTGTGCAGGTTCAGATGGAAGGGATGCGTCGAGTAGCGGCTATCGCCGACGGCAACCACGGCGATGGCGAGCGCGCCGCCAGCCAGATGCCGGGTCCAGACCTCGACCTCGCCGTCGGAGTAGATGCGCGCGCCCTGCCGGCCCAGCCGGTCCTGGTCGATGGCGATCACGTCGCGATTGGTCAGGATGGCCTTAATCTCCGGCTTCATGTTGGGCAGGTCGTTGCCGGCCAGCAGAGGCGCGGCCAGCATCGCCCACATGGAGAAGTGCGTGCGGTCCTCTTCGAGCGTCAACTTGCCGTTGCCCACCTCCAGCATGTCGGGGTCGTTCCAGTGGCCGGGACCGGCATATTTCTCCAGGCCCTCCTGCTGGCTGACGATTGCGTAGATGCGGTCCCAATCCGGCGTCACATCTCCGGTCGTCCGCCACAGGTTGGCGCCCACCGAGGGCCCCCACTCCCACACCGCATCCCAGCCGTATTGGCAGAATGAAAACACAATGGGCCGTCCGGCGGCCTTCAGCGCTCTGTCCATCTTGGCGTAGGCGGCGATCATCAGGCGCATCTGCGCGGGCTTGTCGTTGGGGGCCTGCTTGTCCATCACATCGCCCCTGAAGCTGCACAAGTCGTATTTCAGGTAGTCGAAGCCCCAGTCGGCGTAGAGCTGCGCATCCTGCTGCTCGTGGCCCAGCGAGCCTTCGTAGCCGCCGCAGGTCTTTGAGCCGGGCGAGGAGTAAATGCCTATCTTGAGGCCCTTTGAATGTACGTATTCGGCCAGCGCCTTCATGTCGGGGAACTTCGCGTTCGCGTGCAGCTCGCCGTTCGCGTCGCGTTCGCCCTCCCAGGTGTCGTCGATGTTGACGTAGATGTAGCCGGCGTCCTTCATGCCGGTCGCGACAAGCTGGTCAGCGGCGTCGCGGATGTCTTTGTCGTTGACGTTGCCGGCAAAGTGGTTCCAACTGTTCCAGCCCATCGGCGGCGTCAGCGCCACCGCCTGCCGCGGGACGGACCTCTGTTGTGCGCCAGCAGCGAGTGAGCAGATTGCAAGAGCGGCAATCGAGAGTGAAGCGAAGGCGCGCATGGTCAAGTCCTCGTAAAACGATTTTAGAAGGAATTCCATGCAGGGCCGGCGCATCTTACTCAGTAGCCGGAAATCATAACGACACCCGCAAGCCCGGTATCGAAGGCAAGCGTCTCAAAGCAGGCTGGGATCACGACTATTTGATGCAACCACTCGGCAATTGAGATGCGCCGGCCCTGGCGGAACATTCGTGTAGTTGCCTCTTTACCTTTGTCGTGAGATATAATTCCGCCGAAGCCAAAATTGCTTCAATTCATCTGTTCTGCGAGGTTCCATGAACACGATCCATCGCGCAATCCTTGCTGCCGCCGCAGTTCTTCTTACCGCGCCGCTGATTCACGCCCAGGCCTCCATTGCGGAGATAAACAAGCAGCTTGAAAGCTATCGTTCGATTCCCGCCGATCAGCGCCCGCCGATTTTTATCAAGCTTGCCGCTGATATCAGAGTTCTTCCCGCCGGCCCGAAAAAGGTCCAGTTAGCCGATAGCCTGGTCAACGAGACTACCGAGGGCGACAACGGTTCCGAAGCCCTCCAGGCGGCGGCGGATACTCTGGCCAAATCCCTGGCAGAGTCGCCTGTTCCCGCCAAAAAGGACCAACCCCCGGAGCCCTATACGGATCTGGCCAAACTCGTCCGCTTTATGCACGTGGATGCAACCCTGGACGATCCGCTCTTCGTCAAGGCCGGCCAGATTCTGGCCGCCAACGACGCCGATGCAGAAAAAGCCGACTTCACTCTCAAGGATCTGGACGGTAAGAAGGTCACTCTCTCGCAACTCCGCGGAAAGATCGTCATGGTCAACTTCTGGGCCACCTGGTGTCCGCCCTGCCGCCTGGAGATGCCCGACCTCGACTTGATCTATACCCATTTCCAGCCGCAGGGGCTGGTCGTGCTCGCCGTCACCGACGAATCCCCGTTCACGGCCGGCTCTTTTATCGCCAAAGCGAACTACCACCTTCCCGTCCTGCTCGACTCAGACCGCAAGGTGCATAAAATGTTCCATATCACTGGCATTCCCACGACCTTCATCTTTGATCGAGAGGGCAAACTGATAGGTGAAACCATCGACCAGACTACTCAGCGCCAGTTTCTCGATATTCTGGCCAAGACCGACCTGCATAACTGATGGAACTGATTAGAAAGCGGGGCGCCCCGATGAGGGGGGCGCTCCGCTCCTTCTCTCAGGTGGGGACCAAGCCCGCACAATTACACTTTCAATAGTGACCAGGGAAGATCCATTCGCGCCGCATCACGATCTCAGCCCCCAGCTCGGCCTCAGGTTCGACGCGCCGCGGCACGCGCGCCGCATCTGGCCGGTGCGCGAACTGGTCGGCCAGGTGCGCGAGCTGGTCGAGCAGGAGTACGGCGACGTCTGGGTCGAGGGCGAGATCTCCAACTACCGCCCAGCGCCCTCGGGCCACGTCTACTTCACGCTCAAAGACGCCGACGCGCAGCTTCCGGTGGTGCTCTTCCGCCGCCAGGCGATGCTGTTGCGCTTCCGCCCCGAGGACGGCCTGCACGTGCTGGCGCGCGGCCGGGTCAGCGTCTACGAGCAGCGCGGCCAGATGCAACTGGTCGCCGAGACCATCGAGCCGGTGGGCGCAGGTTCGCTGCAACTGGCCTTCGAACAACTCAAGGCGCGCCTCAAGGCCGAGGGCCTCTTCGAGACCGAGCGCAAGCGGCCGCTGCCTGCCTTTCCGCGCACTGTGGGCATCGTCACCTCGCCCACCGGCGCGGTGATTCGCGACTTTCTGAATATCGTCGCCCGCCGCCACTCCGGCCTCAGCGTACTGCTCTACCCGGTCTCGGTGCAGGGAGATTCGGCTCCGGCCGAGATCGAGGCCGCGCTTGCCGAACTCAACGCGGCGAGCCTCGCGGACGTGATCGTTCTGGCCCGCGGCGGAGGATCGCTCGAAGATTTGGCGGCTTTCAACAGCGAGCGCGTGGCCCGCGCGATTGCATCAAGCAGCCTCCCCGTCGTCTCCGCGGTAGGCCACGAAACCGACTTCACCATCGCCGATTTCGTCGCCGACCTGCGCGCTCCCACGCCCTCGGCCGCCGCAGAACTGATCACCGAGGCGCAGCACAAGATCGCCGAACACCTGGCCGAACAGTCACATCGGCTGGAACGCGCGACGCGCTTCCAACTGCTGCAAGCCCGCCAGCGCCTTACGCGCCTGCCCGTCAGCCGCGCCGAGTCGCGCGTCTCCGCGCTCCTTCATCGCCATTCACAGCGCCTCGACGAATTTAGCTTTCGCATTGTATCCGCCCTTACCACTCAACTTCGCCAACGCCAGAATCAGGTCGCCGATCTAGCCGCTGCTGTCCTCCGCCACGATCCCCGCCGGCCCCTTGCCGAGGCCCGCGAACGTCTCCAGGCTCTCCGCACCCGCATCGACCGATCCCTCGAACGCACCCTGCGCCGCGCCGCCGTCCGCATCGGCGCCGTTGACGCCCGCCTCCATTCGCTTTCGCCCCTGGCCGTCCTCGATCGCGGCTACGCGCTGGTTCTCGACGCGGCAGGCGGGCTGGTGCGGTCAACGAATCAGATTGCGCCCGGCGACCAGCTTGTCACCCGCCTCGCCGACGGCGCATTCATCAGCCGCGTGGAAAGCGCCGCTCCCAACCAAGCGGCATCCAAACATCTGACCGGAAAATGAGCTTATGACCGCACCAACCGAGCGCAGACTCTTCGGCACCGACGGCATTCGCGCTGTAGCGGGCGAATCCCCGCTCGACGCAAACACGATCTTCGCTTGCGGGTTGGCGCTGGGCCATTCTTTGCGCACGATGGCTGCCGAGCCTCGCGTGATTCTGGGCCGCGATACGCGCGAATCGAGCCCATGGATCGCGGCTATGCTGGCCGCCGGCCTGCGCGAGACGGGAGCGCGCGTCGAGAGCGCGGGCGTCATCACCACCCCGGCCGTCGCGTTCCTGGCGCACACGCACGGCTATCAGGCCGGCGCGGTCATCTCCGCCTCGCACAATCCCTGGCAGGACAACGGCATCAAGATCTTTGGCGGCGACGGCTTCAAACTTGCCGATGCGGTCGAGCTGGCGATGGAAGAGGAGATTCTTCATCACGCCTCCATCTCGGCTGCTCCCGATCCCGCCTCGCTGCCCCCGGCCGAGGACAACCCAGCGCTTCAGGCCGACTACATCCAGTTCCTTATCGACTGCGTTCCGGGACTTCGGTTGAACGACCTGCGCATCGTCGCCGATTGCGCTAACGGAGCGGCGGGGGCCGTTGCGCCCGAGATCTTCCGCAGGCTGAGCGGTGGTGAAGCCAGTGCGGTCACGCTGCTCAACATTGCTCCCGACGGCCGCAACATCAACTTGAACTGCGGCGCTCTGCATCCGGAGTTTGTGGCCGCCGAGGTCAGCGCGCGCGGCGCCGATCTGGGTCTCACCTTTGACGGCGACGCGGACCGCTGCATGTTGGCCGGCCCGCATAACAACGTCGTCAATGGCGATGCGATTCTGCTGATGGCCGCGCGCGACTTGAAGGCCCGCGGGCTGCTCACCGGCGACACGGTCGTCGCCACCGCCATGTCTAATATGGGCCTGGAAGCGGCGCTCAAGCGCAGCAACATTCGCATGGTCCGCGCTGCGGTGGGCGATCGCTACGTGCTCGAAGAGATGCTCAAGCGCAACGCGGCGCTCGGCGGCGAGCAATCCGGGCACATCCTGCTGCCGCATCTGGCCACCACCGGAGACGGCCTGCTCACCTCGTTGGTGGTGCTCGATCTGATCGCCCGCAGCGGCAAGAGCATCGACGAACTCACCGCCGACCTTAAGGTCTTCCCTCAGATCATCGTCAACGTCAAAGTGCGCGAGAAGATTCCTCTCGACTCGATCCCTGCTGTAGCCGCAGCCATTCGCGCCGCCGAGGATGAGTTGAAGGATACGGGGCGCGTGGTGATTCGCTACAGCGGCACTGAGGCGCTCGCCCGCGTGATGATCGAGGCGGAGAGCGAAGATGCGATGCGGGTGCACGCCGATGCAATCGCCGATGCGATACGCCGCGAACTCGGCGTGTAGACGCGCACAGGCGCTTGCGGCCGAGTGTGGGCGGGGATTTCTGTCTCTTTCGCAAAGGTCGCCGCTCACAGTTTTACAGTTTTACAGTTTTACAGTTTCTGTGGGCTGTGAAACTGTGAAGAGGAAGTGGTTTAGTTTGAAAGCTTTAAGGGGTGTTCCACAGTTCTACGGATTCACAGTTTCTGTGTTTCCGTGAGAGGGGCTCTTGTAAGTGGTTGATTTTAGAATAGTTGGATAGGGTTCCACAGTTTCACAGGTAAAATTGAGAAAAAAACGGGGACGGGACTGGAGAATTTTCTGGTATCCAGCACATTCCGCTGAAGTTGCGTCCGATTTATGGCTCCCGCTGACGGTTCGGCGGGGCTGGTCTTGGTCGTGTTGCACATGGGATCCTTTCAGGGAACAAAGAACAGGGACTAGGGACAGTTGAGTCCCGTTCGGATGACTATTTCTATTGTCCTCCAACGGGAGTTAATTATCTGCAAAAAGAGGATGGCGGAATGGGATTTTTTGTTGTGCGCCGGGCTGGGGTTCGTGGTCTCCTATATCCGAAAATCCGGACATGGGGCACCGAGACTCAGGGGTCAGCCTGGGCCACCCGCCTTTTGAAATAGGCGAGGGAGGCATCAATGGCAACCGGCATTGTGTTGCCACCGATGTCTCCCTCGCCTTGGCTCAAGCAGTATTTTCAGTTGACAGTTACAGTCACGGTTGTGCTGGAGGCGATCTTCCCGGTGGCGGCATCGGTTCCAGTTACCGTGGCCGAGTAAGCGCCCGCTGTCGTGCCTCCTGAGCTTTTGCCGCTGCCACCGCAACCCACGGTCGCACCCAGAATTGCCGCCAGTAGAACAACTCCCAGAACTATTCTCCAACTCCGGCGACGAGCAGGAATGCCGAAGAGCAAGAGAGCTGCCAGGGCTGCTCCGCCGCCTGCAAAGAAGCCCTTCAGAGGCGAATTCGCCTTGCTGCTCTCTGCTGTGCTGAGTGCTGTGAGCGTTGCCGTTACCGGCGCAGTTCCGCTAACCGTAACCGAAGTGGAGGCTGTTCCTCCGCTGCCCAGTGCGCAGGTTACAGCGTCGGTGGGATTGCTCAGGTTGGTGGTCACCACACAGGAGAGGTTGACCGCTCCTGTGAAGCCGCCCGAAGGAGTTATCGCGATCGTTGACGTATCTCCGCTGGTTGCGCCGGGGCTGATCGTAATATTCCCGCTGTTCGTCAGCGCAATGCCCGGTATCGGCGCCGCGCTCACCGTTGCCGAAGCCGTTCCCGTCGCACTGTTGTAAATCGAGGCGCTGGCGACGTCGGGCGTGTAAGTGGCCGTCACCGTATCGGTGCTGATCGCCAGCGAGCCGGCGGGGATCGTGATCTGCGCGATTCCGCCGCTCAGCGCCGCCGCTGTCGAGGTATAACTCCCGCTGGTGAGAGTTACCGAGCCGGCCGGCGCCGGATTGGCGCCGCCACCGCTAACCGTAACCGTCAGCGCCAAGGGATCGGCTGTGGTGATGGTCGAGGATGCGGGAGTTACAGTAACAGCCGGCGTTATCAGCGCGGGCGTTGTTGCGCTCACCTGAGCAGCCGCGGCGGATCCCGAACTGCTCACAGCCGCAACCACATAGTAGTAAGTGGTCGAAGCGCCGACGCTCGTGTCGTTGTATGAATCCGTGCTGACATTGCCGAGCAGCGTAGATGCGCCGGGCGTAAACCCGGAGGTTGTGCCGCGATAGACGTTGTAGGTGACTCCAGAGGTTGCGCTGGCTGTCCAGGTAAGATCAACTTCACTAGCGGAAGCGGCGCTTGCCTGCACATTCGTAGGATCTGCGGGCAACTGCGCCTGAGTTATCCCAGTGAACGGAATCACCAGATCGGAGACCGCGCCAGATGTCGAGCCGACGCTCAACGAGATTGGCGCGCTATTGGCTCCAGGCAGCGCATCCCATACCTTGAGCGTCACCGTGCCGTTCGTCATATTGCCAAAGTTTCCAGTGGTGTTGCCAGACTCAATGCCGCCGCGAGAGTTCCAGGCGTAATCCTCCCAACCGACAACAGGATCGGTGGCGAAGTAGCTGTACTGCTCGGTGCGAACATCGGTTCCGTCGCCTTTCATGTCATAGATGACCTGCGCCTGCGCCGCCTCGCCCGCATTGGCGCCCGCGTCGATGTACAGGTCGAACTGCGTCGCGGCCGCGCTGTTATATGTCCCATTGATCCCGGTGATCCGATACACCAGCGGGTTATCGACCACGTCGGGAGACTGCGGATTGTTGGCTGGAATACTATCGGCGCCAGCCGTTGGCTCGGTAAAGGAAAGCGTGCTGGCAACTGCCGCGGCCGCTCCTCCGGTCAGGTACAGCGTGTTGCTCTCCGGCGTTCCGCCGCCGCTGGCGAGCGTGGTTGCGCTCACTTGCGTGGAATCGGAAGTACCGGCTGAGTTCACAGCCGCAACGACATAATAGTAAGCCGTTGAGGCAGTCAAGCCCGTGTCCGTATAACTCACCGTGCTCAGGCTACTCGCGACTAGATTGCTTGAACCCGGCGTAAATCCGGAACTCGTGCTGCGATAGACGCTATAGGTCACGCCCGCTGTTACGCTTGCCGTCCAACTCAGAGAGACTGCTGAACTGCTCGCCCCGCTGGCCTGCACGCCTGTCGGCGCGCTGGGCGCGGAGGTGGATGCTGTCTGCGTGACACCAGTAAACGGAATCACCAGATCGGAGACCGCGCCAGAGGTCGAACCGACGCTCAACGAGATCGGCGCGCTATTGGGCCCAGGCAGCGCATCCCAGACCTTGATCGTCACCGTGCCGTTCGTCAAATTGCCAAAGGTCCCAGTAGTGTTGCCCGACTCAATGCCACCCTGAGAGGTCTGGTTATAATCCTGCCAAGTGTTAGTAGGAGCGGTGGCGTAGTAGCTGTACTGCTCCGTGCGCACATCCGTTCCGTCACCTTTTATGTCATAGATGACCTGCACCTGCGCCGCCTCACCCGCATTGGCGCCCGGGTTGACGTACAGGTCGAACTGCGTCACGGCTTCTATGTTATAAGTTCCGTTGATCCCGGTGATCCGATACACCAGCGGGTTATCGACCACGCCGGGAGACTGCGGATTGTTAGCTGGCATACTATCGGCGCCGGCAGCCGGCCCGGTAAAGGAAAGCGTGCTGGCAACTGCCGCTGTCGCTCCTCCGGTCAGGTACAGCGTGTTGCTCTCCGGAATCGTCGTGCCGGTAGCATTGGTGGTTGCATTCGCCTGAGTGGAAGCGGCGGAGGAGCCTGCGCTATTGACGGCTTCCACGGCATAGAAATACTCGGTCGATGCGGTAAGAGTTGTGTCTGAATAGCTGGCTGCGGTCAAACCGCTGGCGATCAAATTGCTTGGCGATGGCGTAAAGCCGCTCGCCGCGCCGCGGTAGACGCTGTAAGTGACGTTGGCGGCATAGGTCCAACTCAGGTCGATTTCATTCGAGGAAATTGCATTTGCCGTCAACCCCGTGGGAGCCGCCGGAGCCTGCGTTGTGGTGGTTCCGTTACTCAACGTGATCGGGGTAACCAGGGCCGAGTCGGATGCCATGCTGCTTGCGGGAACCGAAACAGTTGCGCTGTCGGAGAAGGTCACTGTGATTGGAGCGCTCGATGCGTTGAAAGCCACGTGGGCGACAGTACCGTGATTGTTGAATACCGCATAGAGCGGGGTGTTAGCTGTAACCGTTGCATCGACCTGACCCAGAGCATTGAGCGACATCAGCCACGCATACTCGTGGGCCAGCGATTCGCCCTGCTGAGGGAAGGAGCCTGAGGGATTGCTCTGCCATTGGGTGAGAGCGGTCTGCGGGTCGGAGAAGGCTTCGTACATCTCCATATAATCCGGCCACTGGTTAGCAATCGACATAGCCTGAGCGGTATTCTCGGTATGGTCCTGGAGATAGTTTGCCTGGACATAGGCCGGGTCCAGGCCGAGATGGAGGGAACCGCCGGTGAAGGGCAGGAACTCAATCGCATGCTCGTAGTCGGGTTGAGCGCCGAACCAGGTGGCGGTATCTCCCTTGTCGTCAAAGACGTTGGCAATGCTTAACTTGGTAAACCAACTGGGGAAGGTGCTGGTGGCGTGGGCATTGACCCATGCGGGCTGTTCGTTGAACCAATAGTAGGCAACGCCCTTGGTTTCCTGCGTATATAGCCAGATGGCCGCATCGCGCAACTGCGTATTGCCAGTGGCCTCGCCGAGCAGAATCATGCCTGTCCAAGCGTTGACCGCCTCTGAACTGGACTCCTCGTTGCCACCGTCACTAAAGGGCGCGGTGCCCGAGGCCCAGGAGTGGCCCGCGTAGACGTCAAAGTGACGCAGGAAAGGGGACATGGTATTGGCGCGGTCGTAGTTGGCAATGTCCTGCTGCAAGAGGGTGGCCATGCCGCCCCACTGCGCGCTCGCGATCCATGAGGGATCGAAGAGACCCTGGATGGCGGACGCATGAATGAAGTAGCCGTAGTGGAAGTGGTGGTCGTCCAACTGGGTATCGGCGAAATACCCGGCGGGATAACCGATCAGCGAGTTCCACCGGTTGTCGTAGTAGAAGAGGTCGGTAGACTTGCCGGCAGCCGTGAACCAGTCTTGCAGTATGCCGGTCAAGCTCGAATCCAGCGAGGTGTACGCCGAGGCATCCGACAACTGCGCCAGCGGCAGATCCTGCGCCACTTGGCCCAAAAGCTTGCCCTGATCGTAGTCATCGCCCACCAGCGTAGCCAACGGCGCCTCATCCACATATGCCTTCAGCGTGGCGAGATTGTAGTTGGTTGTGGGCGGCATAAAGGGCAGAATGCCGTGGAAGGTATCCGTGGTGGTGAACGATGTGCCGCTGTTCACCTCGAGATTTCCAAAGGTGTTGAGATAGGTATAGGTGGTATTCACTCCGCCCGCGAGCGCATCGTACTGGTGCGGGTAAAGAGCCATGAGAAAGCCGGTCGAGACGCCGTCCATGGATTGGGTGGTCACCGTATAGGTGGTGGCGACGGTGCTGCTGCTCTGGTTATAGGCCCAGCTTACCTGGGTGTTGGCGGGGAAGGAGAAAGCAACCTTGGAGAAGTCGACCATCTGCTGGGCGATGGTGGTGGTGTTGATGTTGTCGTTGGCGCTCGATGTGCCGGAAAGTCCCGGCAGCAGGCCCACCGACATATAGTTACTGCCCGCCGGCGTGGCGCAGGTCAGCGTTTTGCCGCTCTGCGACCAGACACCGCCCGCGGGGCAGAAGAGTCCGTAGTAGTTGGTGTAATTCAGTCCATAAGAAGTGGAGGTTACCGAGACGGCCAGGGTGCTGCTCGTGCCAATCGTGCCCGAAAGAATAACCGGTGAATTCAGAAAGGCGAGAGTCACCGGCGTGCCATCGGTGAGCACGTAGGCGAAGGGCATTCCGCGCCCCATGCGTATGGTCAGCGACGGTCCCCAGGTGAAGTCCGCGCTCCAGTCCGAGGTGGCGCCGATGTTCACCGCCGAGGCATTCACCGTTGCATTGCCAATGGTCATATCCGGGGCAAATCCCTGATAGAAGGCAGAGGTGTTGGCACTCTTATCGCTGGTGTTCAGAACGGGATCCCAACCGTAACGGTCGTCGAAGGCGCCAATCTGCATACCGTTGGCGCCGGCGTTGGCCTGGAGGGGTTCGGGATACATATTGTTGCCGCCCGACAGGCTCGTCCAGTATTTCGAGGTCCAGAACTTATGCGTGGCGACCGGCCCAGTGGCTGTCGCGTATGGCGCCGAGACCTCAGGTCCGGCAGTTCCGGCGGGCAAAGCTGTTGTGTAACTGCCAGAGCCAACGCTTGTTACCTGCGCAAGCGCAATCCAGGGAGACAAAGCGGCAAGCGCAATCCCCATACCAAACTTGAAAGTCACGGATATTCCTTCAAAGAGACCGCAGAGACCGCGCGGAAGTCTCCGCTGTTGTTCGCACGAATCCTCGGCCACAACCCTCTGGTCGAGCAATGTGTCGCGCCAGAATGCGATTTCATCTTGTTGAATCGGTTCTACAACCGATTTATAACCCAGTTTAATTCCAATAGGAAAGGCTAGAGCTTTACTCGTGCAGGTGTCAAGTGCTCTTGGGACCAGCCCCCAAGATTTGAGACAACCGGCGGGTGGCCCGCATCTCAATCTACCTTCAAGACCTGGACCACCGGCCGGAGGGTACATGCTACTCGGGCAGGGCCAGGGTGCCCTTGATCTTGAAGCTCTGCGTGAGTACCTGCGCGCCGGTGTGGGGCTGGCCGCCGCCTATGGAAACTGAATATTCGCCCTCGGCGACGATGGGCTGGCCGGCTTCGGTGACCATGCTCAGGTCGCGGGATTGAAGCTCAAAATGCAGCCTGCGCGATGCGCCGGCTTCGAGGCGAATCCTCTGGAAGGCGCGCAATGCCCTGAGCGGCGCGCCGGGGACGCCGGGGAAGGTGAGATAGAGCTGGGCAACCTCATCGCCGGCGCGGCCGCCGGTGTTGGTGACGGTCACTTCGGCGATGAGCGGACTGCCCGCGGCGACCGGAGTGGCGGGGACGGTGAGATCGCTGTAGGCGAAGGTGGTGTAACTCAGGCCGTAGCCGAAGGGATAGAGCGGAGCGCCCTCGAAGTAGCGATAGGTGCGGCCCTTCATCGCATAGTCCTCGAAGGGCGGCAACTGGGTTACATCCTTGTAGAAGGTGACGGGCAGGCGGCCGGCGGGGTTGTTGCGGCCGGAGAGGGTCTCGGCCACGGCCGCGCCGCCCTCTTCGCCCGGATACCAGGCTTCGAGAATGGCGTTGGCGTGGGCCTGGGCCCAGTTGACGCCGAGGGCGCTGCCGTTGGTGAGCACGACGACCAGCGGCTTGCCGGTGGAGGCGAGAGCTTCCAAGAGGGCCTGCTCGGGTTTGGGCAGGTCGAGGCTGGTGCGGTCGCCACCGAGAAAGCCTGGGA
>JBEKPI010000004.1:0-46558 GCA_049520855.1 Occallatibacter sp.
AAGGCGTAATCGGATAAAAGACACCTGCGTCGGCGATGCGCGTCTCGGTGTGGTATGAGACAAGCTGGTTGCCATTTGCGGTAACACGGATACCGGGAAAGCGAGCGGTAGCGGTCATAAATCCCTCTCTGTAGGTCCATTGTTTCAGGTCAAAATTTCTTGGCGTACGGTGGGAGGCCGAGTCAACGGGCGGGCTCCGAACTGTGTGACCTCAACAAATCCAAGCGACGAACCCGCAATCCGCTGGGGAAAGCGGCCTGTCTATCCAGTATGCACCCTAAGAAGGGGGACAGTGTCCCATGGTATGGGATGTGCGCCTCACCTTCTTCAATGCGTTCAAATCGGCAGTAAACGTACGTATTTTCGTTCGATTCGACAGCAAACGCACACATCGAAACAGCAAGAAGATCATCGATAAGTGACTGATCTTTGCTAATATATCGGCAAGGAGTCTGCGCAATGAACATTACTTCCCCCTTCTTTGTTGTCCCGGTCATCGTTCTCGTCTTCACGGTGTCGATTCTCTTCGCCACGAGTACGAAGGAAGACGGGCCCTCCTCGCATTGATCCGCGCTCAAAGGGTACGCGGCAACGTCTGCGACAAGCGTCCTCCGCCGCGATCGCGGCAAACGCCTCTCGCAAGCCGCAGCCGGAAGGCCTAAGCTTTGCAAAGGCAAAAGGGCCGCTGCACCTTCGCGCAGCGGCCCTTGACTGACCTGATTGGGTTTGCAGCCTAATTCTGCGGCTTTGTTTCGTCCTTCTTTTGGTCCTTCTTGTTCTTGTCCCTGGCGGTCTTCTTGTCTTGTGGATTGGCAGTGGCCGGCGGCGCGGGCTTCGCGGCCGGTTCAGCCTTAGGCTTTTCAACTGGCTGTGCGGCCGGTGGCGGTGCGGGCCTTGCCATCGGCTCGGCTTCAGGTTTCACGGCTGGCTTAGTAGCAGACGCGGGCGGTGGTGGAACGGGCTTCGCGGGCGCAGCCGCAGCCGGTGCAGGCTTTGGCGCTGGGGCTGCTGGCGCGGCAGGAGCTTTGGCTCCGGGAGGCGGAGCAACCACCGCGTGGCCCGGCAAAGCCCTGACTGGCGGAACTGCCTTCACCGGCGGCTCCTTGGGTTGTGCGCCGGGCGTGGCGGAGAGGAGCTTGCCCTGCTCGTTGATGAGGGTTGGGCGCTGGGCGCTCACCGGTACCGGGCGAGCAGGCGGATGGCCGGCAAACGGGTGCGGATTGGGCTGGGCTTCCGGACGGTCCAGCACCTGTACGCGATCGAGTTGATGCACGTCCACCACAACGGCAGCCCTCTGCGCGGAATGGCCGGCGGCAAAGTCGCTCTGGCTCATGGCGGAAACGCCAATGGTGCGATTGACGTAGGTGACGTTGACGACATTGATATTCACATAGGTGGTTTGCACGTGAACGCGCTGGCTCTCGCCGATGTTGGAGTGGTTGATCTCATCGAGGTAGCGGGGGCTGGTGTGATACCAGGGATGGTAAGGCTCGCCGGGGCCGAGCGGAAACCAGACGGAGACGCCTGCGCCGCCCACATGAATCCCGCCGGCAAAGACCACCAGCGCGGGCGACCAGACCGGATGCGCGGCCGGCGGTCCGGGAATCCATCCCCAGCGGCCTTGGTATGAGACCCAGCGGCCATAATGGAAGGGCGCGTAACCCCAGGACTCATCCTCGACCCACACCCATCCCCAGGGCGCGTGGTTCACCCAGTGGCCATAGTGGTAGGGCGCCCAGCCGGCAGGAACATTGTTGGGGAACCAGATAGCCCCGTATTCGGTGCCTGGCATCCATGCGCCGCTGGCATCCAGCTCGTAGGCACCAGGGATTTCGGGACTCATATAGCGGTAAGAGGCCACGTCAGCCATCTCCAGATCGCGTGCGTGACTCCACTGGTCCAGGCCGTCCCAGGTCGCCGATTGCAGCCACTGCGGAACGACGGGGTTGGAGCCGACCAGTTCCAGGGCCTGTCCCGCGTCGATATCCTGGGCGAATCCGCCCGCGCCGGAGACGAGCACTTTGTTTGAGAAGTTGGTGAAGATGGCCGCGCCATCTTCGGGCAGCACATCCACGCGCAGCCCTCCTGACGGGGAAAGCCCGGCGCTGCCGCTAGGAGTGTTGATGTGCAGCCACTGGCCCGGCCACAGGCCGAAGCAGCGAATGCGGACCGAACCCTTGGCGACACCGATTGAGATGCCGCTTGGCGTGTCGTCGCCAAAGCTCACGTCGGAGTTCGGTCCGATGCGAATGAAAGTCTGGCCGACCTGGACCTCGGCGCGGCCGTCCGAGTCGGTGAAGATGCGGTCGCCGGGACCAAACGGGAGATTGGGCAAGGCCTGGCCCCAGTCGTCGGAGCCTATCTGCTGGATGGATACTGTGCCGGAGATAAAGGAGAGCCGTCCTGCCTGGGCGGGCGGGTCATCCTGGGCCGGCGAAGAAGTCGAAGCGAACGCCAGGAAGGCAGCAGCGGCGGTCGCCAGCAGCAGTCTCCGGGCAGAAGCGCGAGGGAGTAATTGCATTGGGTCAGTTCCTTTCGTTCTGTATTTGAGGTTTCTCACCGGACGAGGCCGGCCTCTCGGGGAAGCGGCACGCCAGGAGGGTTGCTGTTATCGTCGCGGCTCACGAGGGGAGCATACCGCCGGGGCCTTGCTCATGCGAGACCCTTCATGCTGGATACTAACCCCATTTGGCCAGGAAAGTAGCAAAAGATGTGGCCGCGGAAAGCAGTATCCGAGGAACCTTTCCACCCGAACTGGCGTATAACGAGGCTAGAGGGCGATTGCTGCTATGCGAAACACACTGTGGAATATGATGCGGAATGCGACAACTTTGGTTGCGGGCCTGGCTTTGGCGGCGGGAATAGCTGGCTGCCGGGTCAACGTGGAAAAGGGCGCCAACGGCGAAGACAAGAACGTCCAGGTGGATACGCCTTTTGGCGGAGTCCATGTGAATACCGATCAGACCACCGCGGCGGACCTGGGATTGCCGGTCTATCCCGGCGCGGAATTGGTCAAGGGCGACGACAAGCACAAGTCGGCCGACGTGCATCTCGGTTTTGGCGAATGGGAGTTGCGGGTGAGGGCGGTTTCCTATGCCTCCGGGGACAGCGAAGAGAAGGTAACAGCCTTTTACAAGAAGGCTTTGGGCCGTTACGGAGACGTGATTACCTGCCAGAACAACGCCCCCATTGGCTCGCCTGCCACGACCTCAGAGGGGCTGTCTTGCGCCGACGACAAGAACAACGCCAGTGTCAAGATCGACCACAGCGACTACGGAACCAGCAAGAACAGCCTGGAACTGAAGGCCGGCTCCAAGCGCCACCAGCACATTGTGGGATTTGAAGAGCCCAAGGAGAGCAAGACCCGTTTCGCCCTGGTCGCGCTGGATCTGCCCTCCGGGGTGGATTCGAACTCCGGCAAGAGCGATTAGCGGCTGCTGGATCTGCCGCTAGACGAAGATTGCTTAGCCGATTGCTTGCGAAGTTGCCGCAAGGCACACGGCCGACAGCCGCCGGATGCCTTCCCGAATCTGTTCCGGGGATGCGTTGGAGAAGTTCAGGCGCATGAAACGCTGTCCGCTGGCGTCGGGAAAAAAGTCTCGCCCCGGCACGAAGAGAACCTTGCGCGCCAGCGCTTCGCGCATCAGTTCATTCGTGTCCACTCTCTCGGGACAGGTGACCCAGAGAAACATCCCCCCTTCGGGATGCGTCCACGAGAAGCCCGGTGGCATGGTCTCCCGCAGCGTGGCGTCCATGATCCGGTAGCGCTCCCCGTACGATTGCCGGATTCGCTCGACGTGAGCCGGGCTGTCAAAGTCGGCAAGGTAGCGATGAACGACCCGCTGGTCCAGACTCGACGTATGCAGATCGGCAGCCTGCTTGGCGATGGTCAGCTTGCGGCGAATCTCTTCGGAAGCAACCACCCATCCAATCCGCAGGCCGGGCGCGATGGTCTTGGAGATGGTGCTCTGGTAAATGACAATTCCTTCCGTATCGAGCGATTTGATGGGAGGAATGTCTTCGCCTGCGTACCGCAGGGCGCCGTAGGGATCGTCCTCCACCACAATGAGTCCGTAGCGAGCCGCAATGGAATACAGCGCTTTTCGGCGCTCGGCCGTCAGTGTCACTCCCGTGGGATTCTGAAAATTGGGAATCGTATAGAGGAACCTGGGGCTTTCGCGCTCAATGATTTCAGGCAGAGCCTCCGGGATAAGCCCTCCGTCATCGGTGGGCGCGGCGGCAAACCGAACCTCAAACATCTGAAATGCCTGCAAGGCCGCCATGTACGTCGGGCTTTCGGTGAGAACGCAGTCGCCGGCATCCAAGAAAATCTTGCCGGCCAGATCCAGCGGCTGCTGCGAGCCGGTGGTGATGAGGATATCGTCGGCGGTGCAGGCGATCCCGCGCTTGCGGGACTCCGCTGCAAAAGTCTCCCGCAATGGCGCGAAGCCTTCGCTGGGTCCATATTGCAGCGCGGCGGCTCCGCCCTCGCGCAGCACGCTCTCAGTCGCCGCGAGGACTTCGGCGACGGGAAACAACTCCGGCGCGGGAAGCCCGCCGGCAAAGGAAATGATGTCGGCCTGCTCGGTAACCTTGAGAATCTCGCGGATCGTCGAGGGCTTCACAGCGCTCATCCTGTGCGCAAACCTGGTCTTCATGCCTCTTCCCCGCTCTTGATCCTGGATTTTACCCACAAGCGCAATCCCGCGCTTGCTTGTCGAATGAGTTTAGCAGAGTGGCAGTTCCATGCTAACCCCACTGAAGCGAATCAATCGGCAGGACAGGCGCCGTGAGCGAGCCATCTGATAAGAGCAGTCAACGTCAACTTGCAAACCGAGGATGCTCCCTGCCAAACTGGTACGTGGCCACCCAAACAATCGTCATCCTCGATTTCGGTTCGCAGTATACGCAACTGATAGCGCGGCGCATTCGCGAACAGAACGTCTTCTCCGTTGTGCTGCCCTGCACGGCGCCTATCGCCGAGATTCAGGCGCTTGCGCCGCTGGGGATCGTCCTCTCAGGCGGGCCGTCGTCGGTTTATGACGCGGACGCTCCGGCGGCTGACCCGAAGCTGCTGGAGCTGGGCATACCGGTGCTGGGCATCTGCTATGGGCTGCATTTCATTGTGCATCACCTGGGCGGGAAGGTGCTTGGCGCGCCGCGGAGGGAGTATGGCCACGCCGAAGTCGCACTTGAAGACGGCGCTTCGCAATTGTTTGCCGGGCTGCCCGCGACGCTCCAGGTCTGGATGAGCCACGGCGACGAGGCGGCCGAACTGCCCGCCGGCTTCCGTCGCACAGCCATTTCCGCCAATGCCCTGGCCGCATTCGAGAGCGCGGAGCGCCGCATCTGGGCGGTGCAATTCCATCCCGAGGTGCATCACACGCCGCTGGGAGCGCGGATCATCAAGAACTTTGTCTTTTCGATCTGCGGGGCGCGCGGGGATTGGACTCCGGCTCATTTCATTGAGACCACGGTGGCAGCGATTCGCGAGAAGGTTGGCGCGGGCCACGTGATCTGCGGACTTTCGGGCGGGGTGGATTCGTCGGTGGCGGCGGTGCTGGTGCATAGGGCCATCGGCAGCCAACTGACCTGCATCTTCGTCAACAATGGCGTACTGCGCAAGAACGAATTCTTGAGCGTGCAGAAGAATATGCGCGACAATCTCGGCCTGAAGGTCGTCGCCGTGGATGCGAGCGAACGCTTCCTCGCGCGCCTTGCTGGGGTGACCGACCCGGAGTCCAAAAGGAAGAGGATTGGCGCGGAGTTTATCGCTGTCTTCGATGACGAGGCCGCGCGCATCGCCAAAGAGACCGGAGGCGTGGAGTGGCTGGTGCAGGGCACGCTTTATCCCGACGTGATCGAGTCGTCGAGCGTCAAGGGGCCAAGCCAGACCATCAAGAGCCACCACAATGTGGGCGGCCTGCCGCTGGGGATGAAGCTCAAGCTGATTGAGCCGTTGCGGGATCTGTTCAAGGACGAGGTCAGGCGGATCGGGCGCGACCTCGCAATGCCGGAGGAGATTCTTGGCCGGCAGCCGTTTCCGGGGCCTGGACTGGCGGTGCGCATCCTGGGCGAGGTGACGCCGGAACGGGTGGCGCTCTTGCAGGAGGCCGATGAGATTGTGGTCGCCGAGATCAAGGCGGCCGGGCTTTACTCGTCGATCTGGCAGAGCTTTGCCGTGCTGCTGCCGGTGATGAGCGTGGGGGTGATGGGCGACCAGCGGACCTACGCCTACACCTGCGCCGTGCGGGCCGTTCATTCCGAAGACGGCATGACCGCCGACTGGACGCCGTTGCCCTATGAGGTGCTGAAGCGCATAAGTAGCCGCATCGTCAACGAAGTGCGGGGCATTAACCGCGTCGTCTACGACATCACCTCGAAGCCGCCGGGGACGATCGAGTGGGAGTAATTTGACATCAGGGCAGTACTGCAGGACTGGCAGTGCGGGAAATCCCTCTTAAAAAGTGGTTTACGACTTTTTATGGCATTATTTTAGAAATATGCCATAATATATGAAAGGTGGCAGACAATGACAGAAACGGTAGTTTTGGGTGAGAGTGGCAGAATTGTGTTGCCGGCGGCAATCCGAAGCCAGTTTGGGCTCAAGACAGGAGACCGCCTGACGGTGATCGCCAAAGAGAGTGGGATTGAAATTGTGAGCCTGCAAATGGCACTTCAACAGGTTCGGGCCTCCATCATCAAGAAGCGTGGAAGCCTCGAAGGGATTCTCGATGAGTTCTTAGCCGAAAGACACGAGGAAGCACGCCGCGAGAACCAGGAGTTGGTGCGTGAGTAGCATTGTTCTGGACTCGTCGGCAGCCCTCGCCATGATTCTTGGCGAACCTGGCGGCGTGATCGTGATGGATGCATTTCTGCGGCAGGATGAGACTATTGCCATCAGCGCTGTGAACTGGAGCGAGGTCCTGGTTCGTATGCAGCGGGAGATGGATGGATTCGAAGTTGGCACTCTGGGCGCTTTACTGCCGGGGGCCGAGGTAGTTCCATTCGGCCAGGCCGAAGCGGAAGCAACGGCCCGGCTTGCTCTGGATTGCTCCTCTCTTTCGCTGGGCGATCGGGCCTGTCTCGCGCTTGCCAAGCACCGAAATACTGCCGCATGGACCACCGATAAAATATGGGCGCGCATGAATACGGGGACGGAATTGAGGTTGCTTCGCTAGAAGCTGGCGTGCGCCTGAGCATCGCGCAATACCCACCAACGATTGGGATTTCACGATCCCCCTGCGGGTTGCGCGCGCAGCAAGGCCACCTCGCGGCTGAGCGCGTCGAGGCGGGCAAGCAGTTCTTCGTGGCGCTTGTCGGCGGCGGAGGGGTCGAAGGCTTCCACGTAAAACGTGCCGTTCGGCTCCAGTTGGCAGCGGCGCACCTGATGCACGTCCTCGAAGCCCTGGCGATGGATGACCGAGAGCAGTTCTTCGCGGCTGAGCGACTCGCGGGCCAATGCCTTCTGATCGATCTGGCCGTTGCGGACCAGCACCGTCGCCCGGCCCTCGAGCGCGCGCGTCAGCCGGCGGGAACGGAAGAGCACACGCACCACCAGCCAGTTGATGGCCAGCAGGCTGAAGGCGCCAACGATGCCGCCGGTCACCGAGTTGTCGTCGCCGATGATGGCGTTTTGCACGGTGTTGGAGAGCGAGAGCAGGACAACCAGGTCGAAGGGGTTGAGCTGGGCCAGCTCCCGCTTGCCGAAGAGGCGCAACAGCAGAACCAGCACCAGGTAGACGATCACCGGGCGAAGCAGCTTCTCCAGGATCGGAAGCGGCAACTGAAACATGTGGTCGAAGACAAGCGAATGAGGCATGTAACGAGGATAGCTGGAATCAGTTCTTTCTTTCCATGCGCAGTGTTACATCCACGGTGTGGGTCTCGATAAGCGCAAAAGAGCTAATTCGGCCGGGGGCCTGAGGCGGAGCGGCGGCGGAAGCGATCATCGACCGGCTGGCGGTCTTTGAAGCCGGAGTCGACGGGGTGCCAGTGCTCGATGGCCGGCTCGCCCATGCGCCAGCAGAGCAGCACCACCTGGTCGTCAAGGCGGCAGGGAAAATCGAGCAGCCCGGCTTCGAGATCCTTCACCTGCACGCCAATGGAGTCGATCTCGGCGATGCTCTCGCGGACCCGCTGCACGTGGGATTCGACCTCTCCGCGCAGCTTGGCCACCTTGGTAACGTCGACTCTCATGCCGCCGGAGAGATAGATGCGCCGGGCCAGTTCGGAGAGGCCGGACTCGACCTCTTCGGCTGACTGTTTGCCTTCGATGGCGCGCCTCAGCAGCGACTCCAGAACGGGGAGCAGGGACTGCGCTTCGTCGAGAGTGAATGTCCTCATCGGTGTACCCTGCCTCTAGGATACGACGAAACGGGGGCGGAAGGACAGGGAATAGGGAACAGGGAATAGGGAGTAGGGAATAGGGAGTAGAGAGCAGCAGACAGCGAGGGGCGCGGCCGCGCAATTCCACTGTTCCCTGTTCCCTATTCCCTGTTCCCTGCCTTCCCCCTTTACAATCAAAAGAATATGATTCGTTTTTCCACTGCCGGGGAGTCGCATGGGGAGGCCTTGATCGCGCTGGTCTCGGGGCTGCCGGCTGGCGTGCCGGTCGATCTCGACTTCGTAAACCGCGAACTGTGGCGGCGTCAGCAGGGGTATGGTCGCGGCGGGCGCATGAAGATTGAAACCGACAAAGCCCACGTGCTCAGCGGCGTGCGGCACGGCAAGACCATTGGAGCACCCATTGCCATAGAGATCGTCAACCGCGACTGGAAGAACTGGGAAGAGAAGCTCCCGGTCGAAGCCGGCGACCCTGCCCTGCACCAGTCTGTGGCCTCGCCGCGGCCCGGCCACGCGGACCTGGCAGGCGCGCTCAAGTTCAACTTCCCCGACGCCCGCTACGTGCTGGAGCGCGCGTCGGCCCGCGAAACCACCGCTCGCGTGGCCGCCGGGGCCCTGGCCAAGCTGATGCTGCGGACTCTCGGCATCGAGGTGGCCAGCCACGTGATTCGCGTGGGACGCGCCGAGCTCGACCGCGTCGCCGCATGGGAGGAGATCGCCGCCCTTGCCGCCCGCGATGAGGTTGTGCTGGGCTGCGTGGATGCGGCCTCCGAGGCGCTCATGAAGGAAGAGGTGGAAGAGGCTGCCCGCACCGGCGACACAGTGGGCGGCGTCTTCGAGGTGGTGGTGCATGGCGCTCCCGCCGGCCTGGGCAGCTACGCCAACTGGGACGAGAAGCTGGACGGGCTGCTGGCGGGTTCGGTGATGAGCATTCAGGCAGTCAAGGCGGTCGAAATCGGTCGCGGCGTGGTGGCTGCCGAGAGCTTCGGCTCCGCGGTTCATGACCCGATCCACTATGCCAGCGAGAGCGGCGAGAAGCCAACTCGCTTTACCCGCCCGCGAAACAACGCCGGGGGAACCGAGGGCGGCGTCTCGAACGGCGAAGACATTGTAGTGCGCGGCTACCTGAAGCCGATTTCGACGCTGCGCAGGCCACTGGAGTCGGTGCGCTTTGACACCCGCGAGGCCACCAGCGCAAGTTACGAGCGCAGCGACATTTGCGTCGTCCCAGCGGCTGGCGTGGTCGGCGAAGCAATGGTGGCGCTGACGATTGCGCGGCTGGCTCAGGAGAAGTTCGGCGGCGACTCGGCGCTGGAATTGCAGCGGAATTTCAGGGGATACATCGAACAGATACGGAAGTATTAGCAGGCGCAGATGATTCTGAAGATCGTTAAGTATCCCGAAGCGGTGCTCTCGCGGCCTGGTGAACCGGTCACCGAGTTCGATGCCGAGTTGCGCAAGCTGGTGGCCGACATGTTCGAGACCACCTATGCCTCGCAGGGCATCGGGCTGGCCGCGCCGCAGGTGGGCGTGTCGAAACGCCTGACGGTCATCGACCTGAGCGTGGGCAAGGAACCCAAAGACAAATTGGTGCTCATCAATCCCGAGATCATATCGAGCGAGGGAAAGCTCTACGAGGAGGAAGGCTGCCTGAGCTTTCCCGAGATTCGCGAGAAGGTGGTGCGCGCAGCCAAGGTGCGCATCCGCGCCCAGGACGAGAATGGCAAGTGGTTCGAGATGGACGGCGCAGACCTGATGGCGCGCTGCATGCAGCACGAGATCGACCACGTGGACGGCATGTTGTTCATCTTTCGCATGAGCGCCCTCAAGCGCGACCTGGCCCTGCGCAAGATTCGCAAGATGCAGCGCGCGGGCGAGTGGTAGAGTCCCCATGACGAAGCGGATGAAACTGGTCTTCTGCGGGACTCCGCAGTTTGCCGTGCCCACGCTGGAGGCATTGCTGGCAGCCGGCCACGACCTTGCATTGGTGGTCACGCAGCCCGACCGTCCGGTGGGCCGAACGCAGCAGCTTACCGCGCCGCCGGTCAAGCTGGCCGCGTTGGCCGCGGGGCTCGCGGTCACGCAACCGGAAAAGATTCGCAACAACGCGGAGTTTCGCGAGCAATTGGAATCGATCACTCCCGACGCCATCGTGGTTGTCGCATACGGGCGTATGATTCCGCCGTGGATGCTGGCGCTGCCGCGGCTGGGCTGCATCAATCTGCACGCCAGCTTGCTTCCGAGGTATCGCGGTGCGGCGCCCGTCCAGTGGGCGGTAGCCAATGGCGACGCCTTCACCGGCAACACCACCATGCTGCTCGAAGAGGGCCTCGACACCGGCCCGATCCTGCTTCAGAGGGCGCTGGCCATCGCGCCGGAGCAGACAGCGACCGACTTACTCCACATTCTGGCTGCGGGGGGCGCGCCGCTGGTGGTGGATACTCTGGCGGGCCTGGACGCTGGAAGCCTCCAGCCCAAGCCACAGAATCACGCGGGCGCCACACTCGCTCCGATTCTTGTGCGCGAAGACGGGCAGATGGATTTTGCCGCGTACACGGCCACGGAGCTCAAGAATCGCTGGCGCGGATTTCAGCCCTGGCCCGGAGCCTTCACAACGCTTGATGGAAAAAAGCTGATCGTTCACCGCATGAGCGTCGTGGACGCTTCGAGTTTTGCTGCGCCGCCGGCCGCTGTGCCAGGGCTGATTCACGTCGAAAGCCAGCGTCTCTTTGCCGCCTGCGCGCAGGAGACTTGGCTTGAGCTTCTCGAAGTTCAACTGGAAGGCAAGAAGCGGCTTGCGGCAGCCGAGTTTTTGCGCGGAACCACGCTGGTTAACGGCTCGCGGTTCGGGACTCCGAAACAATGACAAGCCAGCAAAAGACAGGCTTGAACGCCGGCCCTGGAAAGACCGCGCCCAAGAATCGCAATACAGAGATTTCGAAGGCGCGCAAGGCTGCCTTTGCGGTTTTGATGGCCGTCGAACGCGGGCAGGCCCACTCCGACGATCTGCTGCGCGGCAAGGCCGTCAACGCGCTTTCCCCGGCTGACCGCAACCTTGCTACGGCGCTGGTGCTCGGCGTACTGCGCTGGCAGATTCGGCTCGACCACCAGTTGCAGGCCCTGCTGGCCCGGCCCAACGCCAAACTCGATGCCGAGATCCTCATCGCTCTGCGCCTGGGAGCCTTCCAGATTCTGCAAATGGACCGCATCCCCGCCCGCGCCGCGATCGACGAGAGTGTGGAGCTGGCCAAGCAGGCGGGCCATCGTTTCGCCTCCGCCATGGTCAATGCCGTCCTCCGCAAGCTCGGCAAAGCTTCTCAATCCGAGCCAGAGCGGCTTACTTCTCAATCCGAGCTAGAGCAGGTTGCTTTGAAAGGGCACGACTTTAGTCGTGCCGTAAGGGCTGCAATATCAACGCGGGCTTTAGCCCCTGAGGGAAGTCTCTCGGACGATATAGAGGCCCATCCGGCCTGGATAGTCGAGCGCTGGATCAACCTTTACGGCATGGAGACGGCGCGGGCCATCTGCCGCCACGGCCAAAGCCAGCCTAAGCTGACGGTGCGCCTTGTCGCTCCCGAAGTCGAAGCCGAACTCGTCCACTCCGGCATCGTTCTCGAACCCGGCGAACTGCTCACCGCCGCCCGCATCGTCGTCCACGGCGACGTAACAGCGACAGCGGCCTTCCGCGAGGGCCGTGTACGCCTTCAGGATGAAGGGTCGCAACTTGTGGCCGAGCTGGCTGCGTGCGCGAGCGACATTCTTGACGGAAAAGTAAAAAGCATCCTCGATGCCTGCGCCGCTCCGGGCGGAAAGATGCTGATCCTGGCCGAGCGCAACCCTAAAGCCCGCATCGTGGCCTATGAATCCAGCGCGCCCAGATTGCGGCAGTTGCAGGATCGCCTTGCGCATCTCGGCGAACGAGTGGAATCTCGTCTGGGAGACGCAACCGCACTCACCGAAGATGCGGCCTTCGACATTGCCCTGGCCGACGTGCCGTGCAGCGGCACCGGGACGCTGGGCCGTAACCCGGAGATTCGCCACCGCCTGCGTCCCGAAGACCTAAGCCGTCAGGCAGCCCGCCAGCGGGCGATCTTCAGCGCCGCACTGCGCGCCGTCCGTCCCGGCGGGAGCGTCTTCTACTCTAGCTGCTCGTTGGAGCCAGAAGAGAACGAGCTGGTGGTCGCCGCCGTGCTGGCCGCAACGCCGAACGCTCGCCCGCTTTCGCTCGAAGCCCGCATCGGCGAGCTGCTGGCCGCCGGGATTCTCACGCCTTCCGGCGCGGAGCGGCTGCGCGGCGTGCTCACGCCGGAAGGGTTTCTGAGCTTGCTCCCCGGCGTGTTTCAGACGGACGGCTTTTTCATTGCGATGATCGTCCGCGGAGAGAATCAAGCCTGAGACGCCACGCAAGCAAACTCTACTCCGCCGCCAGCCGCAGCTCCGCATAGTCGCGTCCCAATTCGGCGCAGAGCGCTTCCACCACCAGCTCGTGATCGGCGCGCTCCGGCAATCCAGAGATAGTCACGCTGCCGACAACGCCGGCTCCCGCCACCGTGAGCGGAAACGAACCGCCATGGGTTGCATAGTCGGTCAGAGGCAGGCCTTGCTGCTCGGTAAGTGTTTCGTTGTTGGCCCTCAGGCCCAAACCCACGGCATAAGAACTGCGATGGAAGCGCGCAACGACGTTGCACTTTCTCCGCACCCACTCCACATGGTCCGGAGTGGTGCCGTCGAGCGCCGCATAGAAGAGCGGCTGCCCGAAGCGCCGCACATCGATCACCACCGGCAGCCCGCGCTCCACGGCCAGCGCCCTCAGGCGGACTCCCAGGTTCCACGACGCTTGAGCGTCCATGCGCGGCAACACAAGTTCGCGCTCCTGCAACGCCACGCGCTCCCGATCCTCGCTCAATCCCATTTCGCCCTCGATCTATCAATCGCCAAGTTCGATCTTTCGGCCACGCAGGCCTTCTTTCCGATAAAGCCGCGATGAATGGACTCCCTGCCATTTGTCAAGTCTGTTTGTAGAGACTCGACCGCCCGCCAGGGGGCCGATGAACGGGCCGCCTGCCGGAAGCATCTTCTTGCGCCATGGGTGTGATTGTACTCCGGTTAAGACGGGCGCGGACGGGGACGTCCGCGCTACAGCCGGCCGGGAGGCCGGCGTTACTTTACGCGGCTGGCGCTGCTGTGGGAGGCGGGTGGTTCAGGTCTCGATAAGGCGATCTGGCCGCGGAGGCTTGCTCGCGGATAGAATCGAATCATGCATCCGTCCGCTTGAGGACGAGAAAGGCTCCCCATCATGAACAGCTTTGCCAGCCGGGGCAGGCTCGCCTCCGGCAACCGCTCTTATACCATCTATCGTCTGCCGGCGCTCGAGGAGCGCGGCTTCAACCTCAGCCGTCTGCCTTTCAGCCTGAAGATCCTGCTGGAGAACCTGCTGCGGCGCGAGGATGGCGTGAACGTGACGGCCGCGGAGATCGAGTTCCTGGCCAACTGGGAGGCCAAGGCCGAGCCCAGCCGCGAGATTGCTTACATGCCTGCGCGGGTGCTGATGCAGGACTTCACCGGCGTTCCCGCCGTCGTCGATCTGGCCGCGATGCGCGACGCCATCAAGACGCTGGGCGGCGATCCGGAGCGGGTGAATCCGCTGGCGCCAGCTGAGCTCGTCATAGACCATTCAGTCCAGGTGGACGAGTTCGGCGCAGTGGGCGCTCTTGCGGCCAATACCTTGCTGGAGTTCCAGAGAAACCGCGAACGGTACGCATTTCTCAAGTGGGGGCAGACGGCCTTTCGCAATTTTTCCGCCGTTCCGCCGGGGATGGGCATCTGCCATCAGGTCAACCTGGAGTACCTGGCGCGCGTGGTCTTCACGACAGAGATCGATGGCGAGCTGGTTGCTTACCCGGACACGCTGGTGGGCACCGATTCGCACACCACGATGATTAACGGCCTGGGCGTGCTGGGTTGGGGAGTGGGCGGCATCGAGGCCGAGGCGGCCATGCTGGGCCAGGCTGTGTCTATGTTGATCCCGCAAGTGGTGGGCTATAAGCTGACCGGCAAGCTGCGCGAGGGCGCGACCGCAACCGACCTGGTGTTGACCGTGACGCAGGCGCTGCGCAAGCTGGGCGTGGTGGGCAAGTTCGTCGAATTCTTTGGGCCGGGCGTGGCGGAACTGGCGCTGGCCGACCGCGCGACGATCAGCAACATGGCTCCCGAATATGGCGCGACGTGCGGCATCTTCCCGGTGGACGAGGAGACGCTGCGCTACCTGCGATTGACAGGCCGCGGCGAAGAGCAGATTGCGCTGGTTGAGGCGTATTACAAGGCGCAGGGGCTGTTCCACACAGCCGCGTCTCCCGAGGCCGAGTATACGCGGACCCTGGAACTGGACTTGGCGACAGTTGAGCCGAGCGTTGCTGGGCCGAAGCGTCCGCAGGACCGTGTGCTGCTGCGGGATGCGGCGGCCAGCTTTGCGCAACAGTTGCCCAATCTGCTTGGGCCGGCGGCCAAGCCGCTTGGGACGCGGACGGCGGCTGCGTGGGAGCGGAACACGGTGACCGATACCGCAGCCGCGGAAAAAGCTCCGCTGCACGTGACGACTACCGTCAAAGAGCGCTTCGGCGTCGATCCGGATACCTATCTTGATCATGGCTCGGTGGTCATTGCGGCCATCACAAGTTGCACGAATACATCGAACCCCTCGGTGATGGTGGCGGCGGGGATTCTGGCCAAGAAGGCCGTGGAGAAGGGGCTGACCGTGCCGCCGTGGGTGAAGACCTCGCTCGCGCCCGGTTCGCGCGTGGTCACCGACTACTACACCAAGGCTGGCCTGCTGCCGTATCTCGAAAAGCTGCGCTTCAACGTGGTGGGCTACGGATGCACCACGTGCATCGGGAACTCCGGCCCGCTGCCCGCAGACGTGACCAAGAGCATCGACGAGCATGGCCTGGTTGCGGTCAGCGTACTGTCGGGCAATCGCAACTTCGAGGGCCGCGTGAACGTGGACGTGCGGGCAAATTACTTAATGAGTCCGCCGCTGGTGGTGGCCTACGCGCTGGCTGGACGGATCGGGCACAACTTCGAGACCGATTCGCTGGGCGCGGACCCTGCGGGTCGGCCAGTGTTTTTGAAGGATATTTGGCCCTCGCAGCAAGAGGTGGCCGAGGCCATTGAAAAAGGCTTGTCCAGTGAGAGCTTTCGCAAGGAATATGCGACGGTGTCGGACGGGGACGCCAACTGGCAGGGGCTGAAGTTCCCCACAGGCGACGTGTACCAGTGGGAACCGGACTCGACCTATATCCGCAAGGCTCCTTACTTCGACGGAATCACGCCGACTCCCGCGCCTGTTACCGACATTCTCGGCGCGCGCGTATTGGCCGTGCTGGGCGACTCGGTGACCACCGACCACATCTCGCCGGCGGGCAACATCAAGGCCAACGGGCCGGCGGGCAAGTATCTCGCCGAGCATGGCGTGAAGACGGCGGACTTTAACAGCTACGGTTCGCGGCGCGGCAATCATGAAGTGATGGTGCGCGGCACATTTGCCAACGTGCGCCTGCGCAATAAGCTCGCTCCCGGCACCGAGGGCGGCGTCACGCGCTTGCTGCCCGAGGGCGAACCCATGTCGATCTTCGACGCTAGCGTGCGGTACGCCGAGCGCGGCGTGCCTCTGATTATTCTGGCGGGCAAAGAGTATGGCTCCGGCAGTTCGCGCGACTGGGCGGCCAAGGGGCCGAAGCTGCTGGGCGTACGCGCCGTGATTGCCGAGAGCTTCGAGCGCATTCACCGGTCGAACTTGGTGGGGATGGGGATTTTGCCGTTGCAGTTCGAGGATGGGCAGAACGTCGAGTCGCTCGGCCTGACCGGTGAAGAGGTCTACGACTTTGCCGGTATCGGCGTCAGACTTCACGCAATTCGCACGGGCCAGAAAATCATGGAAGTTGCTCAGTGGGCGAAAGGCTTCATAAACACCGCTACATCCGACCCACGGGATCTGATTGTGAGAACAACGTCGTCCAATGGCAATACAAGGCATTTCTCCGTACGCATCCGCATCGACACCCCGCAGGAGATTGAGTACTTCGAGCACGGCGGGATTTTGCAGTATGTGCTGCGGCAGTTGGCGGCGAAGTAAGCAGCATCTTCGAGTTACCAACGTACTGCCGGATTGTTTCCTTTTGGGAAGCAATCCGGCTTTCTTGCTGTTCCAATCTCAACCTTTCGAGGTATTCTTGGAGGTCGATAAAGAACCGTCGGGGGACGCGATGAACGAAGCTGTCGGTCAGAAAGTAGAACCGGAGTTGATTCAGTGCGGCAACGGAACGGAGATGTCCATCGCGGAGAAGGCCTACTTTTGGGCCAGGCCCTCGATCTTGGCTATCGCGTCGATTCCGACCGCGGGTCTGATTCTGTACGCCGCCGAGACTGGCCGCTTCGTAGGACTCATGCACCGTCCTCTCTTCGTGCTTCTGGCTTTGCCAATCGTTATCCTCTGGACCTTGATCGCCCTCATCTTCAAGAGGATGATCTGGCGCAGGTTTGAGACAGGATACTTTTTGCCGACAGGCAAAGAGCTGAAGGCGCTGCGAGCGCGGCGCAAGTTCTCGATAAGGGTCACAATTGCCGCCTACTTTTTCGTCATTACGATCCTCTGCACAAAGACGGTGTTGGGGGTTACGCATCTGGGAGTCAAGGCCTGGACCGTCCTGGCTCTGGTGTGGCTGATCATGGCTTACATCTACGTGTTGGCAGCTCGGCCGTCTGTAAACAAGCTGGTGATTGCCGCAATCGCAGGTCAATTTTGCCTTTTTTCCATCTCCGTTTCACTCAGCGCAGCCCACATCCAGCATGACAAGGGCGCAGCGTGGGCTTTAGCGGCTGCGCTGTGGACGATCTCGGCCGGTTTGATCGTATGGTCCCTTCGACGCTCTGCGTCAAAGGCCGCTCCGTCAATCGCTGCTGAAGAGCCGGAAACAATGCAGGGGGACGTCAGCCGGTAAGTCGAATCTTCTCCCTGTCTGAAACGGCAGCTTCCGGTCTAAACTCGTTTCATGCGGAATGAATTCACAGCGGTCATTGAGCGCGACGGCGAATGGTTTGTCGGCTGGTCTCCTGAGATTCCCGGCGCCAACGGGCAGGGGCAGAGTTTGGAAGAGTGCCGTGAAAGCCTGGGTGCGGCCATCCAACTGATTTTGGAGGACCGCCGCGAGGACGGACTGCGCGGCGTTTGACGGCAAGATAAGCGGCTTTCGAAGAGCCATGAAGCGAGTATGGCCGGGTTGTTTCCTCGCGGAAACAGACCGGCTTTTCGTTTGTTGCAAACTCAGCCGTTCGGGGTATTCTTGGAGGTCGAAGGAAAGTCGACAGGAGACGCTATGAACGAAGCTGACGGTCAGGAAACGGAGCCTACGCTGAAGCCGAATGAGCAAGACGCAAGGATGTCGTCGGAGGAAAAGACCGTCACATGGATTGCGCTGTCGATCCCGGTCTTTATGGCGGTCTCCACCGGAGTGATGGCGCTGATTCTCAAAGCCATGCTAGGACATTTGAATCGGCCAGAGGTTCTGTCTTCGGCCCATTTCATGTTGATCTTCTTGGTGGCTAATTCATTGTTGTTCATTTGTCTTCCGATTCCATTTTTCTACAAAATGATCCGGCGCAAGATGAGAACCGGGAGCATCTATCCTTCGGGAGATGAGCTGAAAGCGAGACGCGCACGCCGCCAAAGACAAATTCCGTTGTGGCTGAGTATCCCTTTCGCCGCCGTCTTTGGAATTGTGACCGTCAGTTCTGTATGCGCTGCTCTGTCCAACCCGAACCACCGAGGTTTGTATTGGGCTTTCACAATCATCTTCGGAGTGGCAACATTCCAATCGACCTGGCAGATATTACATCCTTTGGCACCGAAGACAGCGCTTCCGGCTGCACCGGGGGAGCCGCAGACGTCGCCGGAAGCCGAGAGACCGTAGCAAGGACGCCCGGCTACTTTTGCTTTGCGGGGGCTTTGGCCGGCTTGACGGCGAGGCGTTTCAGCCTGGCCTACACTCCTTCAGCATCTTCGGGTTCGATGGCTTGATTGGGCGCCGATTCCTCCTCTTTGGGAGCGAAGAAGCTGGCTGCCTGCTGACGTTCGCCCATCACATGCAGACGCAGGAAGTTGGTCGAGCCGGATTTGGTGAGCGTGCCGGCCACGATAGCGATGACCTCGCGGGGCCGCACGTAGCCACCCTGTTCGAGCGAACTCTCGGCGCACTCGACCATCGCCTCGGTGGAGTTGAGCTTGGGGCAGCGGATGGGCGTTGTGCCCCACAGCAGGCTGAGGCGGTTGATGGTGACCTCGAGCGGGCTGAGAGCGAAGATCGGCGTCGAGGGGTGGTACTTCGAGAGCTGGCGGGCGGTCTGTCCCGACTCGGTGAACAAGGCAATGCCGCGCAGGTCGAGGTCGTCGGCAGCGTGGGCCGTGGCCTCGCAGATGGTCTCGGCGATCGACAGGTGGGTTTTCAGGTGCTGCCGTCGATCTGCCGTCACTTCCTTGATATGCCGCTCGGCATCGACGACGATGCGCGCCATCATGGAAACGGCCTCGACCGGGTACTTGCCGATGGCCGATTCGCCGGAGAGCATCACAGCATCGGTCCCGTCGTAGACCGCATTGGCCACGTCCGACACCTCGGCGCGGGTGGGCCGCGGATTCTCGATCATCGACTCCAGCATCTGCGTAGCGGTGATGACCGGCTTGCGGAAATCGGCGGCGCGGCGGATGATGTGCTTCTGGATGGCGGGAACCTGCTCGGGCGGCAGCTCGACGCCCAGATCGCCGCGTGCCACCATGATGGCGTCAGAGGCGGTGAGAATGGCGTCCAGATCTTCGATGGCCTGGGGCTTTTCCAGCTTGGCGATGATCCAGGTTTCGTAACCCAGGGCCGAGACGCGGTTGCGCACCAGGCGGACATCTTCGGCAGTGCGCACAAAGGAGACGGCGATGGCGTCAACGCCGTTCTTGAGCGCGAAATCGAGATCCTCGGCATCTTTTTCGGTGAGCGACGGGACGCGGACCGGGATGCCGGGCAGGTTGATGCCCTTGTTTTCGCCCAACATGCCGCCGTTGACGATCTCGCAGATCACATCTCCGCGATCCACCTGGTGGACTCGAAGCTCAATGAGGCCGTCGGAGAGCAGAATGCGCGAGCCTTGTTCGACATTGTCGGCCAGGGTCTTGAAGGTAGTGCCAACCAGCGCGGCCGTTCCCTCAACCTCGCGCGGGGTAATGACCAGCCGCCCGCCGGCCTTGAGCAGCACGGGCTGGTGGTCTTTCAATTCGGCGGTGCGAATCTTGGGCCCTTGCAGGTCTCCGAGAATACAGATGGGCTTGCGCTCCTCGAGGCTGATTTTGCGGATGTGCCGTATGACCGCCAGTTTCCGCTCGTGGGAGCCGTGGGAAAAGTTCAGGCGGACCACATCGACGCCGGCGCGCACCAGGTTCCGGATCACAGGCTCGGTGTTGGAGGCCGGGCCGAGCGTGGCAACGATCTTTGCGCGGCGTTCAGAGACAGATTCGGTCAGGCTGTTTGGTGCAAAGGTCATAGGGTCGCTCCAGGGAAGATTGAGTGTTAAGAGGAAAAGAATTCTGTGGCACGCTGCGTTGATTTGGCTGGGAGGGGCGACAGCCCTCCTTTCTCTATTATGCGTGAGACGGGCGCAATGACAGGTTAAAAGAATTACTGGGTCGAGGAGTCCCGATTGGCGCTTGCTGAAGCGGAAGCCCGCTTCTGGCGCTCCCGGTAGAGCACGCCGTTCAACTCCGCGCCCAGCAACGCGCTGAAAGAGGCGATGTAGAGCCAGACCAGCGTGGCGATGCCCGCGCCAAAGGAGCCGTAGAACATTGAGTAGTCGGCAATCCGCGTGACGTACCAGCCGAAGGCCAGCGTCGCCGGGAACCAGAGCAGCGTTGCGGCCAGCGCGCCGGGGCCGACCCAGGCCCAGTGCTCCTTGCGATGGGTGCCGAAGTGATAGAGAGCGCCGAGGACGCTGACGCTGGTCACGAGAGCGACGGCCCAACGCGCCATCCGCCAGAGGAAGAGCACCACATGCCGCAGCTCATGCACGGCGTTATCGATCATCCACGCCTCGATCTGGCGGCCGAAGACCAGCACCAGAGTCGCCAGCGAGAGCGGAACCAGAACGATGGGCACCAGCAGCAGCGCCCTCATGCGCCGCTGCCAGAAGCCCCATTTGTCGCGCGGCTGCCGGTAGGCGCGGCGAAAGCCATCCATCAGCGACAGCATCAGGCCCAGGCCGGCGAAGATCGAGAGGCCGGCGGCGGAGAAGAGCAACTGCGCGGAGTGAATGCGCCGGGTCTCCATCGCCGACTGCAAGAGCGACATCGAGTCGGCGGGCAAAAACTGCTCGTAAGCGGCGCGCACCTCGCCCACCAGCGAGGTTCCCTCCGGCGCCTGGGCCAGCAGCGCGGTGAGAACCACGAGCGCGGGAAAGAGCGCCAGCATGCCCGAGTAGGCAGCCGCCTTGGCCGTATTGAGCACGTCGTGCTCAAGAGCCAGCCAGAGCGCTTTGCGGAAGGATCGGATCAACGGGGCCATACGCCTCACTGGCAAGAGTAGAGCATTGGAGGGGGATTCGGCGAGAGGGCGCGTCAACCTCTACGGCGGATGGTCGAGATCAGGCAGTTGATCCGTGTGGCAGCCTGCCAGAAAAATAGCCGCGACACCAAGAATTGGCAGCGTTGAGCGAAGGATTTGCCGATTTTCATGGAGAACTCGATTCTAACTCGACTCCCCTCCGGTATGAACAGGTACACTGTCCACGATAAGGAGATCACCCATGCAGACTCAAATCGTTGGCACTACCATGCCCGTGCTCGATGTGCGGCTTGAACCAAATGAGAGCGTGTTTTCAGAGAGCGGCGAGCTCTCGTGGATGACCGCTTCGATTCAGATGACCACCCACACGCAGATGGGCGGAGGCGGCGGGTTGTTCGGCGTGCTCAAGCGGGTGGCCGGCGGCGGCAGCCTGTTCATGACCGAGTACAGGGCCTGGGGCGCGCCGGGCGTGGTCTCGTTTGCCACCAAGATGCCGGGCCACATCGCGCCGGTCGAGATCGGCCCTGGCAATGAGTTCATGGTCCACCGGCATGGGTTTCTCTGCGCCACGCCGCAGGTGACCATCGGCGTGGGCTTTCAGCAGTCGCTGGGAGCGGGCATCTTTGGCGGCGACGGATTTCTGTTGCAGAAGGTGGGCGGGCAAGGCACGGCGTGGCTGGAGCTTTCCGGCGAACTGGTGGTGAAGAACCTGGCTCCGGGCGAAGTGCTGCGCGTGCATCCGGGCCACGTGGGCGCGTTCCAGTCGTCGGTGGCCTTCCAGATCACCACCGTGCCGGGCATCAAGAACATGATCTTCGGCGGAGACGGAATCTTCCTGGCTGTATTGCAAGGGCCGGGGACGGTCTGGCTGCAAACGCTGCCCATCTCGCGGCTGGCGCACCAGATCGCCGAGTACCTGCCGCATACCGAGAACCGCAATGCTCCGGCGGCAGCCGTGGGCGGCGGCCTGCTGGGCGGCATTGTGGGGTCGATCCTGAGCGGAGATCAGTAAATTGTTGTTGCCAGGTGCGGGGAAGATCGCGGAAACCGGCAACTGCCAGGTTGAATCTGTTGGTTTCCGCCCCTGCGGCGGACGCTACAGCAATGAAATGGCGAAGAGCAGGCAACTCGATGGTCCTGGACGAGCGTCCAACCAGTTGCAGCCGGAAAGGCGCGTCGAGAATCCCGGCAAAGGCCATTTTCCCAACAAATCCGCGCCGGCAAAATATTCTTGCGAATCCGCGCAACTTTCCATAAAAAACCGAGTCAGCAAACATAGATGATCCGAAAAGGCTCAAAGCGCGCTTTCGTTGTTGAGGACACTGGTTGTCTCACATGGCGCTATATGGGAGCCACGGCAATCGCCCGCAAGGCCTGGAAGTAAACAGAAAGCGAGGTATTTGAAATGGCATCTATGACATACGGCAAACATTTGCCGGTCGCAGTCGTTTCGTTCGCAGCAGTTGCGCTATTTGTGGCAGGCTGCGGCAGCGGATCCACAGCAAACAACCACCTAACACCACCGCCGTCCGTAGGTTCGTCCTTTGTGGTGGGCACCGACGCTCCCCTGACAGTGGCAAATGTCACCTCGTTCACGGTGCCGGTGGAAAGTGTCACTGCAACCGACGCCAACAACAACACCGTCCAATTGGTCAGCGGTTCGCCTTCAGTCGACTTCGCCCGTTTTAACGGACTTCAGACCCTATTGGATATGAACGATGTGGCGGTTGGCACCTATACCGGCATCTCGATTACGCTGGGCGCGGCCACCGTCGGCTACCTGAACGTGCCCGCCAGCGGCCCGCCGGCCATCGCGACCGCGCCGGTGGCGTATCCCGACTCCGCATCCACATACACCTATACGCAGACCTTGGCCACGCCGCTTGTGATTGCCGCATCGAGCGCGCCGGTTGGCCTGCGCGTGGATTTCGATCTCCGCAAATCCATCCAATTGGAGAGCGGCAGCATCCTGGATGGGAGCGGCAACGTCGATGTAACCCCGACCTTCGACATCGGCATCGTGAAGAACAGCGATGCGGGCGGATACATTGACACGCTGGTCGCGGGCGTGGTCAGCGTGGGCACGCAGTCGTTCGTCGTACAGGGGCCGCACGGCGAGAACTTCACCATCGACGTCAGCGGGACAACGGAATGGGAGAACGGCGAGAGTATCGGTAACCTGACCACCAGCAGCATCGTCGAGGTCTCCGGCAAGCTGGACTTGGCCGACCAAACCCTGGACGCCGACGATGTGGCGATTCTCTCCCAGGATGGCTTCTACGCGGCGGGCCAGGTGACCTATGTTACGCCGGCCACAGGCGCGGCTGCGAGTTTCGACCTATATGTGCGCGGCTTGCTGCCCACCGATACCGGGCTCACATTGGGAGATATTGCAACGGTCGATCTGAGCAACGACCCCAAATTCTTCATCTACTGGATGCACAACCCGTTGACCGAACTCCTCTTCAACTCAAGCCAAATGATGCCTGGGCAGCACGTCTCGATAGGCGGACCGGCGAGCGGAGCGGCCAGCGCAAGCGACGTGACCGCGAAACGCGTCGTGTTGCGCCAATGGGGCTTCAACGGCACGGTCACCGCGAATAACGCCGCCGTGCCCGTCAAAGGCGTGACCGCTTTCCAGATGCAGGTCAACGGCTTTGCCGGCGTGCTGATCCCGGAGACGGTGACGGTCTACTGCTTGCCCAATTTAGGGTGGCGGAACGGCCTGAGTGGAATGAGCGACCTGAAAGTCGGTGACAACGTGCGCGTGGTCGGCCTGTTGCTGAATTTGTCAGGTCAGCCTGTGCTGGTCGGACACTACGTGGACGCTCTCAACTAAACCGGGCAATCTGAACCACCCCAGGCGCCGGAGCCCGATCAACAGGCTCCGGCGCTTTTCTTGTCAGAAGAGCGGGTTGATGGCAGGGTAGACGTGGCTGATCTGCACGGTGGGCACAGTGGGGCCGGAGGGAGGCTGCTGGTTGTTCTGGTGGCACTCGAAGCAGTTGCCGCCCTGGGCGTAGGTTTCCAGGGTGCTGTTGGCCAACATGCTTGTTCCAACGCCACCGTTGGATGGGCCGGGGTTGGAGCCGAAGGGAGTCCAGGTGGCGCCGACGAGGAAGTAGTTGGCGCGCACGTCTCCGGAGGCCAACATTGCCTGAACGTGGGTATTGGTGGAGAGTATCTCAGAGTTTGAGCTGGCGTTGGAGCCGGCCATTCCAAAGGGCTGGAGGCGGAGCGTGTCGCTGGGGCTGATGGTGAAGCCGCCCTCCGACTGAATGGAGTTGGCCACCGGAGTGCCGCTCACCGCCATGTGTGGCTGGTTGAAGTTGTTGAGATTCAGAGGCTGCACGGCGGTGGAGGAGCTGGAGGCAAAGAGCCATGTGCCTGAGGTGGGCGGATTCACGGTGACCACGCCGCTGCTTTGCGAGTTATAGGAGTAGGGCGCCAGCGGGGTGTTGCCCTGATGCTCGAAGCTGGCCCATACCATCTCGGGATGGCTGCCGGTGCTGCCAACGACGTGCATTCCCACCAGAGCCAACAGCACGGTTTGCTGCCCGGTCGGAGTCCATGTGTTGGGGTTGGATTCGTTGTAGGTGGGCACGGTGGCGGTCATGGTGATGTAGCTGCCGACGTTGGGCAGGCTGTTGGCCATAACCCACGAAGACTTGACCTCGATGGCCAGCGCATTTTGATCGGGGAAGGTACTGGCCGCCTTGCCATGGGCCGCGGCGTAGTTCATGACGTTGGTCAGGTCGGTGGAGGTGGTGGGGAATTCGTCATCCGTTGCGGTGGTGGTGGAGCAGAAGGCGCCGGCGCCGCCGGGGTTGGTGATGCAATCCTTTTGCCCGGTGAGGAAGTAGGCATAGACGTCATTGACCATCGTGGAGTAGTAGACGAGCGATCCGTTGGCAGCGGTCTGCGCCTGGAGCACGCTGGCATCGCCGGCCTGGCCTTGCTCGGTGGTGATGACGGCAAGTGTGGGGTCGATGAAGACGACAATCCCGTCGATGATGAACTTTTGCACGATGAGGGGGTTGATCTCCGACCGCTGGGCGGTGGCGCCGTTTCCGATCGCCGGCTGGCTGGCCTGGATTACATTCGACTTGGCGTCGAGCAGGATGAGCTTGCCCCTTTCGATGCGCGCATGGGCGATGGGAACGACCTTGCCGGTTACGTCGCGGACCTTGGGCTGGAGCTTGGGGTCCACGGGACGGGCTTCAAGCAGGCGGCCATTAATGTCGCGAATCACGGGCAGGCCGTGCGCGCCCAGTTGCGCCATGCGCAGCGGGAATGCGCGAATGACGCCCTGCACGTGCGGAATCAGCGTGCGCTGGTTGCTGCCGTTCAAGGGCGAGACATCGTAAAAGGTGGGCGAGTCGAAGATATGCGCGCCGCCGCCGTACGTGGACGGAGCCGGCGAGGTAAGCCACAGGAACATGTTTTCGCCCCACTGGTAAAAGCCGCAGTTGGGGGTGGGCGCGTTGAGGCTGTTGGCGGGGTTGGCAATGCCGTTGATGACCACGTTGCCGCCGACGACGCTGGCGGGCTGAAACCAGCCGTCAAACGTGGAGGCGCTGAGCGGGCAGGCGTCTTGCGAGTCGGTGGGCAGGAAGGCCGTCGGCGTGGCCGGAGGATGGCAGCCGGAGACGATCACCAGCACTGCCAGGGCGGCTTGCAAGAGCATCGCCAGGCCCAGGCCGCGGCGGATGAAGCGCAGGCGGGCCGGGGTCCAGCGGGTGGAGGGAGTTGAGGCGGCGGACGCCGCGCTATGGCTGGCGGATGGTTGCTGAGGGGACCTCTCGCTCTCGGCGGCTGGCAAAGAGTCGCAATCCCATGAAATCCAATTCAGGTTGCTCATTGCTTCTTCTCCTCTGGTTCTTTGGGGGATTTGTGCAGGCAAAGGGGGCGCCTGCGGTCGAATACGCTTCCAGCGCATTGCCGGCTCGGCGAATGCTCTGAGGGAATGGTGACCGCGAGCGGGAAAGCGTTACAACGGGAGTTGCAATAAGAGCCTCTTGCAAAATTGTCTTTAGTGAGCTGATATGCGTCAGGGCATGACTTTAGTCGTGCCGCAAAGGGCCTCTTCCGATCCCGGCTTTAGCCGCGGCGGAATTGCAAGCGACTGAAAACAGAGGAACGCATCGGCTAAAGCCCAACATTATCTTGCTGAACTAACGGCACGACTGAAGTCGTGCCCTGACGCTTCTTGAAATCTCCATGGAATTTTGCAAGTGGCTCATAATTTAAGAAATCCCTGGGAGGAGCAAGTGATTTCCACCCGCAAGGGGAGCGAAATGCGGGTTCTTCGACGCCGTTGCGCCGCGCTCAGATTGACAGGCATGAGTGGCGCGCCCCGCACTCTTATGCCGGATTGGTGGCCTTCCGGCGGCTGAGGAAGTATGCCAGCAGAATCGAAGCGCCAACGGTGCTGAGCACGACATCCGCGCCTGAGGCCGCGCGCGCTCCCCACTTCCCGGCGCAGCTTCCGTCGATCCATGCCATGTAGGCGACAGGCACGTTACCCAGCGAGTTGATGATGGAGTAGCGCGAACTGCCGCTCTTGCCGGAGCTGCCCAGAAACTCCAGCACCACGGCGGTGAAGAGCGCATAGCAGGCCCCGATGGTAAAGAGGAACAGCACCGCGCCCGCGAAATAGACCATCGGCTTGAGCGGTCCAAGCCAGAGCACGGCCAGTGTTGCCGCATTGACCAGGCCCATGGTCAAATACGCTACCGGGGCGCGCACACGAGCCGGGATCAGCGCGACCGCGAGCGCGCCCGCGATGTTCAGCAACGCAGCGCCCACACCGTTGATCCAGGCCACTTGCCCGCCGCTGATGTGGTAATCCGTCGCCAATCCGGGCAGGATCTGAATCATCGAGCCGCTGCACATGGGGAAGAGCATGATCAGCGTGTAGGGAATGGCCTCCCAGCGAAAAAACGTGCCCTTGAACTCATGCTTGATTTGAGTCCACGTCTTCTTGATGGTCTTGAGCAGGCCGTCCAGGCCGCGCCCTTCCATCGCTGTGATGGTGCGCTGCTCCGGTGCGGCAAGGGCCGCTAGCGACGGCAGGGCAATCATCGCGGCCATGATCCAGCCGAGGACGCCGAGCTGAAGTTTCTCCGCGAGAACCACAAGCACAGAGAGGGCCAGCGCGCCGAAGGCCAGCGATCCGCCCTGGTAAAAACTGCTCGCGCGGCGGCGGTCGACCTCAATGGCCAGCGTACCCATCATGCCGCCGCTGCCGGCGACAATCAGTTGGCCGAAGCAGGCGCTGAGGAACATCAGTCCCACGGCCCACGGGCTGGCCAGGCTGGACTGATGAAATGCGGTGAGCATCACCGCCGCCGCCGCCGTTGCCGCCACCATCAGCCAGGTGCGGCGGCGTATCCAGAAGTCGGTGATCGGGCTCCAAAGAAAATAGATCGTCTGCGGAAGGTTGAGGAACGCGACGATTCCGGCTGCGCGACCCGCATCGACGCCTTGCTTGAGAAGGAGATAAAAGAGCGCGCCCCCGACGAGGCCGTTCGACAGCACCGCCATCGGCGCAATCAGCAGTCCGAAGACCCAGGGCCGCTCGTGCGGCGCGGCGGGCAGCGTGGCAGTCGCGCCCTCAACTTCGCCCATTTCCATACTGGTCAGAGTAGCATCCGCGACCTTTCCATCGGCTGCGGGGGCAGGCTGCCGCTATACTGAAATGGTGAAGTCGACCAACCCAAAAAATCCACCGGAAAGTCGCTATTGGGTTGGGCTTCCAGCACTGTATTCGAGCTTTCTTGCCTGGCTGATGCGGCGGATGCCCAACGAGGGCAAGCGCCTGTTCGTAATCACCATAGTCGCTGGCGCGTTGTGCGGCTTGGCGGCGGTGAGCTTTCATATTAGCGTCGGATTCGTTGAATCGCTGTGCATCGACCGCGCCACGTCCGCCGCCGGGCACGGCTGGATTTGGTGGACTATTCTTACCCCGGCCGTGGGCGGCCTGGTCGCCGGGCTTGGCCTTCGCTTTTGGGTTCCGGCCGCGGCAGGCAGCGGCATTCCCCAGGTCAAGGTGGCTTACGCCGTTCGCGATGGCGCCATTACCTTCAAGGAGACGGTGGGCAAGTTCATTCTCTGCGTAATCCAGCTTGGAGTTGGCGCCTCGCTGGGAGTGGAAGGCCCGACGGTTCAGATCTGCTCCGGCGTCAGCAGCCTGCTGGCCCGAGCGGCCCGGCTGAGCCCGAAGAACTGCCGGAGAATGACATCGGTGGGCATGGCCGCGGGCATCGCCGCGGCCTTCAATGCGCCCGTCGCCGCCATCACCTTCACGCTGGAAGAGTTGATCGGCAGCCTCGATCAAACCATGCTCACCGGCGTCATCGTCGCCGCCGCTCTGGCTGCCGTAGTCGAAAATAAAGTTCTCGGCAACAATCCCATTTTCCACGTGCCCAGTCATTATGAGCTGGCCAACGACTCGTCGCTGCTCTGGTATGCCGTACTCGGTCTGCTGGCGGCGCTTGTCTCGGTGGCCTTCACCGATTCGCTGTTATGGCTGCGCGCCTGGTTCAAGCGGCTGACCGCCGTGCCCAGATGGGTGCATCCGGCCATGGGCGGAGCCGCCACCGGCAGCTTTGCGTTGGTAGCCATCGCGTTCTTCCACGTAAACGGCATCGCCGGCGATCCCTACAAGACCCTCACCATGGCGCTAACCGGCGCCACCGGGTTGACCGTGACAGCCATGGCCACTTTGTGCGCGCTCAAGCTGGCCGCCACCGTCACCTCCTATTCGAGCGGCGGCGCGGGCGGCATCTTCGCGCCGGCGCTTTACATGGGAGGGATGCTGGGCGGAGCGGTCGGCTACATCGATGTTGCCGTCTTCCATCACTCAACCGACTCTGTCGGCGCCTTTGCCGTGGTCGGCATGGGGGCCGTCTTTGCCGGGGTCGTGCGCGCCCCCATGACGTCGATCCTCATCATCTTCGAGATGACCGGCGGCTATGGACTGGTGCTGCCGCTCATGATTGCCAACATGAGCGCCTTTGCCCTGGCCCGCCATTGGCGCCACACCTCTATCTACGACGCCCTGCTCGAGCAGGACGGCATCTTCCTGCACGGAGCCATGCCGCCCAAGGCACCCAGAACCAAACCGCTGCTTCCATCGGAACGACCCGAGGGCGCGGAAGCAAAAAGTCTCTAGCCCTGCCGTCGCTCGCCTCGTCTTTGCTGGTTCCGGAACTCACCGGCATGCAAAACTGCGCCGCTACCGCCCCGGCTCCATGTTGTAGAGAAAAAGCGCCCGCAATTCCAGGTACGGCCCATGGAAATCCCTTGGCAGCGGAGGGTAGTTCGAGCCGGTCAGAGCGCCCCATGCCGCGCGGTCAAGGGCCACGTCGCCGGAACGGCCCTCCAGCATCATGCTGCCCTCCATCAGCCGGCCATTGGGCAGAACTTTGAAGCGAATCAGAACCTGCCCCTTCTTCAGCTTTGGCGGATTGACCTCGTCGGGGATCAGCTTGTCCCAGGTCCGTTCCGTCCTGCTCTGCCAACGCGCCAGCCATGGTTTGAAGTCCACGCCCTGCGTGTCGGAGAGGATTTGAACGCCTCCAGTGGGCGCTTGCAGCTTGGTCTTCTCCGCTTCGGTTGACGCAGGGGCAGGACTTGGAGATCCAGCCGGCGCGGTTTGGGCCTGAAGCGAGAGCGAACACAGCAGAACGGAGCAAGCCAATATCCGAGCGGAAACTCTCACGACGTTCGCCTTTCAAACAGAATTGCCAACTGGCTATTCTACCGCGGCGGCTCCATGTTGTAGAGAAAGAGAGCGCGCAGCTCAAGGTACGGCCCATGGAAATCCCTGGGCAGCGGCGGGTAGTTGGAGCCGGTGAGAGCGCCCCATGCCGCGCGGTCCAGAGCCGTGTCACCGGACCTGGTCTCCAGCGACACGCTGCCATCCATCAGCCGGCCATTGGGAAGAACCTTGAAGCGAATCATCAACTGCCCCGATTTGTTGATCGGCGGGTTGACCTCGTCGGGAATCAGCGGATCCCAGGTGCGCATCGTCTCCCAATGCCAGCGTTGCAGCCAGTTGTTGAAGTCCACGCCCTGGGTGTCGGAGAGAATCTGCACGCCGCCGGCGCCCGCGCCGGGATGCAGCGCCAGCCCGCCGCCTTTTGGCAGATTGCCCGCGCCGCTGCTGGGATTGCGGGCAGCGCCCTTCATGGCTTCGCGCAACTGGTCGGCCGGGTTTTGCGAGCCCATGGCGAATGTGGGTCGAGCCGGAACCGCCGCCGGGCGGGGCGTCTCGACCTGCGCTGGCTGGCTAGGCGGAACTGGCGCCGTCGGCGCGGCCGTTGGCGGGGCCGGTTGCGGCGCGGGTGTGGGCGCGGGCGTTGGCGCGGGCGGCGCTGCTTCGCGCTTCATCGACTCCAGCGTCTGCTTGTCGATCAGCGGGCGGTCCAGCGGAACCGGCTTGATGATCGGCTTCGGCGGCGCCTGCCAGGGCGAATCAAGGTAGGTAAAATCCTTGTGTTCCTTGAGCTCGTTGCTTCGATCCGCCATCGGCGGCACTTTGAAGATGTACTTGGGCAGCCAGGTCAGCGCCGAGAGGAGCGCCAGGTGGATGAGGATGGCTATCCAAATCCCTTCGCGCATCCGCGCCCAGCGCCGCTCGTCTTCGAGGTCGCCAATCATCTCTAGCAACTCATGGGTGTCGTAGTCCACCCAGCGCGAGCCCCGCACCACACGAGACTCGGGCGCGCGCGCCCCGCCGCCCCCAGCCGGACGATCCACATTCGGAGTGGTTTCCGCTGGCCCGTGTGGCTCGTTCACTTCGATTGGCGCTTCGTCGGTGGGCATGTGTTCCGCGGGAGCCTCTCTGGGCGCATAGGCGCTCCGCCGCTCCGTCTCGAGTCCTTTCTATCTATTCTCTCATCTCGCGGAAATCCCATCTCGCGGGAATCCGCGCCGCTCGCTCCGGCCCGTACAATGGTTGCTGATAGTAAGACGGATGCCGGGCGGAAGGGGACCCTGTTTGAAAGCAGTTTTTCTTCGCTGGTTGGCCAAGTGCGATCTCGTGCTCCTGCCGTTCCTGGCCAAGTTTGGCATTTGGGGCGTGGGCGCGGTCGCGATGCTCGACTCATCCACCATCCCCGTCCCCATGGACCTGATCCTGGCGGGTTACGTCTGGGCCGACAAGGGCCACTTCTGGCTCTATTGCCTGCTGGCCGCCGTGGGCTCGGCCATTGGCGGCCTGCTGCCCTATGGGCTGGGCCGGGCCGGCGGAGAACTCTTCCTGCTCAAGCGCGTCAACCGCAAACGCTACGAGCGCATGAGAGCCCGCTTCGAGCGCCAGGAGTTCCTGGCCATGATGATTCCCTCCATGCTGCCGCCGCCCACGCCCTGGAAGGCCTTTGTCTTTGCCGCCGGCGTCTTTGAGATGCGGGTTGCACCCTTCATGCTGGCTGTCTTCTGCGGCCGGCTGGTTCGCTGGCTGCTGCTCTCGCTGCTCGTGCTCAAGCTGGGGCCGGGCGCGGTGGAGATCGTCGCCCACCATGGATTGGCCCTGCTGGCCATCGTAGGCGGACTGGCAGTGGCGGGCTTTGCCTGGTGGTATGTGCGCAAAAAGCGCGCCGGCAAGCTGGAGGGCCTGGGGCTTATCCTCAAGTAGCGATGGCGCCTTCACAGCCCGCTGTCTGGCTCCGTGGGCGACCGAAGGAAAAGTCGTTGCTAGAAGATGGGGAGAGGGTTTAATTTCAGTTTCTGGAAAAGGCTTACACCGGCCGCCTGCCGGCAAGCGGGCCGGCGGCAGCGGTCAAAGCGCAATCCATCCGTCGCCGGGTAGCGGCGTTCGAGGTTCAATACCGTGATCGTGAACAGCTTTGGAGTACACGCTTCGCCAGCCCTCCTCGCGCTCGCCGCTCCTTCCCTGGCGCACCTGAGTCCGCTCGACATCGCCGTGGTCGCCATCTACTTCGTGATGGTGATCTGGATCGGCTTCTACCTCAAGAGCAAGGCCAACACCAGCGAAGAGTTCTTCATGGCCGGCCGCGAGATGACCGCGTGGATCGCGGGCTTGAGCTTTGTCTCCGCCAACCTTGGCGCGCTTGAACTGATGGGCTGGGCCGGCTCTGCTTACCAGTACGGCATTCTTGCGGCGCACTGGTATTGGGTCGGCGCCATTCCCGCCATGCTCTTTCTGGGCATGGTGATGATGCCCTTTTACTACGTTTGCAAGACGCACTCGGTGCCCGGATACCTCAAGCTGCGCTACGGCCAGGGAACAAGCGTGGTGGCTGCGTTCTCGTTTGCCTTCATGACCGTGCTGATGAGCGGCGTGAACATGTTCGCCATGGCGGAAGTGATGAAAGTGGTGCTGGGCTGGGACATGAACTTCTCCATCATCGTCTCCTCGCTGGCTGTTGCCGCCTACGTGGCGCTGGGCGGCTTGCGCTCGGCTATCTTCAATGAGGTCTTGCAGTTTGTGCTGATCTGGGGCGGCGCGCTGCTGGTGCCGATTCTGGGCCTTGTCGAGACCGGCGGCTGGAACGGCCTCAAGGCAAGAATCGCCCGCAACATCTCGACCGGCGCAATCGCGCCCGGCGACTACACGCACCTCTGGCGCAGCATGGGCCACTTTGCCGATAACCCGATGGGCATTCACTGGACCGGCATCGTCTTTGGCCTGGGCTTTGCCATCAGCTTCGGCTATTGGACGACGGATTTTCTTGTCGTCCAGCGCGTGCTGGCCGCCAACAGCCTGCGCTCGGCGCGCATGGCTCCGGTGATCGGCTCGTTCTTCAAGATGGCTGTGCCGTTCATCGTGATTCTGCCCGGCCTGCTGGGCCTGGTGGTGCTGCAGAACTCCGATGGCAGCCTGATGCATCTGGTCGGCGAAAATGTGGTTAAGGCAAATCCGGGCGCCGGCTTGCACAGCTACAACGAAGTGCTGCCGCTGATGCTGGTGCGCTATTGCAGCCCCGGCCTGCTCGGCCTCGGCATTACCGCGCTGATTGCCGGATTCATGAGCGGCATGGCGGGCAACGTGAGCGCCTTCTCCGCCGTGTGGACCTACGACATCTATTAGCCGCTGATCAACAGGAAGGCGCGCGACGAGCACTATGTCGCGGTGGGACGCTGGGCCACGATACTCGGCGTGGTGATTTCGATCGGCGCGGCCTACCTGGTGATGAACGCCAAAGGCATTATGGACTACGTGCAGGCGCTCTTCAGCTTCTTCATTTCTCCGCTGCTGGGCGCGGTGCTGATGGGTATGTTCTGGAAGCGCGCCACGAAGGCGGGCGGATTCTGGGGTCTTCTGATCGGCACGCTGACTTCGATCAGCTTGTGGGCCTGGGTCAAGATCGCCCCCTCGGCGTTGCGCTACGTTGCGCTCTCGCCCGATGCCAAGGATATGGCGGAAAATATGTACCGCGCCCTCTGGTCGGTGAGCGTCACGGTGATCGTTGTCTTGGTCGTCAGTCTCTTCGGCAAGGCCCGACCGGTCGCGGAGTTAAGCGGCCTGGTCTACGGCGCAACCAAATTGCCGGACGAAGAGCCGGTGCCGTTGTACAAGAACGAGTGGTTCTGGACAGCCATCGCCATCGTCTTCTTCCTGGCGCTTAACATTTACTTCTGGTAAGGAGAACTCGGATGCATTCTCACAACATCTCGATCTGGTTTTTCATCGGAGTTCTGCTCACCCTCTATGGCGCGATGATCTTCGGCTATGGTGTCTTTGAACTGGTGACCGGGCATACGGCCAATGTGATCCTGGCCAACCTGCACGCGCCGCTCTGGTGGGGCGGTTTGTTGCTGGCGCTGGGACTCTTCTACGGCGTTCGCTTTCGCCCGCGCCGCAACGATTGATGGTATGCGGCAAAAAGGAGCAAGGCTGAAATGACAGCACAGCGAGCAATGACTTTTGGAATTGTAGTAGGCAACCGCGGCTTCTTTCCCGACCATCTGGCCAAGACCGGGCGCGAAGAAATCCTCGCGGTTCTTGAAGCGGCCGGTGCGCGAGCCGTGGTGCTAGGCCCGGAGGAGTCGAAGCATGGCGTGGTGGAAACCTACGCCGAATCGCTACGGTGCGCCGAGCTTTTCAAGAAGCACGCCGAAGAGATCGACGGCATCGTCGTCACCCTGCCCAACTTCGGCGAAGAGCGCGGCATCGTAGACGCCATCCGCCTCTCCGGGCTTAGGGTTCCTGTGCTGGTGCAGGCCACGCCCGACCGCTCCGACGCCATGACCATCGCCACGCGGCGCGATAGTTTTTGCGGCAAGATGAGCGCCTGCAACAACCTCATGCAATACGGCATCCCCTACTCGCTGACCACGCTGCACACCGAGAGCCCCAGCTCGGCCGAGTTCAAGGCCGATCTCGAATGGTTCTCCGCGGTCTGCCGCATAGTGAAAGGGCTGAAGAATCTGCGCATCGGCGCCATCGGCGCGCGTCCCACGGCCTTCAACACGGTGCGCTACTCCGAGCGCATTCTCGAGACCAACGGCATCTCCATCGAAACGATCGATTTGTCCGAAATCTTCGGCCGCATCAACCGCCTGAAAGACCACGACGGCGACGCGCAGGCCAAGCTGGCCGCCATCAAGAGCTACGTCACGACCCATAACATTCCCGATGAAGCGCTGCTCAAGATGGCGAAGCTGGGCGCGGTCATCGACGGCTGGATGAAGCAGACTTACGTCACCATCAGCGCGGTGCAGTGCTGGACTTCCTTTGAGGAGTTTTTTGGCGTGGTGCCCTGCACTATCATGAGCATGATGAGCAACAACCTCATCCCCTCGGCCTGCGAAGTGGATGTGCCCGGCACGCTGAGCATGTACATGCTGGCGCTGGCTTCGGGCACGCCGAGCGCGCTGCTGGACTGGAACAACAACTACGGCAGCCATCCCGACAAATGCGTTTGCTTCCACTGCTCCAATTTGCCCAAGCATTTTTTCAAAGATGTCCGCATGGACTACCAGGAGATCATCGCCGGCACTGTCGGCAAGGAGAACACCTTCGGCACCTGCGTGGGCCGCGTGAAGGCCGGCGCGATGAGCTACGCCCGCTACTCGACAGACGACCGCCGCGGCGTAATCCGCGGTTACACCGGCGCGGGCAGATTCACGGACGATCCGCTGGAGACCTTCGGCGGCGCCGGCGTGGCCGAGATACCGCAGTTGCAGAAGCTGCTCAGGTACATCTGCCGCGAGGGCTTCGAGCATCACGTAGCTGCCAACTTCAGCGATGTCTCCAGGGCCATCCACGAAGCCGCGACGCGCTATCTGGGATGGGAGTCTTACCGGCACACGCAAGCGGAAGACTAAGAGCCTATCCGCAAATTGCAAGTTTGTAGCGCCGCTCTCCAGAGCGGCTGTCGCGCAGGTCTCTAGACCTGCGCTCACTGCTCCTGGCGGCCTGGAAGCCGCCAGTACAGCCGGTCTGGAGACCGGCGCTACAATTTGCGGATAAGTTCTAAGAGGGAAAGCGACCATGGAAGCCTTGGGAAGCGGAAAGAGGGAACGGCCATGACACGCTGCATCATCGGCATCGACGTTGGCACGGGCGGCACGCGCGCGGTTCTGGTCGACGACAAAGGCGCGGTGCTCGCATCGGCGACGCATGAGCACGAGGCGTTTGCGTCGCCGCAAAATGGCTGGGCCGAGCAGGATCCGCGCGATTGGTGGAACGCCTGCAAGCAAGCGATCGGCAAGCTCATCGAGGCAAGCGCGGTCTCCAAAACGGAGATTGCGGCCATTGGCTTGGCCGGGCAAATGCACGGCGCTGTCCTCCTCGACGAAAGCGACGAGGTTCTCCGTCCCGCCCTGATCTGGTGCGATCAGCGGACGCAAGAAGAGTGCCGCGAACTGAACGAGACGGTCGGGGAGCAAAGGCTGGTGGAGTTGACTTCCAATCCGGCTCTGCCCAACTTCACTCTGACCAAGCTGATGTGGGTTCGCGCGCATGAGCCGGAGATCTGGAATCGGTTTCGCTCCTTCCTGCTGCCCAAGGACTACGTCCGCCTGCGGCTGACAGGCGCGCGCGCGATAGACGTGTCGGATGCATCCGGGACGCTGCTGCTCGATGTCGCCCATCGCCGCTGGTCGCGGGAGATGCTGGAAGCCACGCAGCTCGATGCACGCTGCCTGCCGCGGCTCTTTGAATCGCAGCAAGTGGCTGGAAGAATCACCGCGCGCGCGGCTCTTGAGACGGGCCTGGCCGAAGGAACGCCGGTTGTCGCAGGCGCGGGAGATCAGGCGGCCGGCGCGATCGGCATGGGCATTGTCAAAGCTGGCGGCGTGAGCGCAACGATTGGAACCTCGGGCGTTGTCTTCGCCGCGACCGACCAGCCGTTTCTCGACCCGCGCGGACGCTTGCACACCTTCTGCCATGCCATTCCTGATCGATGGCATGTGATGGGCGTAACCCAGGCGGCGGGCCTTTCTTTGCGCTGGTTCCGCGATACCTTTGGCGTCACCGGCAGCGCAACCGCCGATCCTTACGATAGCCTGGCGCGCGAAGCCTCCGCGATCCCCGCCGGAGCCGACGGCGTGCTGTGGGCGCCCTACCTGATGGGAGAACGAACGCCGCATCTCGACTCGGAGGTGCGCGCCGCGCTGCTTGGCCTTGCCGCCAGCCACATGCGCGGCCACATCGTCCGCGCCATTCTCGAAGGTGTGGCCTTCAGCCTCAAAGATACGCTGACCATCTTCGCGGAAATCGGCGTACCGGTGAACGATATTCGCCTCGGCGGCGGCGGCGCGCGCTCGCCGCTTTGGCGTCAGATCCAGGCCGACGTTTATGCAAGGCCCGTCTCCCAGCTTGCAGCGGAAGAAGGCGCGGCCTATGGCGCAGCCATTCTTGCCGGAGCGGGCGCGGGCCTATGGGCATCGGTGGAAGAGGCCTGCGCCCGCTTCGTCGAGATCGCCTCGGTCGTCGAACCGGAGAAGCGGAATTCGGAGACGCTTCAGCAACAATACCGGCGCTATCGAGCGATTTATCCGGCGCTCAAGCAAATTAGGGAAACAGTTGCCGCCAGTTAGGTTCTGTCACCCGAGCGGAGTGGAGAAGAGAGATGAGCACAGAGCAGCAAGCCTCCGGTGGGCAATCCATTCGCGATGAAATCGACATCAAGAAGCAGCAGCTCGTTGAATTCATGGTCCGGCGCAACCTCGCCGGCGTCTTGCTGAGCAGGCATGAAAACGTAGCTTGGGTTACGGCCGGCCAGGTGGATATGCGCGTCGCGATTCCAGCGGCGACGGGCAGCGCAGCCGTCTTCGCGCGCAACGATGGCAGCTTCTTCTACATCACGACCAACAATGAAGCTCCAAGGATGCACGATGAGGAATTCGGCAGGTTGCCCTTTGAGCCGGTCGTTGTGCCCTGGACCGACGGAGATTTCGTCAAGGCAGCGCGCGGCCTTGCTGCGGGGGGCACACTTGGCGCGGACACTCATCAGGCGAACTGCGAGGTCATCGATCTTGCCGCGCTCGAAAGCCAGTTGCAGCCCACTGAGATTGAGCGCTATCGATCTCTCGGCGCGATGACGGCGCGCATCGTCGAAGATGTGGTGCTGCATCTGGAGCCGGGCGTGACGGAAGACGAGATCAGCGCCATGGCCGCGTCGCGCCTGATTGAGAAGGCCATCCTTCCATCCGTGCTGCTGATCGCGGTCGATGATCGGATTCTCAAGTACAAGCACGCGCTGCCCAGGGGGCGGCGGCTGGAGCATTTTGGCATGGTGAATCTGTGCGCGCGAAAGTGGGGCCTGGTCGTCTCGATGACGCGCTTTGTTTATTTCGGCCCGATGCCGCAAAAGCTTGCCGATGGATTTGCAGCCGCCGCAAAGGTCAATGCGGCATTGCTCGATGCCACGCGCGCCGGCGTCACCGCGCAACAATTGTTCCTGGTTGCAAAAGAGGCTTATACCGCGGCAGGCTTTCCGGCGGCCGAAGAGTTGCATCATCAGGGCGGAGCCACCGGCTATGGAGAGAGAGTGTGGCTTGCCGCGCCCAACGGCGCCGAGATTGTCTTGAACCGGCAGGCCTTCGCGTGGAACCCCTCGTGCCAGGGCGGCAAGGTTGAGGACACAACGCTTCTGCAAGACGGTGCAATCGAGCTATTGACCGAAACGGCGCAACTTCCGTCTGTTATCAATCCGGTAAACGGCAAGAGCTACCGGTCCGCCGGCGTACTGCTAAAATGACAGGATTCCAATTGGGACTTGAGGAATGGATTGAGATGAAAACCTTCGTTCGAGCACTTGCCCTGCTGCCGCTTGCCCTGCCGGTTTCGATGGCCGGCCCGCTCGTCCTCACCAGCCACGCGCAGACCGCGACCGAGATCGGGGGCCAGCAGGTCGTGACCCTCACCCGCGCTGCTGTCAGCGCCGCCAAACCGGAGTTCACCAGCGTTACGCTGGCTCCGGGGCGCGGTATGGAGATTTTGCAGATCACCGCCAACTTTCCTGGCATGGGCAAAGTAGATGTGCTGATGCCGAAGACTCTGAGCGAGGCCAAAAAGATGCTGGACGTGGACGACGACGAGTTCGGCAACCTCGGCTACCGGCTCGGCTCGGCCTTCCTGGTGCCCTATCCCAACCGGGTTCGCGGTAAGCTCGCCGCGGACGGCAAGACGCTGACCACTACATGGCAGGGCCACATACTGACACTGCCAGCCAACAATATCGGCAAGCTGCCGGCGGCTGAGCGCCACGCCATGCACGGGCTTATCCTCAAGGCCAAGGCCGGCGAAGTCAGCGTGAAAAATCTTCCCGGCGGCGAGCAGGTGGTCGGCGTCATCCATGCCGGCAACTTTGGCGGCCACTGGCTCTCGAAGACCGACCTGGTGGTCACCATTACGCTGACCGCCGACGCCATCGATGCCTCCGTCGCGGCTCACAATGTGGGCGGCGAGGATGAGCCGATGGCCATCTCCTGGCACCCCTACTTCAACCTGCCCTCCGGCGACCGCGCCCAGGCCCGCCTGCGCGTCCCGGCCTCCAGCGTGGCCGAAGTGGACGGCTACGACAACGTCTTCCCCACCGGCAAGATTCTGCCCGTCGAGGGAACCCGCTTCGATCTGCGCGCCGTCGGCGGCAAGCAGCTGGGAACAGAATTCTTCGACGACAATTGGAATCACATCGACTGGAAAGGCGGCGCGGCCACCGTGGAAGTCATCGATCCGGCCGCGCGCTATGGCGTGAAGATCGAGGGCCTTTCGCCCGAGATCAAGGCGATCCAGGTTTACGCGCCGCCAGCCAATAGCTTCGTGGCCGTCGAACACCAGTACAACTTCGGCGATCCCTTCGGCAAGGAGTGGGGCTCGACCGATACAGGCATGGTCACCCTCAAGCCCGGCCAGAGCACCAACTGGCACGTCCGGCTGCGCTTGTTTGTGCCGTAAGGCGTCACTGAGGCACGAGACGCCCGATCTCCTATCTCCCTGCCTGCATCGCGGCGCTGACCGCCGCCTTCATCACGCCGCAATTGGAGAGGAAGCGAATCACCCCTCCCGTAAGCGTTCTCCCGGCATCCGGTTCACGAAAGAGCGCAGCCGGCTGCGCGCCTTGGGCCATCTTGAGCTCGCCGGCGCCCTGGGCGTCGAGCACGAGAGCGCTGAGCTTGCGGGCCAGGTCGAGCGGAAAGCTCTCAGCGACAAAGACCAGCTTGCCGCGCGTGGTGATGACCACCGGGCCTTCGTTGGTGGTGTAGACCTGCTCCTGCGATAGGTTTTCGGGTGAAGCGGAGGCGCCATCGGCCAGGCCCGCGCCCTGAGCCGACATATCTAGCTTGACGCCGGAGTATTTGCGGCCCAGCTCGCTCGAATAAAGCCGAGCGAAGTCCTCCGCGGAAGCCGCGTTCTTCCAGGCCGACAGATAGAAGAAGGCGATGGAATTGGTGCTGGCGAGTTCGGCCTGCGTCTTTGCGCCGAGGCTCTGGCCGGCCCAATACAGGCCGCCATCCCAGGCGGGCGTCAGATCGCTGGCGGCCTGATCGCCGCCGTAGATCTCGGCGAGAATGTGCAGGTCGAGCTGACCCATCTGGCCGATGTCATAGGGCTTGTAGAGTTTGTCGACGAGCGGGTGGATGTTGGGCAGCAAGGGCACGGAGGGTACGTGCCTCTTCTCGTATTCGCGCGGGTTGAGGATCTCCCAGCTCGAAGTGGGCGGGCGGTCCAGGGTTCCGGCAAAGGCCGCTTCCTGGCCCTTGTCCATCCACACATCCTGCTCGAAGCTGAGCCCCTCGCGATAGGGGAAGATAAGCGACTCGGAGAGCAACAGCGGCGCGCGCGCCAATACCGGCGAGTTTTCAGATCCCGACATCTCCTCTTTCAGACCGTCCATGATCTCTGGATCTTTGATCATGCTCATTCCCTTGGGCTTGAGCATGTAATCCATCATCACGGCGGTGGCCTGGCCCTCGGCGACGGCGACGCGGGCCGTGTCCATCTCGTCTTTGGCCAGGTGGCTGGTGTCGTCTGAGGAGTTGAGCGAGACATCGTCGGGGGTCTGGTCGGTCCACTTTTCGAGGTCGGCGTGCTGGTCTTGCAGCGCGTGGGTCAGCTCGTGGGCCAGCACCGGCCTCTGCTCATCGACTCCCAGCCAGTCCAGCATGTACACGGTCTTGGTCTTGGAATCGTAGTACGCCGCAATCTGCTCCTTGAGCAGCGCCAGCAAAAAGGGCTTGAGGGCGAAGTCGCGATCCAGCAGGCCAAACTTCTTGAGCACAATCTCGTCGCGCTGCATGCGCCTGGCGCTCTCGTCTTCGGCGAACTTCTGAGTCAGGTAGCTTTCGACGGTGGCCCGCGAGGTGATCTGGCGCTTGACCTCGCTCTTGATGGCGAGGCCGGTCTCCTCGGAAGAGAACTTGATCAGCTCATCGACAAGGGCGAAGAGTTGTTTCGCCTGCTCGGGGGTGATCTTGCCAGCCGGTGCGGCCTGCGCCTGGGGCGCGGTTGCAGCAGGCGGCTGCTGGGCAGCCGTCATCGCGGCCGCAAAACACAATGCCGCCGCCAGCGCACCTACGCGCCAATCCCCGCCCAGCCTCTCGCGCTTTATGCTCATCGATTCTCCCTGTCTTCTTCCAAGGCTATAATCAGGATGCGGTCTGGCGCGACGTTTCTGCTGAAAATACGCGCAAACCGGCGAAAAAGTCCCTTATGACTGAAACGGCCACCCCCCAAGCCGCCCCGGCAGTCCACCCCACGGCGCAGAACCAGGCCGAGGGGATGCCGTATTCTGCGCTGGCCGCGCTGCTGACGCAAGCCGCCGCGGGGCCGGAGCTGGCTGCTTATCGCGGTGTGCTGACCCCACGCGAGTTGGACGCGCCGCAAAGCGAAACAGCGGCGCTCGCCTCCGGAGCCGCGGTCCACGACCTGGGCTGGCTGCGGCGCGTGGCCGTCCGCGGCGAAGACCGCTTCCGCTGGCTCAGCGGCATGGTCACCAATACGGTGAACGACTTGGCCGTTGACTCCTGCGCATGGAACCTGGTGCTCAACGCGCAGGGGCGCATTCAGGGCGACCTGCACGTCAGCCGCGAGGCCGATGAACTCTATCTGACGATTGCCGCCGATCAGTACGACCGGCTGCTGGCCCACCTCGACCGCTTCATCATCATGGACGATGTGGAGTTGGTTCCGTTGAGTTTGGACGCGAACGGCGTACCAAACGGCGAGACGGCGCTGGGTCTTGCCGGTCCGCAGGCCGGCGGAGTGCTGGCGCGGCTGGGCCTGCCCGCGCCGGTCGAGCTTACCAGTGCGCCGGCAGCTTGGAACGGCATGGAACTGCGCGTGGTGAGGGCCTACGGTCTCCTCGCGCCGCATTACGAGCTTTGGGTGCAAGCCGCGGAGATTCCTGTGCTGTGGCAGGCGCTGGTTGGAGCCGGCGCGACTCCGGTTGGAGCGGCTTCTCTGGAGGCTTTTCGCATCGCCGAAGCGATTCCGGCCTACGGCACCGACATGGCCGAGCGCGACCTGCCGCAGGAGACCTCGCAGATGCGGGCGTTGAGTTTTAGCAAGGGCTGCTACCTGGGCCAGGAGATCGTGGAGCGCATCCGTTCTCGCGGCGCCGTTCACCGGCATCTGCTGCCGCTGGAGCTTTTTGGCACGGTGCCGCCCGCTGGAGCAGCGCTGACCCTGGAGGGCGGCGCGGCAGCCGGGCAGATCACCAGCGCGGCGGAGTTGCCGCTGCCAAATGGCCATCGTGTCTTTGCCCTGGGCATGATTCGCGCCGAAGCCGAACTGCGCAACCAGCCGCTCCACTATCTCTCTGGAGAGGCGACAGGCACGGCTCGGATTCGTACCGCGCCGCCCAGCCTCGGGGCCGGTTAGCAGACGCTCTGATGGAGTCGCGTGTTGAAAGGGCACGACTTTACAGTCTGCGGAAAAACTCCGCAGACCTGTTTTGTAAAAGGGCACGACTTTAGTCGTGCCGCAAATGCAGCAAAATGGACTCGGGCTTTAGCCCCTGAGGGATTGCCGGTTTTGCCATGAAATTTGCTGAGCGATTCGTCGGAATAGTTGGCGGGGAAATCAGCGAGTCAAAAAGTCAGCAAGATGAACAGGAAAGCGGAAAACCATGAGCGATAATCCGAAATTTACCGTGATTGACCGCCGCAAGATCAAGGCGGACGAAGAGCAGGAAAACCAGCAGCCCTCCGCGCCTCCGGCTGAGCCCAAAGCGGCTGCGCCCGAGTCGGGATCGGGTCCGAGGCTGGTGGTCAGCGAATCGAAACACGAGGCTCGGCCCGCGCCGCCACAGGCAGCTTCCGAAGCCGCCGCTGTGCCCGAGGGCGAGATGCCCGCCGCGCCGACAGCCCAGGAGAGCCGCGAACAGAAAGCCGCCTACGACGCCTCGGCGCAGCGGCTTGAAGACCTGGTGCGCGCGCAGAACCCCGCAGTGGGCGCGCAGCCGCCCGTCGGCTTCCTTCACCTGGTGCAGCAGTTTTACGTCTCCGCGATGATCCAGATGGGCGCGGGCGCTCAGGAGGGCCAGCGTCCCAGGGTAGACATTCTGGGCGCACGCGCAACCATTGATTTATTGGGCGTGCTGGCCGAGAAGACACGCGGCAACCTGACCGAGGCCGAAGAGAGCGCCCTGCAGTCGGTGCTTTTCGAGGTGCGCATGGCCTTTCTCGAACTGACCAGCATGATCAGCTTGCAAGCCATGCAGCCGCCGCAGCCACCGCCGCCGCAGGCGAAACGGTAAGGCAGGGGTCAGGAAACAGGGATCAGGGATCAGCCCGCGCTGGAAGTTCCCAACAACACCCCGTGCCCCATCCATTCGCGCTCTTTGCGAATGGGTGGGAGACCACGAACCCTCCAACAGCAATCTTCGCGAGGTCTATGGACGGTCTGCTCACGTTTCTCGGCACGGGAACTTCAATGGGTGTTCCCACTCTGGGTTGCGGCTGCCCGGTATGCACCTCGGCCGACCCGCGCGACCGGCGTCTGCGCCCCTCGATCCTCCTGCGCTGGCAAGAGCAACATGCCGGCCATCCCGGAGTCCGCGAGCGCGTGGTCGTCATCGACACCGGCCCGGACTTTCGCGAACAGGCGCTGCGCAACGGCCTGACCCGCGTGGACGCGGTCTTTTACACCCACTCCCACGCCGATCACATTCTTGGCCTGGACGACCTGCGCCCGCTCAGCTTCAACGTTTATCGCGAAGGCGGCCCCATTCCGCTCTACGCCGCGCCTGAGACGGCACGGGTGCTGGAGCGGATCTACGAGTACACGTTCTCCCCGGGGGCCACATATCCCAACCGCGCGCGCGTCCAGTTGGAGCCGCTCGCCGAGCGCACCGCCGTGCATGGCGTCGAGTTCCTGTGCGTCCCGGTGCTGCATGGCGAGATGGAGATTGCCGGCTTTCGCTTTGGACGCGCCGCCTATCTGACCGACGTGAGCGCCATTCCCGAGTCGAGCTTTGCCTTGCTCGAAGGCCTGGACCACCTGATCGTCTCGGCGTTGCGCCACAAGCCGCACCCCAGCCATGCCACCGTCGAGCAGGCGGTCCAATGGGCCGGGCGCATCGGCGCGCGGCAGTCGTGGCTCACCCATATCGCCCATGAACTCGGCCACGAACAAACCAATCGCGACCTGCCCGGCGACATTCGCCTGGCCTACGACGGCCTCAGCCTGCCGGTGAATCTGGAGCCTGCTATTCGATGACCAACAGCAGCCCAGCTCCCGTTCATCGCAACCTCATCGTCCTTCGCTCGGTCGCGGAGATTCCCGCCGGCTTTGGCCCCACTGTGGCCGCCATCGGCAACTTCGACGGCGTGCATCTGGGCCACCAGGAGATTCTTTCCTCTGTCGTGGCCGAGGCGCGTCAGTTGGGCGCGCGGGCCGTGGCCATCACCTTCGATCCTCACCCCGAGCAGTTTCTCCGCCCCAGCCAGGCGCCGCAGCTGCTCACGCCCATCGACGAGCGCCTGCGGCTGCTGGCCTTCACCGGCATCGACGCGGTGCTGGTGCTGCCCTTCGATGCCGCTTTGGCCGCCAAGACGGGGCGGGAGTTTGTGAGCGACATTCTGGTTGCGGCTCTCGGCGCGCGCGGTGTCCATGAGGGCGGCAACTTCCGTTTCGGCGCTTCAGCGGAGGCCGGAGTGGCGGAGCTCAAGGAATTTGGCGCGGAGTTCGGTTTTGCCGTCCATGTTCATGCCCCGGTCCGTGTGCGCGGTCTGGAGGTTTCAAGCTCGGCGATCCGCGAGCGTGTAGCGGCTGGCGACGTCGCCCGCGCGCGCTGGATGCTGGGCCGGCCCTTTCAAGTGCGCTCCACGCAGGCCCGCGGGCGCGGCATCGGTACGCGCCTGCTGGTGCCCACGGTCAACTTGGCGGCCTACGACGGCCTGCTGCCCGCTCTTGGGGTTTACATCACGCGGCTCACGGTGGCAGGGCGCAGCTTCCAAGCGGTCACCAACGTGGGCAACCGGCCCACTTTCGGCGAGGCTTCTTTTGCCGTCGAGTCGCACATCCTCAACTTCGAAACGATCGAACTGGACGAGCGGACGCCGATTGCGCTGGAGTTCCTGCTCCGCCTCCGCGGCGAAATCGCGTGGCCCTCGCCCGAGGCGCTCAAGGCGCAGATCTTCAAGGATGTGGCCAAGGCCAAGCGGTTCTTTCGGCTGGCGCGGTGAAATTCCATGAACATTTGGCGACAGAGGCGCTGGCCCGGCTGACTGGCGATGAGGGAATTCATCCAGAAGCCGAAAACCGCCCGAACGAGATCGCGCGCCGCGCCTTTTCCGTCTAGCGTTCGACCACTGCTTCCTTGTAGCGGTTTCGCGTCAGGACATTCCCGCCCGCGCACGGTCCCTTGTCGTCTATAATGGCAAAGAATCGCGTCAAGCGACAATTGCGCCTCCCGACCGATGCCCGCCCGCCAGAGGCAACCATGCTGGCCCAGGGATTTCGGCCTGTCCGCGCGTAGAGAAGGTTCGAGTCCACCCATGATCCGTTTCCTGCAGAAAGATAATCGCGTCACCAAGGCGCTTTTCTTTGTCATCATCGCCGCCGCCTCGGTGGGCATGGTGGTCTACCTGATTCCCGGCCTCACCGGCATGGGAGCCACAACCGCCGACTCCTATGCCGTGATCTACCCCCATTGGTACAACCATTTGTTCTCGTCGGGCATGACGGTGAGCCAGCAGCGGGTGAGCCAGATGGCCCGCCAGCAGATTCAGCGGCAAAATCCGAGCTACGCCGACAACCCGATGATCGTGCATCTGATCGAGCAGCAGGTCGGCCAGCGGCTGGTGCAGCAGCAGATCTTGCTGGCCGAGGCCGAGAAGCTGGGCATCCACGCCACCGACGACGACGTGGCCCAGGCTTTGCGCAAGCCCCCGTTTGACGAGTACATCTTCCCCAACGGCCAATACATCGGCGCCGACCGCTACGCCGACTTCGTCGCCAGCCGGATCAACATGTCCGTTCCGGAGTTTGAGGAAGAGCTGAGGTCGAACATTGCCATCCAACGGCTGCAGGCGCTCATCACCGCCGGCGCCACGGTGAGCGATGCCGATGTGCGCGACTCCTATCTCAAGCAAAACATCAAGATCAAGTTCGAGTACGCGGTCATCTCCTCCGACGACCTGCGCAAGACGATCAATCCCTCTGACAGCGACCTGGAAGCCTTCTTCAAAAAGAATGCCGCGCGCTATGCCACGGCTGTGCCCGAAGAGCGCAGCATCACCTACTTTGCCTTCTCCTCCAGCCAGATGCCGGGCGGGGTTCCGCAGCCCACGCAGCAGGAGATTCAGCAGTACTTCACGGCGCATCAGTCCGATTACGAGCTTCCCGAGCAGGCCCGTTCGCGCCACATCCTCATCAAGGTGGCCCAGGACGCCGACGCAAAGACCGATGCCGCGGCCAAGGCCAAGGCCGAGGGACTGCTCAGGCAGATCCAGAGCGGGGCCAACTTTGCCGATCTTGCCAAAGCGAACTCCGACGACCCCGGCAGCAAGGACAAGGGCGGCGAGTTGGGCTTTGCCCGTCGCGGCATGATGGTGCCTGAGTTCGATAACGCCATCTTCACCCAGAAGATCGGCGAAACAAAGATCGTGAAGACCTCCTTCGGCTATCACATCATCCAGGTCGAGAAGCGGCAGGCGGCGCAGGCCCAGTCGATCAACGAAGTGCTGCCCACCAT
>JBEKPI010000005.1:0-45872 GCA_049520855.1 Occallatibacter sp.
TGCGTGCCTATCGTATGGTACGGTTTCTTCACGGCGGTTCTCCCTTCAAGGTGTGACAACCCGATTCTTTCAGAATCAGGCTGAACCGCCGCTCAACTTTCAACTACAGCCGGGACATCCTCACCTTTCCTACTTCTCAGATGAGACGACAGTTCCCCCGGGTATGGAGATATACTTCAGCATTCCCATCGCCCACGTAAACAAGAAATGGCATTTTGCAATTCCATTCCAACTGGTGACGAATAGCGGTGAGCCTATCCGGGAGCCTTATGGCTATGCCATGTTTTATTGGTACGATCTTCCCAAGGCCTATCGCAAAGGACTCTGATGTATTCGCCCAGATTCAACCAGATCGCCGACCGCGCAATCCTCATCGAAGCGATGCGGGCCTACTCGTTTGCCATTCTGGTCGGGCCGCAGACCGGGCCGCAATCGAGCCCGGAGGGTTCGACGCCGCTGACAGCCACGCATCTGCCGCTCGTGGTCAAGGACGAAGGCCCGCACGGCCTGCTCGAAGGCCACTTTGCCCGCGCCAATCGACACTGGCAGGCTCTCGCCCGGCACGAAACGCTGGTCGTCTTCTCCGGCCCCAACAGCTATGTTTCGCCCACCCTCTACGTCGATCCGCTCTCGGTGCCCACCTGGAACTACATCGCCGTCCACGCCTATGGCACTCTGGAACTGGTCGAGGACGAGCCGGGCAAAGAGGCTTTGCTCAACGGCCTGATGCAAGCCCACGAGCCGGCCTTCGCCGAAAAATGGGGCGCGATGCCGGAGACCTTTCGCCGCTCCATGCTGGCCGGAATCGTCGGCTTCCGCATCCCCATCGCCCGCATCGAAGGCAAGTTCAAGATCAGCCAGAACCGCAACCTGGCCGAGCGCCGCAACATTCAGGCCGTCCACGCCGCCGGCAGCCCGGAGCAGCAGACCCTGGCCGCCTGGATGGCGAAACTGGAAACGAATAGTATCACTTGATACTGCACATGCGGTATAATGATACTGGAGGCCTACTATGATGCAGCCGGACCGAGTGGCCGATGTGATGGGCGGAGCGGCGATTCTCGGCAGCCGCGTTCTTTCCGCCAAGGATTTGGAGGCTGCCGTGGTTACGGGGCTTCCCAGACAAGCGCTTCGGCTGACGCTGGCCCGCGCCTGTTCTTCAGCTCCGCAGGCCCGCACCATGCTTTACCGCGTCGTACCCGAGGCCACTTACAAGCGCCGGACCAGGCTCAGCGCGGCTGAAAGCGAACGCACCGAGCGGCTGGCCAGGGTGATCGCCGCCGCCGAGTACGTCTGGGATAACCGCGACGACGCCCGCGAGTGGCTGACCCGGCCGCACCCGGAATTGGAAGGCCGTCCTCCCATCGAGGCTGCGCTGACTGAACTGGGTGCGCGGCGCGCTGAAGAGATCCTCGATCGCCTTTTTTACGGCATTCCCGGTTGAGACATTCTTGTTGACGGACCGCGAGCGGAAGGATACCGTAACTGCGATCATGCTCTGCTTCCGCATTGGCGACGCTCGTTTCCCGCTCCTCGACGGCACGGGCGCGCGACTTCACGGGGGGCGTTGGAACTCGCCAGGCCGTGCAGTGATCTACGCCGCCGAGACCTACGCCGGAGCAATCCTGGAGATACTTGTCCACGCCAACCTCAACCGGCTGCCGCGCACGTATGCCGTTCTTACCATCGAGATACCTGACGATCTCACGGTGGAGCGGCTCGCCCTCTCCAATCTTCCTGGTTGGGATGCTCCCAACCAAGCAGTCAGCCGCGCGTTCGGCGACCGCTGGCTTGCCGAAGCCCGCACCGCTGTCCTTATGGTTCCTTCGCTCGTTACCCAGGGCCGCGAGCACAACGTCCTGCTCAATCCTGCCTGCCCGGAGTTCGCACACCTCCGGCACACCGGGCCCGAACCGGTCCGGTGGGATGAGCGGCTTTTTCCCAGGTAAGATTCCCCGGCCTTCTTCCAAGCCAGCCCGCTCTTTGCTATACTCGTAAGGTTCACCACAGTGCGGAGGTGGCGAAATTGGCAGACGCACCAGCTTGAGGTGCTGGCGCCCAAAAGGCATAGGGGTTCAAGTCCCCTCTTCCGCACCAAAAATCTCTCGTCCGGCTCAGCCGGACTGATCTCGGAAAGCAGCTTTCAAGATGAATATCCTTCTCGGTTTCGTGATCTTCCTGCACATCGTTGTGTGCATCTTCTTGATTATGGTTGTCCTCCTGCAGCAGGGCCGCTCGGCCGACCTGGCAGGCGCCTTCGGTGGCCAGGGTTCGCAGACCGCCTTCGGCCCTCGCGCCGCGGCCAACGTGCTCACCCGGCTCACCACCTATGCGGCGATCATCTTCATGTGTACCTCGATCGGCTTGACCGTGCTTTACGTGCGCTCCAGCGGCGGCGCGCACTCGGTGCTCGACAACACCAAGCCCGCGCCCGTCTCCGCGCCGGCCAAGTCAGGCAAATAGTTCGCAAGAGAGTCCTCCTCCAGATCTGCAAGAACGGCAGGCCTTCGGGCCTGCCGTTCTTGTTTGGAAGTCTAGAGTGTGCGTTCGATAGAATGGAAACCATGATCCTTGAGACCTTCCCCGTCGGCCCGCTGGCCTGCAACTGCACGCTGCTGGGCGCCCCGGAAGCAGGCGAGGCCATTGTCATCGATCCGGGCGACGAGGTCGGCCGCATTCATCGACGGCTCACCGAACTCGGCCTCAAGCTCAAGCAGATTCTCATCACCCACGCCCACATCGACCACGTGGGCGGCGCGCTCAAGCTGAAGCGGCTCACCGGCGCGCCTATCCTTCTCAACGAAAACGACCTGCCGCTGCTCAAGATGATGGCCATGCAGGCCTATTGGGTCGGTGTCGATACACCAGAGACCGCCCCGCCCGACGATAGCCTGGCCGACGGTCTCCTGGTCGGATTGGACCGTTATCCGGCCCAGGTGCTGCACACTCCCGGCCACACCCAAGGCTCGATCTGCCTGCATTTTGCCCCGCTCAACCTGCTGGTCGCCGGCGACACCCTCTTTGCCGGCAGCATCGGCCGCACCGACCTGCCCGGCGGCAACTACGGCCAGATCATCGAATCCATCCAGAGCCGCCTCTTGGCTCTGCCGGACGAGACCCGCGTCCTGCCCGGCCATGGCCCCGCCACCACCATCGGCGCGGAACGCAAGAGCAACCCGTTTCTGCTGGGACAATGAGCCAGCTATCCCAGGACTATAAGAATCCCTCGGCTTTCAATACTTCCATGCAGCGTTTCATGCCGCCGTCAGTGGTCAAGATACTCCAGCGCTCTTTGGAAGCTACAGCACAAAGCAGAATGTCGATCGCTCCGCACTCGACGCCGTGGCTCCGGCAGAGATTGAAGAGCCGCGCCGCTTCTTCGTAATGCCCGGTTGTAAGCGGCTCATCCGGAAAGGCTTCGAGCGCGCTTCGCAATCTCTCAAATTGAGCTATCTCTTTAATTCCCGAGAGGACTTCCTGGCGGATTGGGCCAACAATGGCGACACGTCCGTCTTGAATCGCCTCGCCTAGCGAAGCCACCATTCGCTGCTCTTCTTTGCTCAGAGCTGCTTTGTTCTTGCGTCGAAGCAGAAGTGACCAGGCGCAGGAATCAGCCAAAATTCTCATGGTTCGAATTCGATCCTATCCAACATACGTATCTTCTTGTAGTCGTATTCCGGATCATAGTCGATTGTCCCAGCGAGTTTCAGTATTTCCACCTGCTTTCGCCGATTAATGTACTCCTGCAAGGCGGCCGTCACCGCGGCCTTCTTGGTCGTGTGGTGGCCAATCCGCCGCGCCTCGGCGATAAGGCCGTCATCGAGGGCAAGATTCGTTGCCATGGTTGCACCTCCATCTATGTGTAGCATATCACACATCTGACTGTGTGGCAGCACGAGGCAGTATTCCGGAGGGCGCGTGGAAGTACTCAACCAGCCGGGAGACTCCGGCGCTGAATTCCATCTCCGGCCCCAGCAAGCTCACCACCAGCCAGCCCGACTCAGCCATTCCGAAGAAGTAGCCGGGGTGCACCCAGACGCCTCGCTCCAGCAGAGCCAGCGCCGTCTGCTCGTCGGGCGCGACCGCCGGAATCCGCAGCACCGCATACCAGCCGCCCTCGACCTCCAGCCGGCTCAGCGCCGGCAACCGGGCCAACTGCCGGTCGAGTTCGGCCAGATTGGCCGCCACGCGGCTCCGTATCTGCCGCTGGATCGCCTCGCGGCCCTCCAGCCATGCGGGCAGCGCGCACTGCACCGGCGCGTTCATCGAGAGAAATGTGTCGGCGATGACCTCCAGCCGATCCAGCGCCAAGACGGCCTGCGGCCCCGTGGCCACAATCCATGCCGCCTTCATCTGCGGCAGCCCGGCGATCTTGCTCATTCCGCTCACCACGAAGACCGCAACGCCTTCAAGCCCCGCGACAAAGCTGCCGGCTCTCGCCCCAAAGCTGTAGTCGAGAAAAACCTCGTCCACGATCAGCGCGAGATCGAACTCCCGGCAGAGCCGCGCCAACTCCTCAGCCTCCCAAGGCTTGGTGAAGTGCCCCGTAGGGTTGTTGGGATGAACCACGACAATGGCCCGCGTCCGCGGAGCTATCGCGCGGCGCAGCCCCTCTGGGTCGATCTGCCAGCCATGGTCGTAGAGCAGCGGAGCTGCCTTCAGACCTACGTCGTCCAGCACTGCCAGGAAGTCGAAGAGCGGATAGCCCGGCTGATGAATGAGAATGTCGCTGCCCGGATCGCATAGCAGCCGAAACAAGAAACTGTAGGCCTCGCTGGTGCTGGTGGTCAGCACAATCTGCTCGGGTTTGAGAGCAACGCCGTGCTCCGCGTAGTACCCGCGCACCGCCTCGCGGGCGCTCTCAAGCCCCCGAGGCTGCGGATCGTAGTCGAGCGCCCGCGCATCGCCCAGCGCCGCCAGCAGGGCGGGATCGTAGGCAAAGCCGCAGCGGGTGGGGTTCGAGGCGGTCAGGTCGGCAATCGGCTCGCCAGCCGCCGTGCGCAGCCGGTGCGCCCGCGCCAGCTCGCTCTCCTCCGTGTTCCAGCCTGTTCTTCGCGAAAAACGCATAGCCCCATTTCCAATATAAGTGAGCTAGTGACGAGGTTATGGAAGACGTTTTGGTGGCAATTGTTCACTAACTCCTTGTTCCGTCGCAGGCAAGGCTCTTGCCGCGTTGAGACGTAGCCTCTGTTCTGTCATGCGATTGATCCACCTAGTCATTAGTCTGAGATATAACCCAAACAGCCACCAGAACATTTTCTCAACGACAATGTTAACTAAGGTCTTATCGGAGTACTTTCTGATCCTCAGGCCAGCCCAACACATGCCCAATGTCCGGAAGCATCTAGAAATCTCTCCAGGGTAGCTGAGCAAATCGGCTGTCCACTCTTCCGTATACCTCTCTCGCAATTCTTCCGGCAAACGCGAGACTGCAAACTTCAGCAAGCGTTGACTGAGGGACGGCAGCCAGGCCTTCGCCTCGTCCGCAACGATCTTGGCGGTAATTCCCACGACGACTGTGGTTAGGATTGCCATATGAGCCTTCCATTGCTCGGGACTAGACCGTCGAACGCTATTCTGCTCTCACTCATTCCTACTGAGGTCAGCTTGTACATCCGTTTGCGTGGCCTACCAATCTCCGATGGGTTGACCTCTTCCCACTCGCTCCTAAGCCACCCCGCTTTTTCCAGACGGAACAGAATAGGGTAGAGGGTTCCAGAGGGAATTCCCGCAGATTTCGAGATGTCCGCACCAGCAATCCCAGCCACTGGCGCGGTCATCAACTGGCCAATGACTTTGAGGGTGGGACCGGTCATACGTGGAAGATTGCTGCCCATACTCTGAAAGTCTACATAGGGTTAGATGAAAAGTCAAATCACCCAGACCTTTACACCGACAAAAGAGGCATTAAGCCACATTGAGAGCTGTCAGGCACAATAGAAGCAGGCTTACCTCTCAACAGTACACGGACGTTTTCAGGAGGAAGATTGGCTCTGCGCGCGGTTGTCTTCGATTATGGAATGGTGCTCACCGGGCCGCGCGAGCCGGGATCGTACGCCGCGTTGCTGCGCATCACCGGGCTGCCGCTGGACCGCTTCGAGAGCCTCTATTGGGCCGACCGGCATGCCTACGACGAGGGCAAGCTCACCGGCATCGCCTTCTGGCGGAAATTCCTCCACGACGCCGGGCTGCCGCGGGATCGCGACACAGTCGAGAAACTGAATCACTGCGACGCCCGCATGTGGACCACCGAGAACCCCGCCATGGTGGACTGGCAGCTGGCGCTCAAGCAGCGCGGCCTGCTCACTGCCATCCTCTCCAACATGGGCGACAATGTGCTGGCCAGTGTCGAGCGCGCCTTCGACTGGATTCATCGCTTCGACGTGCTGGTCTGGAGCTATCGGCTCGGCATCGCTAAGCCCGACCCGGCGATCTATCTTCACACGCTCGCCAAACTCGGAGTCCGGCCCGAAGAGGCGCTTTTCATCGATGACAAACGGGAAAACATCGAGGCCGCGCGGGCGCTGGGCATGGTGGCCATCCAATTCTCCACTGTGGAACGGCTGCGCCAGGACCTCGTAGCCGCCGGACTGGCTACTGAACTCCCGCTGCCCGCGCTAGAATGAAACGGCTGGGCCGTTTGGCTCTCCGCGGCCAGCTTGTACGTCCTGGCAACAGGCAAAGAGCCCAAAAAAGGTGAATTCATTGCAAACGACAACAGCAGTGCGCGCGGCCATTTCGGCCGTGCTGGGTTTTGCTTTGGCGCTGAGCGCCGTAAGAACTCTCGGGCAGAAAGTGCCGGTGGTCACAGGAGATGCGCGAGTCGACAAGCTGCTGAGCCAGATGACCTTCGACGAGAAACTGACGCTGATCCACGGCACGCAGGAAGATCCGGCGGTTTACCAGGCGCAGGCCGGTTACCTGGCCGGCGTTCCCCGGCTGGGGATTCCAGGGCTGCGTTTTGCCGACGGGCCTCCGGGTGTGCTGACGCGCCATCCGTCGCAGGGCGAGACGGCCACCATGGGCGTCGCCGCCACCTTCAGCCGCAAAACGGCCGAGGAGAACGGGCTGGTGATTGGCCGCGAAGACCGCGCGCTGGGCATTGACGTCTCGCTGCAGCCGTTTGTGAACATCGATCGCGATCTCCAGTTTGGCCGCGGCTACAACACCTTTGGCGAAGACCCGTTCCTGACCAGCGAGATGGGAGTGGCGGAGATCGAGGGCATCCAGTCGCAGCACGTCATGGCGCAGGTGAAGCACTTCGTGGCCTACGACTCCAACAGCGGCAATATCTTCGTTGACGACCAGACTCTGCACGAGGTCTACGTGGCGCCCTTCGATGCGGCGATCCGGGCCGGGGTCTCGTCGATCATGTGCTCCTACAACCGCATCAACGATGCGTTTGCCTGCGGCAACGAGTCCACGCTGACCAAAATCCTGCGCCAGGAGATCGGCTTCAAGGGCTTTGTCACCTCCGATTGGGGCGCAACGCACGCCGTCGACTTCATCAATGCCGGCCTCGACATGGAGATGCCGGGTGAGCCTAATCCAAGCGACCGATACCCCAGTCCCTCCTTCTTCGATGCAAAGCCTCTTCCGCCTCCGCCGCCTCCGTTTCACCGTGGCGATTTCGTTGGTGGTGACATGTTCGGCGGCCACATTCCCGAGGAGCCGCAGCGCGTGTGGGGCGGCGGAGGCGGCGACTGGGGCCTCAAGCTCGACCCCAAGAAGATGACCGAAGCGCTCCATGACGGCACGGTCCACGAGGCCGCCGTCACCCGCGCCGCCGGCCGCGTACTCTATTCGATCGTCCACTTTGGCTACCTGGACGGGCGCCAGAAGCACGCGGTAACCGAGCAGTCGATCGAAGCGAATGCCAAGATCATCGAGAAGACCGGCGAAGAGGCCGCGGTGCTGCTGAAGAACGACGGCGGCGCGCTGCCCTTGAAGGCTGCCGATCTCGATTCCGTGGTTTTGATCGGACCGACAGCCGGACAGGTGGACTCGATCGGCATCAGCGGCGAGCGGTCGGAGGGCCTACCGCAGAGGGAAATCGGCCCGCTGGAGGCGCTCAAAAAGATCGCCGGCAATCCGAATATCCGCTTTGCCGTGAACGACGACATGACCGGCACGCCCGTCCCGGCCAGCGCGTTGAGCCACGACGGCCAGCCGGGACTCGAACGCACCGTCTCGGGCGCCGCGCAGACCGACGCGCAGGTCAACTTTACCGGCGCGAATGCTCTGCCTCCCAACGCAGTCGTCACCTGGAAGGGTGCGTTGACCGCTCCTCATGCCGGAACGTACTGGCTCTATCTCCAGGCTCTCGGCACTAACGCCAGGCTCTCTCTCGACGGAAAAGGCGTTGCAGGCACCGGCGCGCGCCAGGGCGGCGTCCATGGCGACATCCTGCAAGCCAACCAGGACAACGTCATTCCCACCACCGACGGCCTCGACAACGTGCGCCGCGAGGTCGAGCTGACAGCCGGACCGCACAAGATCGAGATTCGCACTACACCTGACAGCTCCAACGCGCCGGTCCAGGTGCGCCTCAACTGGTATACCCCCGAGCAGCGCGCGGCCGACCACGAGGCCGCTATCGCCGCCGCCAAGAGCGCCAAGGTCGCGGTCGTCTTTCTCTGGACGCGCCTCCAGCCCGTCTTCGGCTTGCCCGGCGAGCAGGACAAGCTCGTCGAAGAAGTCGCGGCGGTCAACCCCAACACCATCGTCGTTCTGAACACCAGCCAGCCCGTGGCCCTGCCTTGGCTCGATAAAGTGAAGGCTGTCCTCGAAATGTGGTGGCCGGGCGACGAGGGCGGCTGGTCGACGGCCAATCTGCTGCTTGGCAAGACCAGCCCTGCCGGCCGTCTGCCTGTCACCTGGGGCAAGCGGCTCGAGGATTACGCCGCTACCGACCCGAATCACCCTGAGCGCTCTAGCAAGGGCGTGGGCGGCAAGACCACCTATAGCGAGGGCGTCAACGTAGGCTACCGCTGGTTCGACAAGGAAGGCATCGCCCCGCTCTTCCCCTTCGGCTACGGCCTCAGCTACACCACATTCGCCTACTCCGGCCTCAAGGTCGAGAAAGCCTCCGATGGCGGCCTCGACGTCAGCGTAGCAATCAAAAACACCGGCGGCGCGGATTCGGACGAAGTCCCGCAGGTCTATCTCGGCGCGCCCAGCGAGATTCCCGCGGGAGTCCAATTCCCGGTGCGGGCTTTGGCGGGCTTCGACCGCATCCACCTTGCCGCCGGCGAAGCCAAGACGGTTACGCTGCACGTAGCCCCGCGTCAGTTGCAGTACTGGTCCACAAAGGATGGCAAGTGGGTCGCGGCAACCGGCAAGCGCACACTCAGCGTAGGCGCATCTTCCCGCGATCTGCGGGTCGAGCGGACCATCGACTGAGCAAGGCAGCCACAGAAACACAAATGCCGGGGAACTCTCCCCGGCATTTCTGTTTCTATTGCTGTCTCAATCATAGAACCTTTTCCCTAAGATCACGCGAGGTCGAAGCGATCGAGGTTCATCACCTTGCCCCAGGCCGCCGCAAAGTCGCGCACGAACGCCTGCTGCGAGTCGCCGCACGCATAGACTTCCGCGAGCGCCCGGAGCTGAGAATTCGAGCCGAAGACGAGATCGACTACAGTCCCCGTCCACTTCAACTCGCCCGTTGCCCGATCCCGTCCCTCCAACACGCCTTCCGATGCAGCGGACCTCTGCCACTTCGTGTTCATGTCGAGGAGATTCACGAAGAAATCGTTGGTCAATGCTCCAGGCCGCTTGGTGAAAACGCCCTGTGCGGAGTGCCCGTTGTTCGCATCGAGCGCTCGCAGGCCGCCGATCAGAACCGTCATCTCGGGGGCGGTGAGCGTCAGCAGGTTCGCACGATCCACCAGCAGCTCGGCCGCCGATCCCTCCAGTCCCTTGCGCGCGTAGTTCCGGAATCCGTCTGCTGTCGGCTCCAGCACAGCGAATGAGGCCGCATCGGTCTGCTCCTGCGACGCATCCGTTCGCCCCGGCGAGAACGGAACCTTCACGTCTTCGCCGGCCTTCCTCGCGGCCTCCTCAACGGCTGCGCAGCCCCCGAGAACGATCAGGTCAGCCAGCGAGACCTTTTTCCCGCCCGGCTGCGCCGAGTTGAATTCCGCCTGAATCGCCTCAAGCGCCGGGAGAACCTTAGCCAGCTCGGCCGGCTGGTTGACCTCCCAATCTTTCTGCGGCGCCAAGCGGATGCGCGCCCCGTTAGCCCCGCCGCGCTTGTCCGTGCCGCGGAAGGTCGCAGCGGACGCCCACGCAGTCGTAACCAATTGGGAGATCGAAAGCCCGGTTGCGAGGATCTTCGCCTTCAGTGCCGCAATCTCCCGCTCCCCAATCAGTTCATGATCCACTGCGGGAACCGGATCCTGCCAAATCAGCGGCTCCCTGGGAACGAGCGGGCCAAGATAGCGCGAGATTGGCCCCATGTCGCGGTGAGTCAGCTTGAACCAGGCCTTCGCGAAGGCATCCGACAGCTCCCGCGGGTTCTCAAGGAAGCGCCTCGAAATCTTCTCGTAGCTCGGGTCGAATCTTAGCGACAAATCCGTCGTGAGCATGGTGGGCGCGTGCCTCCTCGCGGGGTCGTGAGCATCCGGCACGGTACCCGCCGCGGCTCCGCCCTTGGGAGTCCATTGTTGAGCGCCGGCGGGGCTTCTCGTGAGCTCCCATTCGTAGCCGAAGAGGTTTTCGAGATAATTGTTGTCCCACTTCACCGGGTTGGTGGTCCATGCGCCTTCGAGGCCGCTCGAAATCGTATCGACGCCTTTGCCAGTGCCAAAGCTGTTTTTCCAGCCAAGGCCTTGCTCCTCGATCCCCGCGCCCTCGGGTTCCGGGCCGACATACTTGTTCGGGTCGGCCGCGCCATGAGTCTTGCCGAAGGTGTGTCCGCCGGCGATCAGGGCAACGGTCTCCTCGTCATTCATCGCCATGCGGGCGAAGGTCTCCCGAATATCCCGCGCCGCGGCAATTGGATCAGGCTTGCCATTCGGCCCCTCCGGGTTCACATAGATCAGGCCCATCTGAACCGCGCCGAGGGGGTTTTCAAGCTGGCGGTCGCCTTTGTAGCGTTCGTCGCCCAGCCACTTGCCCTCAGGCCCCCAGTAAATCTCTTCCTCCGGCTCCCAGATATCCACGCGCCCACCGCCGAAACCGAAGGTCTTCAATCCCATCGACTCCAGCGCCACGTTCCCGGCCAGAATCATCAGGTCGGCCCAGGAGAGCTTCCGGCCGTACTTCTGCTTGATCGGCCAGATCAGCCGGCGCGCCTTGTCGAGGCTCACGTTGTCCGGCCAACTGTTGAGCGGAGCAAATCGCTGCGCGCCGGAGCCGCCGCCGCCGCGGCCATCGGCGATGCGATAGGTGCCCGCGCTATGCCAAGCCATGCGGATGAAAAACGGCCCATAATGGCCGTAGTCCGCGGGCCACCACTCCTGCGAGGCCGTCATCAAGGCATGCAGATCCTTGATCACGGCATCCAGGTCGAGGCTCTTGAACTCCTCGGCGTAATTGAACCCTTCGCCCATCGGATTGGACAGGGGCGAGTTCCGGTGCAGAACCTTCAGGTTCAGTTGATCGGGCCACCAGTTCGCATTCGTCGGGCCTCCAGCGGTTGTGTGCTTCACAGCACCGCTTGAGAACGGGCACTTTGCTTCGTCTGACATGGTTCGCTCCTTTGGCTGCTTGCAGTTTACAACCCGCTTCAGTCTAGAGTTTGGGGCCCGATCTCGCAACCTTGTCTCTGACCGCTTGTTGTTGCAACAGCTCGCTGATTAGGGTTCCTCTTCATTGATCCGGTTCTCCATTTGCATTTGTGTGACTGCCGGACCCGTTAGTCTCCTCAATATATACAGCCCTCTCCCGGCATTTCCCCTTATCGTCCTGACACCAAAAGTCGATATAATTCTGCACGAATTCCTTTGGGCTAAAGTCATTCCTGACTGTCATCACCCACCACCAACCGCTCTTCGACCCGCCTTTTCCGAGCCCCTCCACCTCGTAGCGGCGCAGGCCGCTGAATGATCTTCTTTGCCAATACCCTGTTTCTTGGTATCGGTTCGATAGGTAATCTTGAAAACCGCCTGCCTTATTGTCGTCGACGGAACATTCCCACTGGTTCTCTTCATTATCCCGTTCTTGGTCCTCTTCACTTTCCTTTTTATCGCGACCAATTTCCTTCTCGCACTCATCCGCACGCCCATATCAGATCAGGCCCGCCATCTTTCAGATTCGGCACGCCTTTAGAAAATCCAAAACGGGTCTTGGTCGATGGTGTCCAGAACTCAAAGCGCTTTGAGTCCCTGGGCTCCAGGACATCGGCCTGAGGACCTGTAACGGCAAGGTCGAACGCCTGCGTTCCAAATTGGACCTTGCTCCCTCTCGGTAAGGCTTTGATGACCATGGGGATGCCAATCAAGATTGCCAGCGAGATAACAACAATCCCGGCAAATCCCTAGAAATCCTTGGGTAACCGCATTAGAACGAGCTTCAGTTCCTTGACGCCGTCGTCTTCGCTCATTTGGTTTTCATCCTCGTTTCGTGTGAACCTCGCCGCTCAGGGTCAACCTACCACATTCAGCGCGGTTGGTGAATACTTGCTTGTCTCTCACATTCTCGTTTAGACCGAGCATATCCATCTAGGAACGCACAAATCGTGCTTCTTGCTGTCACGGGAGAGGTCCCTCTACCATTCATTCTCGAAAGAACTCCTCCACATCCGTAATCGTCGCCGTCATCCGATACGGCGGCAAGCTTGCCAGAAAGGTTTGCCCATATCGCTTTGTGCGGACGCGCGGGTCGAGCAGCACTAACACGCCGCGGTCTTCGAGCGAACGAATCAGGCGGCCGAAGCCTTGCTTCAGCGTCAGCACCGCCGAGGGCACCTGGTAGTCGAAGAACGGTTTGCCGCCGGCCTCTTCAATCGCTTTCATGCGGGCTTGCACCACCGGATCGCTGGGCACGGCGAAGGGCAGGCGGTCAATGATGACGCAGCTCAAGGCTTCGCCCTGCACGTCCACGCCCTGCCAAAAACTCGATGTGCCGAAGAGAACCGCGTTCGGCGTCGAGCGGAACTGTTCCAGCAGAGTATTGCGCGGAGCCGAGCCATGCAGCAGGATGGGAAAATCCAGCACCGGCATAAGTCGCTCGTATAAGTCGCGCATCTGGGCATAACTTGTAAAAAGACAGAACGCGCGGCCCCGGCTGATTTCCAGCACCCTTTGAATACATCGCGCCGCGGCCTCGGGAAACTCCGGATCGCGCGGATCGGGCATCTCCGGCGGAAGATAGAGCAGCGCCTGCTCGTCATAGCGAAAGTGCGACGGCACGACTAACTCGCGCGCTTCGCTCAGTCCCAACCGCTTGCGGATATGTTCAAAGCCCCCTTGCACGGTCAGCGTGGCCGAGGTCAGGACCACCGTGGGAATCTGCTCAAAGACTAACTCGAACAATAACTCGGAGACATCGATGGGCGTGGCTTGCAGAAAGGTCGCTCGCGACTGGGCCCTGAACGCACTGCGCGCGGCGGACCTGTCCGACGAAACCCCAGCCGCTATGCGCCGCTCCATCCAATACACCATGTTGCTGGCGCTCGATTCCAGCAGGAACTCCAACTCCGAGCGCAGACGCGTAACCCGCTTCCTGAGTCCCGGCGCTTCGTCCACGCCTTTCATCGCGTCCATCTCGGCTTCCATCCTCTGCAAGGTCGCGCGCACGGCCATATAGAGGTCGCCCGAAGTTTCCAGGAACTCCTCGCGCTCGGTGAAGGGCTGCCGTCCGTCGCCGGCCATGGGCAGCGCGGCAAAAAACATGCGCGCCCGCTCGCGCAACTGCTGTGTGACAGCGGGCAGGCTCTCCGCGCCCTCCTTGCCGCGCAGCAGGATATCGGTGTCGCGGCCCAGCTCTTCAAAGCGAATATTGCTGACCGAAAGGCCGAAGTAGCTCGAAGCCACCTCCTCCAACTCGTGGGCCTCGTCGAAGATCACCGCAGCGGCCTCGGGCAGGATTCCGGCGTCGAGTGCGCCGGCGGCCTCGCGCTTGACCGAGAGGTCGGCGAAAAACAGGTGGTGGTTCACAATAATGATGTCCGACTCCAGCGCCTTGCGCCGCATCTCGGTAATAAAGCAGCGGCGATAATCCGGGCATGTCGTCCCCAGGCAGGCTTCGGTGCGGGCGTCGAGCTTTTGCCACAGGGCGCTCGACTCTGGCAGCCCGTCAATCTCAGAGCGGTCGCCGGTTTCGGTCGTCTGCTCCCACTCGGCGATCTGGCGGTACTGGTCGATCTCTTCCAATCCCGACAAGATCGGCTGGTTGCGCAGCGCGGCCAGCTTGTGGCGGCAGAGGTAGTTGGCGCGGCCCTTCATGTAGCAGACGCGCAGGTCGCCCACCAGCGTTTCCAGGAAAGGCACATCGCGAAAGTAAAGCTGGTCTTGCAGGGCCTTGGTGCCTGTGGAGACGATGACGCGCTGGCCGGTACGCAGGGCGGGCAGCAGATAGGCGAGGGTCTTGCCGGTTCCGGTGCCGGCCTCGACGATCAGGTGGCGGCGTTCTTCGAGCGCCCGCTCGACGGCCTTGGCCATCTGAAGCTGGCCGGGGCGATACTCGTAAGGCAGCGGCGAGCGCGCCAGAATGCCGCCGGGCGCGAAGAACTCGTGCAGCGAGGGCAACGCGCGGGTTGGGCTGGAGAGGTCGGGCATCGTGAGCGGGCGCTCACTCCATCATAGTGATGCGGCCCGCACCGATTGACTTTGCCAAGTGGACTAAGTAAGCTTAGTCCATGGCCTATACCGTCCATCAGGCGAAGACCCACCTCTCGCGGCTGCTGAAAGAAGCAGAGGCGGGCCAGGAGGTCATCGTGATGCGCGGAAACAAACCCGTAGCCAAGGTTGTGGCGATCAACGAACCGGCGACCGATTCCGAACTGCCCTTCCGTCTGGCTGGCGCCTATCGCGGAAAGATGCACTGGGATGAAGACGCCTTCGAGCCGATGACCGATGAGGAGTTGGTGGAGTGCGGCTGGGGATGGATGCTGGATGCGCCACTGGTTCCACCGCCCTCTGAGTCTACAGAGAAATGACCTATCTGCTCGATACGCACACGTTTCTCTGGATTCTGAATACTCCGGAGATTCTTCCCGCGAAGATTCAAAGCATCTATCGGGACCGCTCCGCCGCCCTGCTGATTTCCATCGCAACTCCGTGGGAGATGGCGATCAAGGCGGCCATCGGGAAACTGGATGCGGCTGGCATCCTCGATGATTTTGATGCGGCAGCGGCTCGCGGAAGGTTTACCGTTATCGATACCTCGGTCCGGCAAGCGATTCGCAGCGGGCGTCTGCCGTTTCATCACAAAGATCCGTTTGACCGGCTGCTGGCGGCTCAAGCATTGGACTTGAATGTACCCTTGCTCAGCCGCGACCGCGTCTTCGACTTCTATGGCGTGCGGCGAATATGGGATTGAACTCAACCGCTTGCGCCGCCTGAGCGGCAACTGGAGATCATTTTGGCGAAGGTTCGTAGATCGGCTGTGACCCGGGAGCCCGGCGCGTCGGCACTGCCGCTGGTGGCCATTGTGGGCCGGCCCAACGTGGGCAAATCCACGCTCTTCAACCGGCTCACCAAGAGCCGCCGGTCGATAGTTGGGGACGAGCCGGGCATCACTCGCGACCGCATCTATGGCGAATACGAGTGGATGGGCCGCGACTTCCGCGTGGTTGACACGGGCGGCATTGTGCCCGACGACCCGGAGCTGATCCCCACGGAAATCTACAACCAGGCCAAGGTAGCCCTGGAAGAAGCCGATGCGCTCGTGCTGGTGGTGGACGCCCGTACGGAGCTGGCCAGCCCGGACTACGATCTGGTGCGCCTGCTGATTCGCGGCGGCAAGCCGTTGTTTCTGGCGGTGAACAAGGTCGAGGGCGAGGCCATGGCCATGGCCGCCGAGAACTTTCGCCAACTGGGCATCCGCAACGTCTATCCGGTCAGTTCCGAGCATGGCCTCGGAATCGGCGACCTGCTCGAAGCGATCTCCGAAGCGATTCCAGCCCCGCCGGAAGCTGTGCCGGCCGAGGAAGAAACTCACGCGACAAAACTGGAAGCTGCGGAAGAACTCGATCCCGGCTCCTCTTTGTATCAGGGCACGACTTCACAGGCTGCGGAAAAACTCGAAATTGGGCCCGCTTTGTATCAGGGCACGACTTCAGTCGTGCCGCACGAGCGCCATAATGAAGCCCGGGCTTTAGCCCTTGCGGAAGGCTCGGAGACAATCCCGGAGGATCAGCTAGGCGCGAAGCTTCACCGCACCCACGGCGAGTTTGAGCAGCACGAAACCTCCGTTGCCATTATCGGCCGCCCCAATGTGGGCAAGTCCACGCTGCTGAACGCGCTGACGGGAACCTCCCGCGCCATCGTCTCGCCCATCGCCGGCACCACGCGCGACGCCGTCGATGAGGTGGTCGAGTTCGAGGGCAGCCAACTGCGGTTTGTGGATACCGCCGGCATCCGGCGCAAGGGCAAGACGCACCTGATGGCCGAGAAGATGAGCGTGGTGATGGCGCGGCGCCATCTCGAAGCAGCCGACGTGGCGCTGCTGGTGCTCGACGCCACCGAGGGCGTAACGGCGGCCGACGCCACCATCGGCGGCTATGCCCACGAGAGCGGGCGCAGCGTCATCATCGTGGTCAACAAGTGGGACGCGGTCACCACGGGCCGCGCCGACGGCAAGCCCCCGGCTGATCGGGAGATTTTTGAGCAGCAGTTGCGCACCGTGCTCAAGTACCTCAGCTACGCGCCCGTGATCTTTCTCTCCGCTCTCGAAGGGACGGTAGCCGGAAGCACAAAGATGCTCCGTGTGCTGCATGAGGTCGTCGCCGTGGCCGCCGAGCGCCGCAAGCGCGTCTCCACCGGCCAGATGAACCGCTTCCTCGACAAGATCGACTTCCAGCGCGCGCCCGTGCCCATCTCCAAGCGCATTCGCATCTTCTACATGACGCAGGCCGCCGTCGCCCCGCCCACGTTCGTCCTCTTCACCGACCGCGAAATCAAGCTGCACTTCAGCTTCGAGCGCTTCTTAGAAAACCAAATCCGCGAAGCCTTCGGCTTCAAAGGCACGCCCATCTGGTTCAAGGTCAAAGCGCGCAATGAGAAGAAGGATGGGTAGCATTGCGGCATAGAGCGGACAGACCCACGTCAAGATCCATGAATTTCCTCAATGAGTGAATGGGCTATTACCATATAGATGACATTGCTTCCCTGTGAAACCGCAAGACCCTTGGCAACTTTCAGGAGCAATATGTCTTGGCTGTAGCTTTTGGGCCTCCCAGGTCTCAGAGGCGAGACCTGGGCCACCCGCCACCTGCCCGCCCAACTGTAATTTCAAGTCAACAAGAAGAGGACGCAATGAGAAAGTCGGTAAGGAACATCAAAGGCGAGCACGTCGCCTTCACTGGCGCGGCTTGGCGCATACGGCGAGACTTGCAGAGAGAGGTTCGTCGGCAAGGCGGTGAGACTACTGCTACGGGAGCCGTGAATGGTAAGACCACCGTGCTTGTGCGGGGGCGCTGGGTCCAGGGTGATTATGGAATCAAAGAGATGAAAGCGGCCGAATTGATCCGCAGTGGACAAGAGATTGCCATGGTCGCTGATTCTGAATTCCAGAAGCTTCTTGAGGCAGGCCGCCCCGCCAAAGTATTGGATCGCGTGGCTGGCCAGCCAATCGAGTGGTTAGTGACGCCAGACAAGAGTAGTTTCGAGAAAGCAGCCAGCATCTCTGGCCCACTCGACTATGAACATAGCGCTCTTGGGCGCATTGAGCAGGGCTTCCTGAGAAACCATCTATTTGGACACTCGCGCGAGGCGGTTTGCGCGCTTTGCGGACGCCGTCTGCCGATAAGTTTGATGGTTGCCGCCCATATCAAGCCACGGAGTGAGTGCTCCAGAAAGGAGCGCCTTGACGCCGACAACATCGTGTTTGGCGTTTGCTTGCTCGGGTGTGACGCGCTCTATGAGCGAGGCTTGATTGCAATCGGAAACATAGGCAAGATTCAGGTAGCAACCGCCGACGGATCAAAGACGCTAGCGAAGCTGCTGGGCATATATCGCAATAGGGATTGTCCTGCATGGAAAGAGACAAGCGCCAAGTACTTCGAATGGCACTTTAATCGACGATTCCGAGGATGATTCGAACAATACGGCTCACGATGCCGATTTCCGGGAGGAGGTTCCGAAAAGCTCGCTACCATTCTGGGTGGCCACGGGTAATTGCCTTGAGGCGTGGTGAAGATCCCAGGCCTGAGAATCCGGACCTGGGGCACCCAGTTTGGTTGGCTCGACGGTCTGTGGACATGGGCCACCCGCCCCACCGTCACTTCAAACATGGTACGTATTCTTCAACCTTATTGACCACGGAATAATCCTGAACAAAGGGAACCCAAATACCCGCGACAACATCATCCCCATGCCCAAGGTAGACATTATCAATCTCAACCGCGTTCGTGGGTTCGTTTCGCGCACGAAATATGAAATTTGCTAAAGTGGGTGGATGGTTCGTCGGGTAGATAAGAGTGGTTTCTGATTCATATGTAGTGGTGCTTTGTGGATTACCACACACAGACATCAAATGCTCCATCGTGAGAGGCATCAATACGGAATCGACATATTGTATGTTGTTCAATTGCTCCTGAACACTTTTGGAATCGGCGTTTTTCAACAAGGCGCACTTAATGGGCATGTCGGCATTCCCTATATAAGTACATATCCATATCGAGTATGCAATTGGCTTAGAGTCAAACCTGACTGGATAGATTGCACTCTCTGAATTCTTGAGCGGATCATTCTTCATATCTCGAACTATGTCGTGAACCGTGTATACGATGTGCTCCATAGTCTTCCTCTTCTCAATGTCCTGAACCGTCATGACAACATTTCCGCAGTACAAATTATCACCATCGAACATACAGGTGCTCACCTGACCCACATTGAGTTTTCTCTCACTTATGACCGTGACTGTCTTCTTATGACCGCATCCTGTGAATAGAAGAACCATTGCTATAAACGCAGCAAATCTCGATTTCATGCTCTAACCCCCTTATTAACCAAATGGAATAGTGGGCTACATTGACGAGTAGCCCACTACGGGACTTTTACCCCTCAGAAACCATCGACTTGCAATACCGGTAATTGCGTGATTGGACAAAGCCATGACTTCAGGTGCCCCGGTCCCGGGGGATTAGCATCTACCATCTCAAAACTAAACGGCAACAGAGGTTTTCCGTGGATGCCACAAATCGTGATATTGCTTCCTATAACAGATTTTGCATAGCAACTTTTCTCATCGTTCGGCATGACGATTACATCCTTTCGTTTCCACTTGACGGCACCTGCAAGGGAACTACTATCTTTTGCGGATTTGCAATTCATTTTACACTGAAATCGGTGGGTGGTCCATGTCTTGCCGGGTGCCCCAGGTTTCGCCTTTTAGAGCTGGGAGTCCGGCAGGTGGCCCGCTCATCAGCCCCGAAGAAAAACCGTGAGCAATAAGAAGTTGTGCCCCTGTTCATCGTTGAGCGGGCGAGTGGCCAGGTGTCCGAGTTATCGCCTTTGGAACCCGGGACACCGTCGCCCGCAAATCCCTACGCCCGAAATCCTCGCCTTTCCACTGCACCGGCTCCCGCTTCTCCCGCGCCGGCGCATAAGGAAAGCAGTCGTCCGGGAAGCCACAAAATCTCACTTCCCGTTTGCAGATAATTACCCTCAATCGGCGCATGATCAAAGCATGACCAATATCCGTAGGATGTGTACTTTCTATTCCCTATTCCCTATTCCCTATTCCCTATTCCCTATTCCCTGCTTTTCGGTGCCCCCTCCCCCCTATACCCCCACGGGTATAAATATTCCCTGAAACCTTGCAGATTATTTTTAGCTCGTTTGAAATCAACACAGCTAAAAAAACAAAAGAGCTAATATTATCCCATATCGTGAGATTCGGCCTCTGAAAATCACCGGAAAAATCCAGTTTTTCCGCTCTAGTCGAGCTTGGTCACATGCACGCTAGCCTGCGTCTCCGGCACCGCGCCGTCGTTAACCTGCACTTCGGTCGGCTTGCCCTGGATCAGGAAGCGCTCGGTCACCTTGCCGCGAGCGGGGATGCTTAAGCGGTGGGTGACCGAGCGCGCGTCAGCGCCGTCGCCCGAGCGAACGGTCACCGGAACCTCCGCGGCTGCGTACCCCGCGTTAGCGACATCCACGGCGACCAGCCAGTTGCCGTCCGAAACGGCATTGGGGAAGACGCCCGCGATGCTCAGGTCGGGCAGGCCCTTGTCGGCATCGACCCAGTCGGCGAAGAACCAGGCAAGGTCAGGCCTGGTTCCGGCCTGTTCGACGAGCTTCTCAAAGGAGCCGGGAACTGCGGAGCTGCCCGCAACCGGGTAAGAAGCGCGCAGGGCGGCTGAGAGCGCGGTGTCGCTGGCTAGTTCGCGGAGCATCCACAAAACGTAAGCGGCCTTGGTGCGGTAGTAGACAGGCGAAATGGCCTGGGCCAGCGGCTGGCCCGCGCTCTCGCCGGGGCTTGCGGGCTCTGCCAGCGCCAGCGCTGCGCGGTCCGCCTCGAGAGTCCGCAGGGCGGCATCGCGTCCCTGCTTCTTTTCAACCCACAACGCGCCCATCAAGGCCGCCACTCCCTCGTTGAGCCAGGCGGGAGGCGGCTGCTGGGAATTTGGCGCTGCAATCCAGGCGTGGGTGAGTGCATGAACCAGCACGCCAGTGAACGCGTCCGGATTGGCTTTCGGTCCCGGTTCGCGCAGAGGCGCCGCCAGCATTGCTCCGGTCTCGAAGGGAGCGTCGCCGGGATCAGGCAGATCCAAAAGGGTGAGCTGAGAGCGTGGCTCATGGCCAAGCCAGCCCTGCAAAAACGGAGTCGCCGCCGTGGCCGCCGTGGTCCAGAAGACGACGGAGACATTGTCGTCGGGGAGCGTGTAGGCGGTGAGGTTGGGGCCAGGGTGGGCCGTGCGAATGGCGACAAAGAGGCTGGGCGCCTCGAAGCCCAGCGTCGAGACGCCGGAGTCCGCCGTCGCCACGCTCGCGACCTCCTGGCTCTGGTCCAGAGCGCCGGATTCGGTGACCGTCAGCGGCACGGAGTGCCCGTTGATGAGAGCGACCGTGGGAGCCTGGCCATGAGGGAATTCGACGGTGAGGCGCAGGCGAAAGCGTGCGCCGGCAAGCCGCAGCTTGTGTTCGCCCATCTCGTCGAAGAGGCGAGCGCCGTCGCCAAGCAGGACTGGGACGCTGGAGACCGGGTACCAGGCGACGTTGCCAAAGCCGCGCAGCCCGGTAAAGGGGAGGCTGATCTGGTCCCAATCGGAGTGCAGGGCCACGTCGCCGGGCGCGTCGACAGCCGCCAGGCGCTGAGCGGAGAGGGAGATCTGGCCTGAATAGGTGACGTCGAGCTGGAGGTTCGCGCCGGGGGCGAGCGGCTGATTCAGCGTAACCTCCGCTTCGTGGAGCTGGCCGGTGTGGTCGGCGTCGGAGTTGAGCGTGGCTACCTGGAAGGAGATCTCTTTGCTCGGCCTGGCAGGGCCATTTCCTCCGTTGCCGGCAATGCGAATCCGTTCCCAGTTGAGTGAGGAGGAGATTTGCAGGGGGATGCGGGCGAGCGGGGTCTTGCCGTCGTTGCGGAGGGTGACGAGCGCTCGAACGGCAATCTGCTGCGCGGCTGGGCTGAGATGGACGTCGAGATCGAAGCCAGTGAAGGTGACGGCCTGGCGCTCCGCATCGTCGGCCATAAGCGTAGGGGCCAGTTGACTGGGCGGCTGGGCTGCGGCCGGGGTGGATTGGGAGGTGGTCTGGCCGTTCTCGTCGGTCGAGCGGGAGAAGATGACCTGGCCCTTGGAGGGTTGAGTCGCCGGGGCGGAAGGAGGGTTTTGCGCCGCGCAGCAGAGAGCCGCCAGACAAGGGACGGCCACGGCAAGGAGCGCAGCGCGGACAAGAGAGAGCCTCATGAGCCCAAGCCTTTCTGTTTCCTTGGCTTCACCGCTGCGGCAGGGGCGCCTGCGGTGCGGCCAACTGCGCCTTCGGCGCGCGAAACAGCGCGGCGCTGGCGGAAGGCTTCGTAGAGCACCACCGCCCCCGCGGCGGAGACGTTGAGCGAGCTGACGCCGCCGGCCATGGGAATCCGCAGCAGGTGATCGCAGGTGCGCTTGACCAGCTCGTGCAACCCCGCGCCCTCGCGGCCCAGCACGAGCACGCAGTCGCCAGTGAAGTCGAACTGGTCGTAGTCCGCTGTCCCTCGCTCGTCGAGTCCGATGATCCAGAGATTGCGGCGCTTGAGCTCTTCGAGAGCGCGGACCAGGTTCACCACCCGCGCGATGCGCAAATGCTCGGTAGCGCCGGCGCTGGCCTTGACGGCGACCGGGCTCAATGGAGCCGAACGCCGCTCGGTCAGCAGCACACCGTCCACCCCGGCTCCGTCGGCCACGCGCAACAGAGCGCCTAGGTTCTGCGGGTCTTCTACGCCATCGAGCGCCAGCAGCAGTCGGGCGGCGCCAGACTCGCCCGGCGCGTATAGATCCTCAATGGTGAGAAACTCCTGCGGCCTGACCAGGGCGACGACCCCTTGATGGGCTGGGGTCTGGGCCAGTTGCGTCAACTGCTCCCGCGTCTCCTGGCGCACGCGGACGCCGGCCTCGCGGCAGAGTGCGACCAGGCGTTCCAGGCGCTCGTCGTGCCGCTCGCGGGCCACCAAAACATGGTCAAAACGCCGCCGGCCCGCCTTGACTGCCTCCTCGACCGGATGCAACCCATAAAGAACTTCCATATAGGGATAGTGTAGAAGATGGAGGAAGCCAAGGATTTCCGGGAACCTCGATCGGGGTTCGCGCGTAACATCTCACCATGAGCGTCATCACTCTCGACCGCCCGCGCCTGCCCGCGCTGACTACCATCCGTTTCTTCGCCGCGTTGTGGGTTGCCATGTTCCACATGCAGGCGATGCAGGCCTTCCATTTCGGGCTGGCGGCTCTGCGGGCATTGGCGTCCATCGGCTACTGCGGCGTGAGTTTCTTCTTCGTGCTGTCGGGATTCATATTGGTCTACACCTACTCCGGCCGCGCCACGACCCTGCGCGCCTTCTGGCAGGCCCGCTTTGCGCGCATCTATCCCGCACTGGCCTTTTGTCTGCTGATCACCGCGCCATGGTTCTTTATCGGATGCATCCTCATTCGGGCGCATGATCCGCGGGTCGTTGTCCCCGAGTGGTCCTGGATCGCACCACACATGTGGCTTTCGGCAGCATTGAGCGTGACGCTGCTCCAAAGCTGGCTCCCGCAGACCGCCCTGGCCTGGAACATGCCCAACTGGAGCCTTTCCGTCGAGGCGTTCTTCTACTTCATGTTTCCGTTCCTGCTTCCTCGGATGACGCGCCTGACGCGCAGTCAGTTAGTCGCGATTATTCCGGCGGGATGGCTGCTGGCGCTGGCGTGTACGCTGGCCTACACGCACTTTCATCCGGATGGACCGGGCGCGGTCGATCCCACAACACTCGGGCCGTGGATCAACACGCTCAAGTTCCACCCGCTGATGCGCCTGCCGGAGTTTCTGATGGGCATGGCGAGCGGCCTGCTCTTTCTGCGCAGTGAGCGCAACCAAAAGCTGGCCTGGCCGCTGGTTCTCATAGGGTTGGCCGCCATCGCCCTGGTGGCCGCGTTGTCGCCCTGGATCCCCTATATGGTGATTCATACCGCCTTGCTTGCCCCGGCCTTTACCGTGCTCATCTATGGAGTCGCCCTGCGTCCCGCCGGCCTGGGTGTGCTGGAGGGTCGCGTAGGGGAGGCGCTGGGCGAAGCCAGCTATCCCTTCTACCTGTTGCACTCGATTGTGGTCAGCAGCTTCTTCGTCGCCGACTGGAGTACGCACGCTAACAGGCACCAGACTCTGCTAGGCTTTGCCGCCTGGCTGCTGATCGCGGTGGCCATCGCAATGGTAGTGGATCGCCTCATCGAAAGGCCGTTGCGCCGTCTGCTGCGGCCAAGGAAGAAACCGGCAGAAGCGGTTCCTCTGGCGGTTCCAGCATAACCGGCCATGGCGATTCACCGACTCAACGGTTCAGCCTCCGAGAGATGAATAAACCCGGATGACTTCTTCCCCGCCCAAATCGTTCACCGCCGTGCTCGAACCCCTACGTTCGGGTCTTGGCTGGGTGATCGCGCGAATTCCCTTTGACGTCGCCAAGGCGTGGCCGAAGCGCCGGGGCTTGCGAGTGCGCGGCGAAATCAGATCTGTGGACGGCAATATCGGCGCATTTGCCTTTCGCACCTCGCTCTTTGCCGCATCCGGCGGGCAGGGTCATTTCCTCCTGGTCAACAAGAAGATGCAGGCGGCCTCGAAGGCTACGGTTGGCTCGCGGGTGCGAATTTCGCTCGAACCGGACCTGGAGGAGCGCACGGCGGCCACCCCGCCCGAGCTGGCTCGCGCGCTCAAGGGCGACCGCCGGCTGACAAAATGGTTCGCCGGCATGAGCTACTCGATGCGCAAGGAGATCGGCAAATGGGTGAGCGAGCCGAAGAGCGCCGCGAGCCGCGAGAAGCGCGCCGAGGCAATGGCAGAACGGCTGCTCCTGACCCTGGAGGGCGAGACCGAGCTGCCGCCCATCCTCCATGCGGCCTTCCTCCGCCAGCCGCTGGCGCGCAAGGGCTGGGAGACGATGACGCCGACGCAGCGGCGCGGCCATCTGTTGGGCATCTTTTATTACCAGACCGTCGAGGCCAGGGAGCGGCGGGCAACAAAGGTCATCGAGGAGGCGTTGCGCGTGGCCCGCAGAGACTCAGACGCGGCCCGGTAGAGAGGGCCGCCCGCCCCTCGATTCCCGCTATCGGCAAAATTCTCAAGCAATTTCGTGATTTGCGCGACTATCGATGCAAGAATGGTGTCTAACAGAGCAGAATGAGCACCGCCGCCGCAGTTCGCCCTTTTTTCGGTTCCGCTTCCACCTCCGCTCAAGATGAACAGGTGCGCCAGGAGAACCTCGCTGTATCCGCGGGTCTGAAGCGCCAGGACGCCGGCCTGCTGGATGAATTGATCGTTCTCTACCAGCACCGGCTGATGCGCTATCTGCTCTATTTAACCGGCAATCGGGACATGTCGGAGGATCTCTTCCAGGAGGTCTGGATGCGGGTTCTGGTGCGCGGGGCGCAGTTCAACGGCAAGGCGCGCTTCGGCACATGGCTTTTCACTATCGCCCGCAACCTGGTCATCGACCAGCGGCGCAAGCGCACCATGGCCAGCCTCGACGAGCTCTTTGAGGACGGAAGCGAGGACGGCCGGCCGATGAGCTTCGATCCAGCCGGAGACGAGATCAGTCCGCTCGACCGCTTTGCCAACCTGGAAGACCGGGAACGGATTGCTGGCGCTCTGATGGAACTGGACACGCCTTACCGCGAGGTTTTGGTGCTTCGTTTCCACGAGGAGTTGTCTCTCGACGAAATCGCGCAGGTCACGCGGGCGCCGCTTTCCACCGTGAAATCGCGGCTTTACCGCGGTCTGGCCGCCATCAAGCCAAAACTGGAGCGCAACCGCTTGGTTCTCAAGGCGTCGGCGTCGACAGCGGCGCGGTCAACGATAGCATCTGCGATGCCGGAGACGGTATGAAGCCCAGCGAAGGCAGCGACCCCGACAGCGAACTGGTTTCCGCGCTCTGCGGAAAGCAGGCTGATCGGGAGTGCGCCATAGCCTATCGCACGCGCCGCGTGGTGAGCGCCTCGCAGGGCGTGATGCAAGACCAGAAGGCCGGGCGCAAACGAACCCGGGCGGTCGCGCTGGCGGCCACTCTGGTCGTCGTTCTTGTGCTGGGTCCGCTGGCGTGGTGGATCGCCGACACCGTGATCGAAGAGGAGCACCTGACCGGCCCGGCGGGTGAACTGACTATGCTGATCTTCTTTCTGAGCGCGGCGCTGCTGGCCTCGGTGGTCCTGGCCGGATGGCTGCGGCGCAAGTCCTGATTACGAATTCCCGCGCAACGCCCACCCGGCCGCCAATTTCCCGCAACTTACCGATTCCCTTCTCCGTCCATTCATCAAGGGACGAACCGGGGCTCAATCCGCTTCAAGTCCCTTGAAGAGACGGTCTGCTCATGCGCGATCCACAATCCATTACCGTCAACGAAGATGCCCGCCTGATTCCGATGTGGTCCATCGTGGCTGCCGCCGCGGCCTTTGTGCTGGTCGAATACTATTTCTGGGCGATTTTGCCGGGTCAGCGGCATCATCCAGGCCCGCCGATCGGCCTGCGCGTTTACCTGAATCTCTCCTGGGGTCTGCTGGTCTCGCTCTATTTTCTGATGGTGGGCTACGTCAGCAAAGACGCTCCGCGCCGGGCCATGAGTTCGCGCTTCTGGATCGCCATCTGCTTCGTCATGCCGGGCGGGATTGGCGCGGTGCTTTACTTCCTGCTGCGCCAGCCCGAGGTTTCGCGCTGCCCGGCCTGCACGACGCAGGTGCAGAGCGACTTCCACTTCTGCCCGCAGTGCGACTATCAGCTTTCCGCCAGTTGCGGACACTGCTTCCGCACGGTGCGCGTCTCCGACCAGTTCTGCACCCGCTGCGGCCATGAGTTGGCCGCCGACCACATGCCCGCGAGGCTCAGGGTGATGGGCGGGTAGGCGGCCTTTCGCCGGATTGCCGCACGCTCAATGTTGCGCGTGGTGGCGCAGCCTCCCTACAATTAAGTTTCACTCCATTCCGGCCCGCATGACCCTCTCCGCCCTCATCATCGACGACGAACAACTGGCCCGCGAGGAGCTTTCCTACCTGCTTGCCCAGGTGGGCGGAGTGGAAGTGCTTGCGCAGGGCGAAAACGGCATCGAGGCCGTGGACCTGATCGAGGAGTACCATCCGGACATGGTCTTTCTCGATGTGCAGATGCCCGGCCTCGACGGCTTTGCCGTGATCCAGCGGCTGATGGACCACAGGGCGAAGGCGAGTTCGGCCGCCAATGGCGAGGCAGAACCGCTGCCGCAGATTGTCTTCGCCACAGCCTATGACCTGTATGCGGTGCGCGCCTTCGACGTGAACGCGGTCGATTACCTGCTCAAGCCCTTTGACCGCGCACGCGTCGAGCAGGCGGTTGAGCGGGTCCGGGGGCGTCTCGCCTCCGCCCAGCCCGGCACACTGGACGGCCAGGGCAGCCCGCTGCCGGAGTCGCAAATTGACGCTTTGCTCCGTCTGCTGAACCGCCCGCAAGCCGCCGCGCGCATCCCTCAGCCGGCCAAGCTCATCGTCCAAGCTCAGAGCCGTTTGCTGCTCGTCGACCAGGCGGAGATTTGCTTTGCGGCCATCGACGAGGGCGTGATTCGCGTGGCGACGCAGAGCTTCGAGGGCAGTTCCAAGTGCCGCACGCTCGAAGAGCTTCTGGACCTGCTAGACCCAGCCGTCTTCTGGCGCGCCCATCGCGGCTTTGTGGTGAATATCAACCACATCCGCGAGGTAGTGCCATGGTTCAAATCCAGCTACCAGTTGCGCATGAACGACAAGCGCCAGACCGAAATCCCCGTCAGCCGCGCCCAGACCCGCCGCCTACGCGAGCTCTTCAATCTGTAGCGGCCTTTCTTCCTTATCCAGCCTCAGTCATATCGCTCAAACACAATCTGCTTCTTGTGCCAGCCAAAGTCGGTCAGCAGCTCGCGCACACCCGAGACCATGAAGTTGAGGCCGCAGATGTATGCGTAGATATCGAAGCTCAGCTCCGACTGCAACCGGCTGGGATCGACCGGGGGCGCGGGCAGCGCTTGGCCCAGCCGCGCGGCGCGCTCCTCGACGATGCGGGTTACGTGTTCCTGAACGTGCCCGCGCAGGCCGGTCCAGCTCTCCTCCGCGCGGCTCAGCGTGGCCAGGTAGTGAAAGTTGGGCTGGCGTGCGGCCAGCGCCTCGAACTCGGCGCGGTAGTAAATGTCGCTCTCGTGGCGCGTGCCGTAGACCAGCCAGATCTGCTTGCCGCCGCTGCGATCCGCGCCGCCCTCCGGAAAAAGCCACTGCAAATAGCTGCGCATGGGCGCAACGCCCGTGCCGGTGGCCACCAGGATCGAGTCCGTAATGGGATTTTGCAGGATGAAGTGCCCGTGGGGCCCATGGATCTGGATCGTGCCGCCGATGGGCAGGTCGGGCAGGTCGGCCAGGTGGTTGGAAAAGAAGCCGTCCTCGACCCGGTTCGCGCACAGCTCGAAGTGGTTGCCTCTTGGCGCCGAGGCGATCGAGTAGGCGCGGGTCTGCTGCTTGCCGTTGGCGTCCGGCGCCACCCCGGAGACGAATTGCCCAGGGACAAAAGCAAAGCTCTCAACCCCCTCAACAGCGAAGTCGAAATGATAGCACTGGGCAACTTCGGAGATGCACTCCTTGCGTTCTAGGCGGGCGGTAAGAGTTTCACGAGCCAAGGCAGTTCTCGCTGGGGAAGAGATGGCCCGCAGGACGGGCTACATGCAGTATCGCCAGCCGAGGGGCATGGTGGCAAGCGTGCGCGGCGCCTCCCACTATAATTGACGGTGAGCCGCATCGAAGCCCGAAGAGCTCTCGCGGCTGCGAACGCCCGCTTTTCCGAGGATTGTATGGCCGCACTGCTGGAAGCGATTACCGTCAAGCGCAAGATGTACTTCGAGTTTGAAAACACGCCGTATTACTGCATGGAGGCCGAGGTTTCCACGCCCACCGCGCGCGGCGGCCAGACGCTCGTCCGCCTCAAGATGCGCAACCTGCTCACCCGCGCTGTCTTCGACAAGACCTTCAAGGCCGGCGAACGCTTCAAAGAGCCCGACCTGGAACTGGTCGAGGCCTCCTACCTCTACTCCGACGGCGACGGCTCGCACTTCATGGATCAGGAGAGCTTCGAAACGCATACGCTCAACAGCGATAGGATGGGCAACGCGCTCGATCTTCTGGTCGAGGGCGTCATCATCCAACTGCACAAGTTCAACGGCAACCCCATCGGCCTTCAGTTGCCGGAAAAGGTCGAGCTGGAAGTGACTTACACCGAGGGCGGCGCGCGCGGCGACACCAGCGGCAGCGTCACCAAGCTAGCCCGCCTCCAAACCGGCCTGGAGATCAAAGCCCCGCTCTACATCGAAGTCGGCGAAAAGGTAAAGGTCTACACCGAGACCCGCGAGTTCGCGGGACGGGCATAAAGGCTGGAGTCATAGGTCAGCCAAATTCGAAGAGCAACGAAACCTCCCTACGCCTTCGACTCTGCCTTCGCCGAGCGCTTCAGTTCCTGCCAGTCCTTCTCCGTCTGATCCGCATAGGCCGAGCCGAACTTGGCCAGAGCCTCGGCAAAGCCGTCGCCGGAGCCGACGTAGCCAGCCAGAATTAGCGGGTCGCCGGAGCGGGCATGGCCGCGGGCCAGCAGTTCGCCGCAGACCTCGCCATAAGCCTCCAGGCCCGCGCCGGCCAGATCGTCCAATTCGATCGAACCCTTGTGATCGTTGAGTTGGCGGACTAAATAGTCGCGCCCGCCAAAGTGCGTCCAGCCCAGGAACGGGTCCGACTGCGCCTGCATCGCCTTCTGGCCCTCGGCAGTGCGCTGGCCATTGTGTTGGGGCGGCCGCGCGTCAGGCAGATAGGGGGCATAGCCGGAGGCCGGCTCCTCCTTGATCTGCAAAAACAGCGGATCGCCAGGCCCGTTGCCCTCGAAGTAGATGCAGTAGTCGCGCAATCCCACCGAGCCTGTGCCAACCACCTTGAACGCCACGTCCACCGGGCGATAAAAAGACAACAGATGTTGCCGCTGTGGCTCGAGCATCTGGCGATAGGGGCCGAGGGCGGCCAGCACAGCCGCCGCCTGCGCGCCGCTAACGCGCGTCAACATTGGCTTGATCTCCTTGAAGTGGCGGTCCGCATCCGCCTTTCCGGACCCCGGTTCGGTCAGTTGGTCCAGCGTATGCATCGGCGTGGCCCGCTCGGCCTTCAGCAGCGCCGCGTGGACAGGCGCAACCGCACTCAGCCGGTGAACCTGAAAGCGGCCCACTTCAAGCGCGGGCATCTGGGCAAAGGCCCGCATCTGCGCGGCATAGCGCTCGATGCACTTTTCAACGGCCCCGCGCGCCGCAGCCTCCTTGTGCCCCGAGGCTCGGCCGGCCAGCACCAGCGAGGCGGCCATGCGCTTCAGATCCCACTCAAAGGGGCCGCGAATCGTCTCGTCGAAGTCATTGATATCAAAGACCAGCCGCCCGTCGGGAGCGGCAAAGGCGCCCAGGTTGCGCACGTGCGCGTCGCCGCAGAGCTGGCAGATGATGCCCGCGTTGGGCAGCACGGCCAGGTCTGCGGCCATCACCGGCACCGCGCCGCGGAAGTAGCCGAAGGGCGACTCGGCCATCAGCTTGTACTTGAGCTTGATGAGCGCCGGGACGCGCCCCTGCATCGACCGCGCCAGCAATTCGTGGGCGGGAGTCTTGCGCTCTTTGGGTTTGAGTTCGTTGTGTTCCTGCCGGCCGACCTGCTTGCGCCGCGCCTGGCCCAGAGTGCGCCGTTCTTGTGGAGTTGCCCAATGCATGAGACGGAAGATACACCCTGGGCTCACAGGACGCAAGTCGCTGTGCCGCCGAAGATTGGGTTCGTTTCCGCTAAGGAAGGAGGCAGTCAGCATACCGGGCGTCTCGCGCCCCTCCAAAAAATCAAAAAAATATACTTGACACCGTACACTGTGTGTAATACAGTAGTTGATGTACAGTGTATGAGGCACAGCATGACACTCACCGAAAACCTCTTCGAAAATCTTCGCCTGGAACTCCGGCGCGGCTGCCTGACTCTGGCCGTCCTCGCCCAGCTTCGCAACGAATACTACGGCTACACGCTGCGCAAATCCTTGGCCGATCACGGCCTGGAGATCGACGAAAGCACCCTCTACCCGCTGCTGCGCCGCCTCGAAGCCCAGGGGCTGCTCGCCAGCGAATGGCGCGAAGAAGACAAGCGCAACAAGCGGTTTTATCGCCTCTCCAGCGACGGCGAGCGGATGCTGGGCCAGTTGCTCGCCGAGTGGCAGGCCATCAACGCCGCGGTCAACGCAACCATCAACAACACTCTGTAAGCAAAGAAGGAAGACGCCATGGAACTTCTCGATCGTTATCTCCAAGCCGTGAAGAAGCACCTGCCCTGGCAGCGGCAGGACGACATCGTCGCCGAACTCAAGGCCAACCTCGAAGCGCAGCTTGAGGACAAAGAGGCCGCGCTGGGCCGCACGCTCACCGCCGCCGAAGCCGAGGATTGGCTCAAGCAACTCGGCCATCCGATCCAAGTGGCCGCGCGCTATCAACCCCAGCGATCCCTGATCGGGCCGGCGCTTTTCCCCTTCTATTTGTACGTGCTGAAACTGGCGTTTATCTGGGCCACGGTCATCTGGACGATCGTCGCCGTGGTGCAGATTGCCGCGCAAACCCCGAGCGAGATGACCGTGCTGGCAGCCGTGCTTCGCATTCCCGGCATGTTGATGACGACCGCCGCATGGGTCACTCTGATCTTTGCGATCATCGAGTTTGCCGCCGCGCGTTGCCCAGGCAAGTTCCCGACGCTCGCGCCCCCCGCCGCCGACTGGTCGCCCGGTTCCCTTCCCCCGCTCACGGAGCAGCTTGCCGGCGGAAAGAAGCCGCGCAGTTTCGCCCATGCCGTCACCGAGGTGATCTTTGGCTTCCTCTTCCTGGTTTGGTGGCTGCTGGTGCCCCGGCATCCGTATCTGCTGATTGGGCCCGGCGTCCTCTACTGGCACGCATCGCCCTTCCAGTTGGCGCCGTTTTCGGTCCTCTTCTACTGGTGGGTGGTGGTGGTGAACGTCGTTCAGTTGGCCTGGCGCTCGGCGGACCTGATTCGAGGAAGCTGGCCGCGCCCGCGCACCGCGCAGACCATCGTCGTCAGCGCTGTCGGTCTGATTCCGCTGGGCCTTCTGCTCTCCGTGCCGAATCACGCCTACGTCTTGCTCAGGAATCCAGCGCTCGACCAGGCGCGCTATGGCGCGGCGCTGACGTCGATCAACCTATCCATCCAGTGGAGTGCCGTAGTGATCTGCGCCATCACCATTTTGCATCTGGTCTGGGGAATCGGGCGGCTAGGCGTGGATGCCTACCGCAAGCGCGTCGCGGCAATGTGAAGCGCTTTGCGGACCGTGTAAGGCGGTGGAGTTTATAGTTCATTCATGCGATCCCGCCTCAAAGCGAGGCCGTGCCGTGCTCCCGGAGGAAGGCCCTCTTGACCCGCGCAACCGCCGTTCTGCTTTCCGCCGCTATCGCTCTATCGCTGGCAAGTCTTCCACTTGCAGCCCAGGCGCCGGCAAGGCCTCTGACCGTGGAGGCGATCTATGGGCATGAGCCGCTGATCCAGGCTCCGCCCGAAGAGGTGACTTGGTCGCCCGATGGCAAGCATCTGACCTACATGGAAAACGGCGCGCTGATGGAGCTGGACCCAGCCCAAAATCCAGAAAAGCCCAAGCCGCGCGTGCTGGTCAGCCGGGACAAGCTGGCGTCGTTCACCGCCGGGCCAGACACGGAGACAGACCGCGACCATCGCGACCGCTACAAGCTGGCGAGTTACTTGTGGTCGCCGGACTCAACGCATCTGCTCTTTGACAGGATCGGCCTGCTATGGCTCTATGACCTCGGCAGCGGCACGACCGCCGAGGTCGCGTCGAGCGGCGCGGCTTCGGGCGACGACCCTCAGTTCTCGCCGGATGGCGCATCGCTCTCCTTCATCCGCGACCACGGGCTGGCGGTTGCGCGGCTCGATAAGCCCGGAACGCCTGTGACGATGGTCGCACCGGCTCCCAACGCAAACACACTCGAAGGCGAAGTGGATTGGGTTTATCTCGAAGAGCTGGACGTGCGCAGCAATACCTTCTGGTCGCCGGACTCGCAAAACCTGGCCTATCTCGAGATGAATGAGGCCGAGGTGCCGGTCTACCCCATCACCGACTGGATTCCCGCGCATGCCACGCTGGACGGGCAGCGCTATCCGCAGCCAGGCGACCCCAACCCCACTGTGCGCGTCGGCGTGGTCAGCGCTCAAGGCGGCAAAACAGTGTGGGTCGCTCTGCCGATCCGCGCCGGGCAGGACTACATCCCGCGTTTCGGCTGGGTAGACGCGAAGACGCTGTGGATCGAGACGCTCTCCCGAGACCAGAGGCATCGCGATCTCTACTTTGCCGACGCCGCAACCGGCCAGGCGCACGCCGTGCTGCAACTGACCGACGATAAGTTCTTCGACGACAAGTACGACATTGCCGTGGGCGGCGGCATCATCGTGCTCACCCAGTGGAATGACGGGCACAGCCACATCTATCTCTATAGCTATGACCCTGCCGGCCCGGCCAAAGCGACAGCCAGGCTGGTTCGGCAACTGACCCAGGGCGACTTCGAGGTGAGCGATGTCTTGCGAGTGGATGCGGCAGACCGGCTTGTTGACTACGCGTCGAACGAGAGCAATCCGCCCAACAGCACGAAACTCGATCGGCAGATTTGGCAAGTGAGCTTCAGCGGAGAGCGGAGGCAGTTGAGCACGGGGGCCGGGTTCCACGAGGGAAACTTTGCACTCGCGGGCAGCGCATTTGTTGACAAGCAATCGTCGCGCATGGCTCCTCCGTCGCTTTGGCTCTGCGCGGAGGCGGAAGAGTGCAAGGTCTTCTGGACGACGCGGGCTCTGAAAGCCTACCACCTGCGCGCCCCAGATCCGATGGAGGTCAAGGCCCACGACGGCACGGCCCTGTTCGCCACGCTTCTGCTGCCCGAGGGAGCCTCAACCGCGGCCAGCGTACCGCTGATCGTGAACCCCTACGGCGGACCCGGCGAGCAGGAGGTGGTGAATCGCTGGAGCGACGATCTGCTCTTCGACGAGCTGCTGGCCCGGGATGGCTTTGCCGTGCTGCACACCGATAATCGCGGCGGCAGTGGGCGCGGACGCGCCTTTGCTCAGGCCGCTTACCACAACTTCGGCCCGGTGCAACTCGAAGATCAGATGACGGTGCTGGACGCGGCGTTGCGTCAGCATCCGCAACTGGACCCGAAGCGCCTGGGATGGTGGGGTTGGAGCTGGGGCGGGACCTTCACGCTTTACGCCATGACGCACAGCGATCGCTTCCGCGCCGGGGTTGCTGTGGCGCCAGTGACCGACTGGCGCGGCTACGACTCGATCTATACCGAGCGCTACATGAGCGAGCCGGCGGAGTTTGCCGAGGGCTACCGGGATTTTTCGGTGGTCAACTCAGCGGCCAGCCTCAAGGGGCGCATCTTGCTGGCGCATGGCACGGGCGACGACAACGTCCACATGCAGAATTCAGTGCAATTTGTGCAGCAGTTGATCCAGGCCAACATTCCTTACGACCTGCAAATCTATCCGCGCAAGACGCACTCCCTCACCGGAGCGGATGTCCGCACCCATCTCTTCAACCGCATTCTGGCGCACTTCGAGGCCTATTTGATGCCGCGTGCGCAATGAGCGCCGGACACCCCAGAGCCTGCACTGAGCGAAGCCGAAGTGTCCGGATTGCCGGACCTGGGAGACTGTCCACTGCAACACCCTACCGGCTGAAGCCCACATACTTGCGCCCGGCATAAAGCCGGAAGCCGCCGGCCGGGTCGGCTGTCACTTGCAGCGGCCTGGGCAGTTTCAGCCCTGGATCCTCGCTCGCCGCAACGCTGAGAACGTCATGCGCGCCCACGTCGGTGACCACGAATTTGCTGCCGACGAATCCCACGCCATAGATGCCCGCGCCAAGGCTCTGGCCGCCCACCTTGATGGGAACCTCGGTGATGAAATAAGCCTGATACTTCGCCTGCACTCCGGTTGAGTAGCCGCTGGTGTCCACCAGGGTTGTGAGAACGAAGAACCCGTCGGCAAACTTCACGCCGCCCGAGTTGCGCAGTTCCGTCGGCGCTTGCTGCCCGCGATAATACACGCTCGCCGGCAACAGCTTCGGCGTATCCGCCGGCTTCAGCACCGTATCGCCGCCCTGCGCCATCATCCCGCCCGGAGCCGCCATGATCGTCAAGGCCAAGGCGCCGGCCGCCGCCATCTTGAGAAATCGCATCGTGAAACCTCCAAGTTTCTGCTGCGTCTGGAGTATATCGCACCCTCCGCCGCGCTGGCTCATCCTATTTCTCAACCGACAGAACATCGTAGTAGTAGTTGATGGATGCTCGCTTCACCGGGGCTGCCATCTTTGGCAATTGCACTGTCTGGTCGAGCGTTATAGAACCCTCAATGGCGAAGGATCCCAGGCGTATCACCTTGCCATCGGTGAGCTCAAGATAGACCGGCACGAGCATCTTGAATTTGTCCGATACCCCTGACTGAGTCAGCTTGACATGCAAGCTGGTCCCATCGCCGTTCGGCGTAGCCTGGCCCTCGAAGTGATACGTCGGCAAGTCGGTGCCATAAATATACTGATTAAAGAACCAATCCATTCGATGATTGCTGTCCAGGTCCATCTGCTGACTCATATGCTTTTCCACCACCGCCTTGAAATCTTCCGTGGTCGCCGCCCGCAGCCGATAGCTCTCAACAAAGTCGCGCATCGTTGCCTTGAAGCGGTCGTCCCCTTCCTTTGGCGTCCACATCATCATGCGGATCATGTGCAGAATGTACGCGCCCTTGGGGTAGACAAGATTCTGGTAGATATCCCATCCGGTCTTGGGGGAACTGAGCCGCGCACCCATGGTGACCGGGCCGACATCGATCGGACGAAAGCCCTCCGGGTTCTTTTCCGTGATCAGCTTGCGTTGCTGCTTCCAGAACTCCGAAAACACATCCATCTGGCGTGTGGCCTGCAGGAAGATAGTGGCCGACGTATTGGCAAATCCTTCGCTCATCCACTGGTCGCGATAGCTGCGGAAGCCCACCGTTTGCCCCCACCACTGGTGCGCAACCTCGTGCGGGGTCACCACCTTCCAATACACGTCGTACCAACTGCTTCCAAGCAAAAAGTGCCTCTGCGTGTCGTCGAAGAAGCCGCAAACCGGCAGGTACACCAGCATCGGCCAGCTCTGGCCGTAGTTGCAGGCGGATTGCTGAGTCAAAGAGATGTGAGGGAAGGACAGATGGCCAAAGTAGTCGGTGTATATCTGCGCGGCGGCTTCGCCTTGGTTGAGCTCGGTTGCCAGCATGGGTGTTGTGTTCAGAGAGCCAAAGCCCTGATCCGAAAACTCGGCGACGGAATCGGGAGGAGATGTGTTGGCATAGGCATCGATGGTGAGCTCGCCTCCCGGCGGGTTGCCGATCTTTGCTTCCTTTGACTTGAAGTCGCCCAGGCTGAAGCCCACCACCGCCAGCGGGACCTCCGTCTTCCACTTGCTCGTCGTTATCCCCCCGTCGGTGCTTTCGCCCACCTTGGTTCCCGTGGCGATCAATTGCAACCCCTTCGGCACATGAAAGAGCATCCGGTAGGTGGCGTAGTCGCCCAGCCCCTGGCTGGAGTTTGGATACCAATCCTCGCGGGCAACCGGGTAATAGTTCCCGCTGCCCTCGTTGATGACCACATCTTTGCCTGCATAAGTGATCTTCAGCGTAGCTGTCTCGCCCTTCTTGAGGGGCTGCGGCAGCACAACGCCGAAGTCTGGATCCTCCTCCTTCTTCTCCTGCACGAAATCCAGCGGATCGCCCGTGGCCGTTTCAACTTTGCTTACCCGGAGTGTGGGATAAAGATCGAGCGGAATCACCGCAACGCCGTCCTGATCCGCGCGCACTTCGACCGTCGCGAGACTGGAAAGGAATCCGTTCTTCTCGATGTTGACATCGAGGTTTTCGCTCGCAATGTGGTAGGCCGCATTGTGCTCGTTGCCGCTGGCGGTCCCGTTGGCGTATTCGGCTGCGCGGTGAAAAGCGAGAGGGTAGGTAAGCACATCGTCGTGCCAGTTCCAATTCTCAAGCGCAACCTCTTCAGGCGCCAATCCGCTCAGGCCCAGCGGGTCGAGCATGAAAAACAGGTGAGCGTCCTTTTGTCCGTGCATCGCCGCCAGGAAGTAACCGCCGGGGGCAGAGCTCAGCACATCCTGCAGCAGGCGCAAATCCAGGTTGTCGTGCAGATGACGGCGAGCGTAATCATGCAGTCCTTCAGCCTCTTTGCCGTAGGCCGGGTCAGGCTCGCCCTTCCCCGCAGCGGCCTTGCGCAGATCCGCCGCGGTCGAGTCGGTGAAGCGCAGCACCGCCTTGTCGAAGTCCTCATCGAACTCTTCGCTGTGATTGACGATGGAGAGGTTGTGCCGCTCCTGGACGGTCGGCGGGGTCACATGCAGATGGCCGTCGCCCTTGAAGACCGCCCCGGTCACCTTTCCGTTCACCTCGCCATAAAAGGCAAAACTGCCGCTGCGGAAGGTGAAGGTAGCCGCATCCCGGCGCAACTCGAGGTTGCTCACCGTAATCACTTCGCTACCCGGCAGCAAACCACGCAACTGCTGATAGCTGGCGTTGCTGTTGCCTGCGTGCTGGGCATTCATTGCCGCAAAGCAAGGCACAAGAAGAAAGGCAAGGACGTAGAGAGGCGGGCGGACACGAGTCGGCACAGAATAGCTCCCCCTTGGATCGTTTTCGTGTCACAAGTATAGGGGATCGAAGCGGCTGGCACGGTGGAATGCGCCAAATGACTGAGATTCTTGCGGACGATTATCGGGGCGACTCTCTCTGCGCACCGCTGCAAACCCTCGCGCCAGTTTCCCAAGGAGGCCCGCTCGGTGCGACAATCGTTGCGTCGGGGCAGTCCATCATCCACAACCGTTCTGCCCGGAGGAGACAAACACCATGAAGTGTCTTTTGATCTGCGCCGGCCTGCTCGCTGCCGCCACGCTCTCGTTGTCCGCTCAGCAAAAACCGCCGGCCAGCCCGGCCGCCACCGAAACCGCGACCATCGCCGGCAAGACCATCTCCATCGCCTACAACTCGCCCGGCGTCAAGGGCCGCGCCGGCCACATCTTCGGCCAGGATGGCCTCATCAGTCACGATCCCACCTATCCGGTATGGCGCGCCGGCGCCAATGGCGCAACCAAACTGCATACCGACGCCGATCTGACCCTGGGCGGACTGAAGGTTCCCAAGGGCGACTACACCCTTTACGTCGACATCTCCGATCCCGACAACTGGGTGCTCATCGTCAACACGCAGACCGGCCAATGGGGAACGGTCTACGACAAGACAAAGGATCTGGGCCGGGTGAAGATGACCATGAGCAAACCGCTTGCCCCGGTCGAGAATCTGAAGTTCACAGTCACGGACCTGGGCGGCACAACCGGCAAGCTCAGCCTCGATTGGGAGAACCACTCAGCCTCGGTTCTCATCGCCGTGCATTGAAACCAACACTAGGTGCCCCACCCTCGCTTGTCATTCTGAGCGAAGTCGAAGAAGCTGCTTTTTGAGACTTTGCGGTCGGGATCCCCAACGACAGGTCTTCGTCGTTGGGGTGATCGAGGGTGGGATGCCACGAACCCCCTGCGAGCGAACAGCGAGCCGCTGGCCCCACCGCAGGTGGTTTTAGAGCTGATGACAATGAAGCCGCGAGCCGCTGGCCCCACCGCAGGTGGTTGCAGATAATTACGGCCTTCTCGATACAATGGGTAAAGTGTGTCGCTTCTTCCCGGAGGGGTGAGAACTTTGCCGTTGTATGCCTATCGCTGCACCCAGTGCGGCCATCGCTTTGAAAAGATTCAGAACTTCAACTCCCAGCAGGAGTCGGTCTGTCCCGTCTGCCAGGGTGTCCTCGAACGCCCGCTCACAGCCCCGCGCCTGCACTTCAAAGGCGCCGGCTGGTATGTGAACGACTACGCCGCCAAGAGCAGCGAGCCCGCCTCCGAATCCGGATCAGAAAAGTCGTCCGAAACCGGCAAGAGCGCTGCTCCGGCGGAGACAAAATCGCCCTCCGCCTCCAGCGAATCCACATCCAGCGCGCCGCCTGCCGCGTCCACCGCCGCGCCCACAGCGTCGCCCGCATCTTCGACTCCGGCGTCAACCTCTTAGCCGAAGACTCCCCGCAAGTCTCTCCGCTGCCCAAGAGCTCCAGGAGACCGCTAAGATAGTTCCTGAACATGTCTATGCTCGATCCCATTCCGTCGCCGGTCTTGTACGCCGACTTTGCCGCTCTCGAGTGGGAGCCGCTGTTGGCCCTGGTGGCCGGTTTTGCCGCCTCGCCCGTGGGCCGCAATGCGATTCTCGATCTAAAGCCATCGACCGATGAAGCCTGGATCGCGCGCCAGCATCAGCTCACCGGCGAGGTTCGGCTGCTGCTCGAAGAGCAGGTCTCCATTCCGCTCGGCGGTCTCTTCGACCCCACGCAGCACGCGGCCAAGGCGCAGATTCCCGGTGCGGCTCTTGAAGCCGACGAACTGCAAGCCGTGGCGCGCCTGGCCAACGACGTTGCCTCCTGGCAGTCGCTCTTGCAATCGCCACCGGCGCGGCTGGTGGGCAAGGTGCCGACGCTCTCCGGCCTCTCCGCTGCGCTTACGACCAGCCTCCGCCCGCTCGCCGAATCCATCGAGCGCACCATTCAGCCCGACGGTTCGCTGGCTGACAACGCATCGCCCGAGTTGGGCCGCATCCGCCGCGAGCAGGAGCGCCAGCAGCGCCTCATCGAAGAGTCCCTCCGCGCCGCCCTGCGCAAACTCTCCGCCGAAGGCGCTACCACGGAAGACCTCATCACCATTCGCGGCGAGCGCTTCGTGATTCCTGTCCGCGTCGAGCTCAAGCGCCGCATCGGCGGCGTGGTTCACGGCGCAAGCTCCTCCGGCCAAACAGTCTACGTCGAGCCGCTGGAAACCATCGAGCAAAACAACGAGCTGGTTCGGCTGATCGAAGAAGAACAGGCCGAGATTCATCGCATCTTCGTCGCGCTCACCCGCCAGGTAGGCGGCTACGCCGTGGCTCTGGTCGAAGGCGCGCGTGTCTTGGCGCTGGTTGACAGCCTGCAAGCCCGCGCCCGCTTTGCCCGCGACTACGATTGCGTGGCGCCGACCATCGCGCCTGACCTGCTGCGCCTCGAAGCGGCCCGGCATCCTCTGCTGGAGAGGCATTTCCGCGTGAATGGCAGCCGTCCAAACACCTGCGTCGTCCCGCTCACGCTCACGCTAACCGCCGCCCAGCGGCAGCTCATCATCAGCGGCCCCAACACCGGCGGCAAAACCGTCACCCTCAAAACCACCGCCCTGCTGGCCATGATGGCCCAGGCCGGCCTGCCTGTGCCGGCCACGGCAGCCAGCTTTCCGGTCTTCACCGCATTCTTGGCCGACATCGGCGACGCCCAGTCCATTGAGGCCGCGCTCTCGACCTTTTCCGCGCATATCACCAACCTCGACCGGCTCTCCCGTCTGGCCGGGGACAAGTCTCTGGTTCTGCTGGATGAGCTTGGCTCCTCGACCGACCCCGAGGAAGGCTCGGCCCTGGCCGTGGCGATTGCCAGCCACTTTTTGACGGCGGGAGCATGGTCGCTGATCTCCACGCACCACACCTCGCTCAAGGTCTACGCGGCCAACACGCCCGGTGTGCTCAACGCGGCAGCCGGAGTGGACGAGGTGACGCTCGCGCCCAACTACCAACTCAAGCTCGGCGTGCCCGGCGCATCCGCCGGCATCCAGACCGCCGAGCGGCTGGGCCTGAACGCCGCCATCATCGCCGCCGCCCGCCAGCGCCTCGGATCGCAGCAAGTGGACATAGCCCGCTTTCTTGACCGCCTGCACAGCGAACTGGCCCAGTTGGAAGCGGACCGCAAAGCCGCGCGCGTCGAACAATACGCGCTCAATCAGGAGCGGGCGAAGCTGGCCCGCGAAGGCGATGTCGAGCTGCGCAAGCGCACACGAGAGCTAGAAACCAAGCTGGCCTCGCTGCTCAAGGACTTCGAGTTTCAGATGCGCGAGACGGTGCGCGCCATCGAAGACCGCGCCGGCCAGCAAAAGCTCTCCAAAGAGGCCGAGCGCCGCATCCTGCGCCTCCGCCGCGAATTTCAAGAGAGCTTCAACCAGACCGTCGTCGCCCACCGCACCGGCGCGGATCAGGGCGATGCGAACGCACAGCCCCACGTGATGAAGCACATCGCCGTCGGAGACCAGGTGCTCGTCAAGTCGATGAACAAGATCGCCACCGTGCAGCGCGAGGTCGAGAAAGACATCTTTGAAGTCGCGCTCGGCCCCATCAAGATGCGCGTCAAGCGCGACGAGTTCCGCGAGGTCTTGCAGACGGCAGACTCTTTGTTGAGTGAAAAAGCAGACCCGCTTGCCTCCGCCCGCAAGCAGCAGAACGTGCATGTCACCGTGACCAGCGCCAACACCGACGAGATGCGCATGGAGATCAACCTCATCGGCCGCACCGTGGACGAGGCCGCCGGGGAGCTGGAGAAGTATCTCGACCGCGCCTTCCTCGCCGGCCTTCCCCGCGTCCGCGTCATCCACGGCCACGGCGCAGGCGTTCTCCGCCGCGGCGTTCGCGAATTCCTCAAGAGCCATCCCCACGTAGCCACCCTCACCGAAGCCCCGCAAAACGAAGGCGGCCAGGGGGCTACGCTCGTCGAGTTAAGGCAGTAAGCAGCCGATATGGAATTGAGGAGGTGCCAACGCTGATGAAATCGAAGAGAAAGAGATTTGCCAATCGTGCCGAAGAAGCTGCGTGGTGGGAAGCGAACGAAGAAGCTGTCGCAAACTCATTCGAGAAGGCTTTGAATGAAGGCTACGCCGGTCCCTGCATTATAGTTGTGACCGGCGACTCGACTGCTACGAAAATTCGTCTGGGTTCCAGAGACGTTGCTAAAGCTCGCGCCCAATCAGTAGAGCGCGGGCTGCGCTACCTGACTTATCTGAAGATGATCATTCACGAGTCCCTGCGAAAAGCGGTATAATCCCCGCCTAGGGAAGAATAGGATTGGCTTCATGGTTTTCTGGCTTGCTCCCAAAACCGAACAAGCCGCGCCTTGGTGTGCAACGGGCCTGCCAGGCTCAATCGAGTTTCTCCACACCGCCGGCGATGGAATGACTTTCCGGACTGGAAACGAAAGGTTAATGGGATGACGAAGCAATGTGGATTTCGCAGGACAAGGTTTGTTTTGGCCGCGGTTGCGGCGGTTGCAATGGGGCTGAGCGGCTGCGGTTCATCTGGTTTCGAATCACCGCCGCCCCCGCCGCCAACGCCCGATTTCACGCTTACGGCCCCGTCCGGCGCCGTCTCCGTCGCCCAGGGCGCCAGCGGCAGTTCCACGGTCACAGCCGCCGTCTCCGGCGGTTTTAGCGCGTCTATTGCGCTCACCGCCAGCGGCCAGCCGGCCGGCGTCACCATCGGCTTCAGTCAGGCCACCATCCCCGCGCCGGGCTCCGGCTCCTCCACGGTGACCATCGCCGTAGGCGCAGCCGTCGCCACTGGAAACTATTCGATTACGGTCACCGGCACGGGCGGCGGCGTCACCCATACGGCCACCGTTGCGCTGACGGTCACCGGCCCGCCCCCGCCCCCGCCCGACTTCAGCCTGACGGTTCCCTCCACAGCCGTCTCCATCGCGTATGGCGCCAGCGGCACTTCCACGGCCACAACCTCTGTCTCCAACGGCTTTAGCGCGCCTATTGCGCTCACCGCCAGCGGCCTGCCGGCCGGCGTCTACATCGGCTTCAGCCCGGCCACCATCGCCGCGCCAGGCTCCGGCGCCTCCACGTTGACCATCGCTGTTGACCCAGCGGTTGCGGCTGGAAGCTACTCAATCACGGTCACCGGCACGGGAGGAAGCGTTACGCATACCGCCAACGTTACGTTGACGGTCACCTCCGCAACAGCCCCGCCCGGAACACCCCTGCTGATTGGCTATCTGCCGGATTCCCAGGGAAGCTACGCGTCCTTTGCTACGTCCCTGGATTTCAGCAAGATGACCCACCTGATCCTTGCATTCGGCCTGCCGCCCTCCTGCGGCGGCACATGCACGGCTTCGAGCAGCATGACCTGGACCCTCCAGCAGACCGACGCCGATATTGCCACGCTTGTGACTGCCGCGCACAACGCCGGACTAAAGGTGTTGCTCTCAATCGGCGGCGGCAGCACCGACGATGATGCGCTGATCGAACAGTTCTACAAAGCTGGGCTCTCGACTCAACTCGTCGCCTCGCTCGACAGTTATCTCACGGATCACAACCTTGACGGCGTGGATGTGGACATCGAGGATCCAAAGAATATGGGTACGGACTACGACACCTTCGCCACCACGCTGATAGCAAAGATGCACTCGGGGGGGAAGGTCGCCTCGACTACTGCGGCGACTTGGATTTGGCAAAGCCCGCCTTACCCGGATGGCTACGGTGCGCCCATGGCCAACTCCACGCTTCTCCAGTACGACCTCGTCGGCGTCATGGCCTACTCGTTCCTTGGCTATGACACAACTGCCACGCAGTATTATTCCGACACGGTGGCGAGTATGCAGTATTTTGGTGCTCCCGGCCTCGGCGTGCCGAGTAGCAAGATGACGGTTGGCGTTCCTTTCTACGCTCAAGACGCCAATAACTCGATCTTTGAGACCGATGCGGCCATTCTCGGGGCGTACCCCGATGCCCCGCAGACGTACGAAGTCAGCGGCGGCTCTCTCGACGGGGGCGTGCCTCTCTACCATATGAGCGACGCGTTGATGGCCCAGGAGACGCAGTTGGGCGTTGAACAATACGGCGGGGTGATGATCTGGGAGCTCGCCCAGGATGCGGCGCCCCCTAATTCGCTCTTGACCGTGATTCAGAACAACCAGTAGGCTCCGTAGGAGCGTCCGGACCCCGGCCCGATGGAGCACTGCTTTGAGCCTGCGTCGAGACGAGCGTTCGTCTTCTCATGGCTTCCTGGCAGCGCTACAGCATTTTCGATTCTGCTGTTTACAGAAACCATGCAGGCGGGTGGCCCCGGTCCCGGTGACGGTTCGCTACCACGCTGATGGTGCCCCCGGTCCCCCGCTGTTGGGGACCGGGGAGGTAAGCAGCCCGCCACCGTCACGGCGCTGACCGGCGGCGCGATCACCGGCACCTACGACGCCCTGGGGCGGCTGGTCGAGACCCAGCAGGGAAGCACCTACACGAAGTTCATCTTCAGCCCGGCGGGCGGAAAACTGGCCGTCACGCAGAGCGGCGCTTTGATCAAGGCCACGATTCCGCTTCCCGGCGGTGAGACGGCGGTCTACAATTCAACTGGATTGAACTTCATTCGCCATACCGATTGGCTCGGCTCCTCGCGCCTGGCGACGACCTGGGCCCATGCCGTCTACTCCAAGGAGGCCTACGCGCCCTTCGGCGAGACCTACAACGAGGCCGGCACGGCCGACCGCAGCTTCACCGGCCAGGACCAAGACACGGTCACGGGGCCGAACGCGCAAGGCGTCTACGACTTCCTCTTCCGCAAGTACGATCCTGCGGCGGGGCGCTGGCTCTCGCCTGACCCTTCGGGTTGGAAAGCTGTGAATCAAGCATATCCGCAGTCACTGAATCGGTATGCCTACGTGCAAAACGACCCGATGAGCTTGACTGATCCAAATGGATTGGAATGCGTTTGGGACGACGGAAGCTTTGATTCAGAAAGCGACCCCAGCACTGGGAGTCCAGGTCAATGTCAAGCGGCGGGTGGAACATGGATTGAACTGGGCTTTGGCGGTGCGTGGTCGAGTAGTGAAAATACGCAATATGCGGGATGGGTTCAAGGCATTGCAAACTATGCTGAAAATGGCCACGGCTCCGTCATTACTACATTCAATCCAAGTACCGGGATTACGAGTTTTACTCTCTATAACAGCTCCGGGCTGGTCCGCGAGACGGGGACGGATGGAACAATCACTCAATACGGATACAGTCCTGGATCTGTATCCGCATTTTTTGTCTCTTCGAACTATAACCCAGCCGCTATTAACCAGATCTACGCCGCGTACCAGGAAAGCCAATTTGCTCAACAAGATCCCTACGGGCAGAGCCTTGATGCATTGATTCAATCCGTGGCGTTTGATTCTGAACACCCGTTCGGCAATGATCTGCACTCGAGCTTGTGCGGAGGTGGGGAGTTCGCGGCATACACGCTTGGAGTCGGGGCCGCACCAGGTGCGGGGGACGCTCTGGGGTTGGCCGGATACTCTGTGGGATTAGCTGGCCCCATCGTTAGTGCGATCGGTTGCCCACAATGATTTATCAGTGAGGTGTTTTCGTGGATCTGTCTCAGTATCCTGCCCTGTTGATTGATAAGAGGGGACCGATTGACGGTCGCAAGTTTTTTTCACGGTCGCCTTTTTATTCAGCCCGCGTTCTTGTGCCGAGTGTGACGTATCTCGTGTGCATTGTGCTGGATATGGCGCTCCTTTACCGGCATTGGCGGGAATTAACGTCATCCACTGCCTATGTGCTTCTAGCACTGGACTTTATAATGTTAACTTCCTGGTGGGGTTCAACGAGGTTTTTAAGGCGGCTTCGAACGCTTTATTCGGAAGACCTGGTTGCCCAAATTGAGGCTGGATCCCCGATTGAGGCTGGATCCCCGATAGATATTGCGCTTGGGGTCGCAGCGGGTGGGATTACCGACTGTCTTCTTAGTCTTTCTGGAACGATGTTTCTCGTGCTGACGTACATCGGTTATCATCTTGAGTTCCTCAATGGCAGATGAAATGGAATGAAGTCCGCAGCCTTTTCCAGGGCGCTCAAATCTCTGTGCGGCAAACTCATCGCCGGCCGGCATACGTCGGTCAAACCATCTGCCTTGATCAGCGATGTTGGGATCTTTGGGGGACAATGCCGCTTATAAAAATTGTGAACCAGACGGGCGGGTGGCCCCGGTCCCGGTGAGATTTCCTGAGCGCGCTGAGGGTGCCCCCGGTCCCTCGCAGTTGGGGACCGGGGATGATGTGCGATGATCGGATGAACTGACGGTATTGCTTAGCATC